>CAZXSA010000228.1:0-7962 GCA_964642815.1 uncultured Planctomycetales bacterium | reverse complement strand
TCGATCAGCATATCTACTGCCTGGAATGCAAATATGATTTATTCGGATTGCGGACATTTACCTGCCCGGAGTGCGGTCTTCCGTTCGATCCGGCCGATCCAACGACCTGGCTCAAGGATCTGCGCCATCCGTTCGTGACGTTTCTGACCAGCAAACGGGCGCGAAGGATCGCTCTGTGGACAGGTATACCGATTCTGTTGTTAGCGATCATCGAATTGGGCGCTGATTGCGGCAGGCACGGGCGGATCTGCGTTCTTTGCGGAGCAACGGTCGAAGGATGGCATTTTGGATTTCTCGGTATCGGTGGCGATTTTAAAAGGGATATCAGGGAAGGGCCGGTTTCGCAGTTTATTCAGAAATACAATAGGGCTCCGTGCATTCACCAGTGGACACTCCTTTACATGCACCGAGGTGGATTTTTCTCGCGATTATACGCTGATGGTATTGGTTGGCGATGGTTTGATTTTGTCTCGGGAATTGAATTCCTTGCTGATACCGGCCGATTTCTGCAAAAAAAAGCTGAAGCTGATCCTATCTTCTTAACTCAATTCAAAACTGCATATCAAAACCCCAGTAGCAGTAGCTCCGAAGCATTTCTTAAAAAGTTACAAGAGGAAGCTATGGATTGGTGTCGGGAACAACAGAAAGAGAAGAAGCGAGGTAGTTGATTTTCGGTTATAAGGGTTATCTGGAAAAGGAGGGAAGGATTGGTATATCGGTGATGGATTAACTTGAAAGGACCATTGTGATGAGGAAAGCAATCGAGATTGCCGCAGTAGTGTGTGCTCTTTGTCCGTTTTCTTCTTTTGCCCAGGCGGCCGAACCGGGGATTGTGTACGATGGTTTCGACGGGCCGGGCAAGGGCAAGCATATCGTTTTCGTCACCGGCGACGAGGAGTACCGCTCGGAAGAATCTATGCCGCAACTGGCGAAAATCATGGCCAGGCATCATGGCTTCAAATGCACCGTCCTTTTTGCGATCGATCGAACCGACGGCACCATCAATCCACAGCAGAACGACAACATCCCCGGCCTGGAAGTGCTGGAAAAGGCCGACCTGATGGTGATCTTCACCCGTTTTCGCGACCTGCCCGACGAGCAGATGAAACACATCCTCGATTATATTGATTCGGGCAGGCCGATCGTGGGTTTACGCACCGCCACCCACGCATTCCGTTTCGAGAAGCACAAGACCTATGCGAAATATGATTTCAGCAACAAGGAGGAGGGATTCGCCGGCGGGTTCGGCCGCCAGGTGCTCGGCGAGACCTGGATCAACCACTACGGTAAGCACCAGAAGGAAAGCACGCGGGGCGTGGTTGCCAAAGGCATGGAGGATCATCCCATTCTACGGGGCGTGAAGGATATCTGGGGCCCGTCGGATGTGTATGGGATTAACACGTTGAGCGGTGACAGCAAACCGCTGGTCATGGGCCAGGTGCTCGTTGGCATGAATCCGGACGATACGCCCAAGCCGGATATGGAACTGGTGCCGATCGCCTGGACGAAAACCTATACGGGCGAGAAGGGCAAACCCTCGCGGGTGTTCACGACCACCATGGGGCATGCGGATGATCTGAAGAACGAAGGCTTTCGTCGGCTGGTGATCAACGCCTGCTATTGGGCATTGAAGATGGAAGAGCAAATCCGGCCGGATCGCAAGGTCGATCTGGTGGGCGAATACAACCCGAATCACATCGGTTTCGGCAAGCACAAAACCGACCTCAAGCCGCAAGACCATCGCCTGCGCGATAGCGATCGCTAACGGTGATATTGTTTCATGGCCGCTTGGATGCCGAGATTGCGGGCGGTGGCAGGGCAAGCCCGAGTCATTTCGTGGCGGGACGAGGGTCTGCCCGTATATTGACCGCCGCGAAGCATCGTACGACCATTACCATGCAAGCCGGAATCTGCTGTGCCACCTTTCTTCGGATGCACCCGTAACAAATCCCCGTATAGGGTTGGGTTTGGAATCCATGAGGGCAACAGGTATGCTGAAGGATGTTTACCGGGCGTACGGTCCCGGTGCGATAAAGGTGGGATCCGCCAATGTCTGTTTGCCTTTCGGACGAGACGATCGACGCTTTTCGGCGAGGCCGGTTGCCCGAAGACCGCTTGATCGATGTTACCCGGCATTTGGATGCCTGCGCCGAATGCCGACGGCGGCTGGACGATCCGCGGGATACGCCGATTCTCGATGACCTGCGGGTAGTGATGGGCCGGCGCGGCGTAGGGGAAAGCTCGACCCCGACGCGATTGAGCTGCGCCGAGGGTAGCTGTCTCGGCCATTATCGAATCGGTCGCCTGCTCGGCGAGGGGGGGATGGCCCGCGTATTCACCGCCGTCGATACCGAAAACGGTCGCGATGTGGCCTTCAAGATCCTCAAGCCGCAGTATCAGGCCGATGCGAATTACTGCACCCGATTCAAGCGCGAAGTGGAAAGCATGGCCCGCATCCGACACGAAAGCGTTGTGCGGATTTATGAATTCTTTCAGATGGGCGATACGTCCGCCATCATCATGGAATTGGTTACCGGCGGCAGCCTGCGTGATCGGTTGAATGACCTACGCGTCCGGCAGTCGGTTGTGCCTGTCGCCGAAGCGGTGGATATGATTCTTCAAGCCGCCCGCGGTATCGCCGTGGCCCATCGAATGGGCATGGTCCATCGCGACGTGAAACCCTCCAATCTCCTGCTCGACGGTGGCGGCCGGGTCAAGGTTGCCGATTTCGGTACGATTCTGATGCTCGAGGGGACGACCTGGCTGACCGGCGTGGGTCAACAGATCGGCACGCCCGCTTATATGAGCCCCGAGCAATGCCGGGGACAGCGGGTGACGCCCGCCAGTGATGTCTACGCCCTTGGGGCCACGTTGTACGAGATGCTGACCGGGCATGTACCCTTCGAGGCCGAGGAAGCCAGCCCGCTGGCCCTGATGCTCAAGCAGATTTCCGAGCAACCGCCGGATCCCCGCCAATATCGCGAGGATATCCCCCGCTGGCTGGCCGGCGTTATCGGCAAATGTCTGGAGAAAAAGCCCGGGCACCGTTACGCCGGCGCCGGCGAACTGGCCGATGCACTGCGGGACGGTCCCGCCGCTTACGACGAGATTCCTTTGGCCGCCGAAACCCATGAAGCCGAGGAGTCGATCGACCTGGCCTCCGTTCGCAATCAACTTTGCCATTTACCGCAACGGGCGATCGTCTACTGGGCCTGTCGTTGTGCTCGTCGCGTGCAGATGCTCAATACCGATCCGCGCGTCGAGAAGGCTCTGCTGATGGCCGAGGCCATGGCCGGCGGCGCGGAGGCCAAGGCTCCCAGCCCGTCATTGTCGCGGGCCTTGTCGCGTATTCGCTCGCTGCGGGTGGCCTCGCTGAAGGCCGCCTATGCCGACGAAACCCCCGTCGTCGCCACCGCCGGGGCCGCCGAGGCTGCCCGGGCCGCGGCCGCCGCCTCATCCGCCGCCGCCGCCCGTTGCATTGACGATGCCGCCGCCGATGCTGCCTTCGCCGCCCGCAACGCCGTCGCCGCCCTTCGTGTTGCCGGCCGGTCGGTCAAGACCTTCTGGGCCGCGACCCGCAAGGATTATCAGAAACTCCTCAGCGCCACTGCCGGCCAGGAAGGCACCGTCGGCCAACCCCTCCCGCCCGGTCTGCTCGATGAATAAAAACAGCCCCCGACACGACGTACGTGTTGAAACAGTCCTTCATGCCGGGGGCTGGTTGGATTCATAATCAACAGGCGTCCTTTTACGCTGGGACGGCGGGACCGCCTGCTATACCTTGTTTTACTTAACATCCTTGAAATAGGCTTGCGAGCCGGTCGGGTCCGGCTTCATGGTCTTGGCTCCCGGCTTCCAGTTGGCCGGGCAAACCTCGCCGTGTTCGGCCACGAACTGATAACCTTGGATTAAACGCAGCACCTCGTCGACGTTCCGACCGACGCCCAGATTGTTGACCGTGTACGACTGAAGTATGCCCTTGTCGTCGATGATGAACAGCCCGCGCGCGGCGATTCCACCCTTCAGCAACACGCGATAACTGCACGCCGCGTCCTTACCCAGGTCGGACAGCAGCGGGAACTTGATTTCACCCAGCCCGCCCTTATTGCGCGGCGTATTCTTCCAGGCCAGGTGGGTAAAGTGACTGTCCACCGAAGCCCCCACGATTTTCGCCCCGATCTTCTCGAACTCGTCGATGCGATCACTGAAAGCGATGATTTCCGTCGGACATACGAAGGTAAAATCGAGCGGATAGAAAAACAACACCACATATTTGCCGGTGACTTTTTCGTCCCCGACCGTCAAAGTGCCATTCGCATAGGACACGTTGACGAATTGCGAACCGACGACCGCTTGCCCGCTGAACGGCGGGGCGGGGTCGCCAACCTGTAACTGTGGGCAGCATGATTCGGACATGTGTCGGCCTCCTGAAAATCCTGTTTAGAGTTCTTTTTTTCACAAAACCTTTGCCGATGGTAACGAGTTGCCCATCGGCCGTTGATTTGTCCCGATTTTAGTACGCGGATTCTCAACCGACCATCGTGGGCTACAAAATCTATAGATTGTTTTCCGTGAGACAAGGACGCAATGTAGGACACTTGAAGTAGATATATTAAATTAATAATATAATCCGAATGGTGCTGAAACCATTTTAGATCGTCCGAAATCAGCCCGTGAGAATAATAGACTTGCTTATTATTGTCGATTAAGATAAGTATAATATGCTTATTGGATGTTTATTGGATAAATAAACTATGAACACAAGCCAGCAAGAGTGTTTTGCGGTTCTTCGTCAATACAACCCCTGGTGGAACCATCCAGTTGTTCCCGGCCTCCCGTCTTGGAAGCGTTCCTGTTTTTCTGAACTCAATACATGGCTGACGAATCCGCCAGCCAGACGGGCGGTTTTACTCAGCGGAGCGAGGCAGGTTGGCAAGACCACATTGCTGCTCCAAGCCATACAGGCGTTGCTCGATAACCATGTGCGTCCGGAGAATATTCTGTACGCGACTTTTGATCATCCGCTGTTAAAGTTGGTCGGTTTGGATGGATTGCTGCGGATCTGGCGCGAAATGCAACCACGAACCGGGGGCACCGAATTTCTTTTTCTCGACGAGATTCAATACTCCAAGGAATGGCGGACTTGGCTCAAACATCAGGTGGATTTCGAAAAAGAGCGTCGGATCGCCGTGACCGGTTCGGCTATTCCGCTGAGTGTGGAGAATCCGGAATCCGGCGTTGGTCGATGGTATACCATCAAGATGCCCACCCTCTCGTTTTACGAATATCTGCGGATCAAGAAGATTGAAATACCCTCGTTGCCGCCGGTGGCCGCGCTGACGGAGTTGTTCTCTTGGTCGGATGCCGAGCGTATACGCGTAGCGGAGGTTGCTCGGCCGCTGGTCGCGCACTTCCACGAATATCTCTTGCGCGGCGGCTTTCCGCAGACGGCTCTTGTGGAGGACATTTCCCTGGCCCAAAAGCTGCTCCGTGAGGATATCTTGGACAAGATGCTTAAGCGTGATATGACCGCACTCTATGGTGTTCGTCGCGTGCTCGAACTGGAAAAAACCTTTCTGTATCTGTGTTTGCACGACGGCGGGATCCTCGACATGACCACGCTCTGCGAGAACTTGGGGGTCAAGAAGCCAACTGCTCACGGTTTTCTTGACCTTCTTGAGGCGGCCCACCTGATTTACAGGTTGCCGCCCTTCGGTTACGGCAAGGAGGTATTACGGGCGCGATACAAGGTTTACCTGGCCGACCCCGCCATCGCGGGAGCTGTTCTCTTAAAAGGTAAATCCCTGATCGAGGATACCGTCAAACTGGGCGCAGCCGTCGAAACGGCTTTCTTCAAGCATGTATTCGCTCGTTTCTATTCGACCAGTATTGGATTCTCTTACTGGCGCGGCAAGCAGGATTACGAAGTGGACATCGTGGCGGAGGCTCAAAATCAAATAATTCCTTTCGAGGTAAAGTATACTCAAGCGCGCGTCGCCCTGCGGGATTTGAAAGGATTGCGCTTGCTCTGCGGGCAAAAAAAGATCTCACGAGCCTATGTGATTACCCGGGATATGGCCGATTTCGCGGTGGTTTCGGTGAACTGTTCCAAAGGGACAAAAGATGAAGGAGAAAGCCCGTTGGCCATCCTCAAGATACCCGCGCCATTAGCCTGTTACTGGCTGGGCCAGTTTGAACCGCGGTGACGTAGCGTGATGGCTGGTTTAGCCTTTCTTCCTATGTCCAAAATCCCCGCCAGAAAACGCCCGGATTTGGTCGATAGCTTTCAAGATTGGCGTTTGCGGATAGAATATGTCGAGGGTTGGATTATGGCTCGAAACGAGAACAATACACACAGGTTCGGCCTTCGTTTGGTTTTCGGGATGGTTTCGGTTTTGACCGCCACGGCCGGCACGGCCTGGGCTAATCAGGCGGAAGAAACCCTGCGCCGTGCGCTGGCCTGGCAGATAGCCCTCGACCGCGTCGGTTTTTCGCCCGGGGTTATCGATGGGCGAATCGGCTTCAAGACGAAATTGGCTACCCGCGAATTCCAGCGGGTACACGGGCTGGCCCAGACCGGTGAACTCGACAAGGCCACCTCCGACGCCCTGAAAATCGCCCCGGACAACGCCATTGCCCGCTACACCATCCAGGCGGCCGACTTCCAGGAAATCGGCCCGACCCCCAAGAGCTGGCTGGCCAAGAGCAAGCTAAGATTCCTCGGCCACGATTCCCTCGACGCTGTCCTGGCCGAGAAGTTCCACTGTGCCCGTCACCTGTTGGCCACCCTTAACCCCGGCGTCAATATCAACGCGCTCAAGGCCGGTAGCAAAATTGTCGTCCCCGCCGTCGAGGAGTATGTCGATGGCGTCTCCGCCCAACGGATCGAGATTAACCTATCCGAAAAAGTAATCCGGGTTATCGACGGGAGGGACCGGCTCGTGGCCTTGTTTCATTGCTCGGTGGCCGCCGATAAGGCCAGGATGCCCTCGGGCCAAGCCCGCGTGGTTTGTGCCGTGCCCGATCCGAACTATTCGTTCGACCCTAAAATGTGGCCAGAAGTAAAAGAAAAAATTTCCGGAACCATCAACATTCCTCCCGGCCCGCGCAACCCTGTCGGGCGCTTCTGGATCGGCCTGTCCAAGCCGGGATACGGTATCCACGGTACGCCCAATCCCGAGCTCATCGGGAAAACCGGCTCGCACGGTTGTTTTCGGCTGGCCAACTGGGACGCCATCCGTCTTGGCCGAATGGTCAGCGCGGGCACCGATGTCCGTTTCGTCAATCACCCGAATATCGAATTGGCCAGCAGAGAGTAAGGATTTCCATCACGGAGGTCACGAAGCTCACGGAGGGTTTCGGAAAAGATCTTTAATCGCCGAGGTGGCAACCTTCAGCGGCAGTCAAATATATCCTCCGATGTAGAGTCTTGTCTCGTCCGCCACACCTCTGCTATATTTGCCCCCCGGATTTATCTTTTGGTTTGAAGATCAAGGAGCGGATGATCCTCATGCGGACAAAGGGTATTATTTTCGATCTCGACGGCACGCTGGCCGACACCTTGCCGGATATCGCGGATGCGGTCAACGCCGGTCTGGAGGCGTTTGGCCTGCCACGCCGGCCGGATGAAGAGGTTCGCCCTTGGATCGGCGAAGGCATGCCCATGCTCTGTAAGCGGGCCATCACCGAACGGGCCGATATTGATCTCGATGAAATGATCGCCCTCGTCCGCGAACACTACCAGATCAACCGGCTTAACAAAGTCAGACTCTATCCAGGCATTTCTGAATTGCTCGATGAATTGATCCGGCGCAATATCCTCCTGGCTGTTTTAACCAACAAGCCGCACGAGCATACCGAGGCGATGTGCGCGGTCTTGTTCGCCCGCTGGCGGCTGGTGGCCGTCGAAGGTTACCGACAGGAGGAATTTCGCAAACCCGATCCGCGAATAGCTCTGGCCAT
>CAZXSA010000227.1:0-8087 GCA_964642815.1 uncultured Planctomycetales bacterium | reverse complement strand
TCCACATGGTCGGTGAAAATCAGCAGCCCGATCTTGTCGTTATTCTTGATCGCGGAAAAGGCCAGGACCGCGCTGATTTCGGTGGCCAGGTCGATTTTCAACTGGTGCGTGCTGCCGAACCTTCCGGACAGCGAGAGGTCCACCAGCAGCACGGCGGTCATCTCCCGCTCCTCGATGTAGCGCTTCACGTGGGCGAAACCCGTCCGGGCGGTGACGTTCCAGTCGATGGTCCGCACGTCGTCGCCGGGCACATACTCGCGCACCTCGTCGAACTCCATCCCCCGCCCCTTGAACACCGAGCGATATTCGCCGAGCACCACATCATTGACCAGCCGCTCCGCGCGCACGTGGATCCGCCGCACCTTGCGGAGCAGTTCTCGCGTTCGGTCGTTTTCGCGCTGGTCAGCGGCCATTTTCCGGAATCCTCACTTCATCCTCGCGGCGAGGCTGACAAAAAGATAGAGAGACGGAGCGACGGAGGGAACCGAGGTGTGCTGATTTTTTTCTCGGTCGCTTCTTCTCTCCGTCCCTCCGTCTCAACTACGGTACGCGCGTATGGTCGAATACCTTCTTCAGCACGTCCTCCGGTCCCATTTCCTCGGCCTCGGCCTCGTAGCTGAGGATCACCCGGTGGCGGAGCACGTCCAGGCCGATGCTCTTGACATCCTGCGGGGTGACATAGCCGCGGCCCTGCATGAAGGCGTGGGCCTTGGCCGCCAGGGTGAGGGCGATCGAGGCTCGCGGCGACGCGCCGTATTCGATCAGGTTGGCCATATCTTTCAATCCGTGGGCGGCCGGGTCGCGGGTCGCGAAAACCAGCTCGATGATGTAATCGCGAATCTTGTCGTCCACATAAATCTCATCGACGACCCCGCGCAGACGCAGAATATCCTCCGGTTTAAGGATGGCCTGGACCTGCCCGTCCGCCTTGGTGAACGCCATCCGGTCGACGATCCGCCGCTCCTCTTCCTTGCTCGGATAGTCGATCTTGAGTTTGAGCAGGAACCGGTCGACCTGGGCCTCGGGCAACGGATAGGTTCCTTCCTGCTCCAGAGGGTTCTGCGTGGCCAGAACGAGGAACGGTTCCTCCAGCGGGTAGGTCACGTCGCCGATGGACACCTGCCGTTCCTGCATCGCCTCGAGCAGGGCGGATTGCACCTTGGCCGGGGCTCGGTTGATCTCGTCGGCCAGAATGATGTTGGCGAAGATCGGCCCCTTGCGCACGGTGAACTCGCCCGTCCGCTGATTATAAATCTGCGTGCCGATCAGGTCGGCCGGCAGCAGGTCCGGGGTAAACTGCAAGCGGTGCGCTTTGGCCTGCACCGTCCGCCCCAGGGTGGTCACGGTCAGCGACTTGGCTAGCCCGGGCACGCCTTCCAGCAGGACGTGCCCATTGGCCAGCAAGCCGATGACCAGCCGCTCGACCATGTACCGCTGGCCCACGATAACCTTGCCCACCTCGTCGATCACCGCCCGGACCGGGGCGCTCTCCCGGGCCACCAATTCGCCGATCTGTTTGACATCCATCGCCATCGTTTCGCCTCATCTTCGCGAATTATTCCTGAAACCCAACGTAGTGCGGCCACTATGCCCTGCATCCGCCCCCGCGTCAAGGATAAGGATGCATTATTAATGCAACATTTTCACTCTGGGGATAGCCAAAAACACTTTCCCCAAGAATGACGAACGAAGGGCGGAAATCCCTTCAACAATTTTTCCGGATTGCATGTTTATGGTTGGCTCATTGGGTTCGGTTCGGAGGGAGTGGCGTCTTTTCGCCCGGCCCCTATGCGCGATTCCGTGCCCGTCAGTAGTCGGCGAATGTTGCTTCGATGGCGATAAACCACCAGAACCGCAAGCCCGATGCTGAATACATACAGAGGCCATAATTGCCGAAACGACCCCCAGGCCGCGTGATGATAAGAGGCCAGCAGTGTAAACAAGATCGGAAATGCCGTGGCCGCCCCCATCGACCCCACGGAGACATATCGCGAGGTCAAGGTCAGGACGATCCACAATGCGAAGCCCAGCAGCCCGGCCCAGGTCAGGAAGGGATACACGCCCAATACCGCCCCCAGCGAGGTCGCGACGCCCTTGCCTCCCTTGAATTTAAGGAAAATCGGAAACATGTGCCCCACGACACAGGCGGCGGCCATCACCACCCAAAGCACAAACGCCGTCGCGTCCAATGTCTCCCCCGAAGATTTTGACCGCAACAACATCCCGAACAGCACCGTGGGCAAAAAGCCCTTCAGCCCATCCAACGCGAACACGACCAGGCCGTACGGTTTACCCAGTACACGCCCGGCATTCGTCGCTCCGATATTACCGCTGCCCTTTGTGCGGATGTCCACGCCTTTGAGCAGGCCGATCAACAGCCCGAAGGGGATCGATCCGCAAAGGTATCCACCCAGCCAGGCCAAGAGAACCAACATAACCTGTCCTACATGCATCGAGTAACCCCTTTCCGTTTGGCCCAGTGTATCCGGCGCATCCAAAGAAAGGTAACACAGGAAGTTCCAACTTGTTTGGGGATATTCGTGCTCTACTCCTCGGCCTCAAAAGCACGGGCAAACCCTGGTCCCGCTCCGGCGGGACAAAGACCTGCCCATGCCAGCCGTCACACTACACAAGTTTCTTCCTTGCTCGCATGATCTCCTCATACAACGCGACAACCTGCTCGGCGTGTCGGCGCATCGTGCAATCCTCCACCGCCAGAACCGCTCGCGCGGCGCAGGCCTGTCGATGCTCCGTATCCGTAAACCGGCCGATCCGCTCCGCCAATATATTCGTATCGTCCGGCGATTCGATAACGTAACCCTCCCGGCCGTCGCGGATCAATTCCGCCGCACCGTTGAATCGCGTGGTAATCACCGGCAGACCCGCCGACATCGCCTCCAACACGACGCGGCTGCACGGATCATAATACGTGGGGTGAACCAATACGTCCGCCGCGTGATAAAAAGCGTGGATCCGCTGCGTCGGGCCGGCGAAAATCACCCGATCCGCGAGGCCCAGTCGTTGGGCCTGGGCGATGTATGTCGCCGGATCATCGCGGCCGGCCAGCAGGGCACGCACTTGCGCGAATTGCCCGGCATCGTCATTTTTTCGCAACGTCGCCAAGGCCTCCAATAGCCGTCCCGCGCCCTTGAGCTTGAAATTATTGGCCACGAACAGCAGCAAGACATCGTCGTCGGCCAGGTGGTATTGCCGCCGTATCCGCCACCGATCCTCCCGCCGTTGCGCGGGAGCGACGGGGTCCGGGTCCACGCCGTTAAAGATCACGCGGATCGAATCCGAGTCGAGGCCGTAATCCCGCATCAGTTGCCCGCGGACATATTGCGAAATGGCGATCACCATCGGCGGCGGCCGGCGGGTCAACAAGCGGCGCTCCAACCCGCCGATCACCCGGTATTTCAGACTGCTCTTTTGCCCCACAACTTTCAAACCGCGGCGCACCAGCGGCCGCAACGCCAGGTTGCGGGCCAACGTCTCCGGAACCGTCCCGCCGCGCGGCTGGTAAACATCGGCGGCCGGACAGGGTGTAATGCAGTGCACGATATCGAATTGCTCGCGGCGAACGTACGCCGCCGCCCGCCGGGCAAACAGCCAGGTTCGCAGCCCCCGCAAGAGACGATTAGCCCGGATCGGAACGACCGTATAAAGCGGCGTTGATGGCGTATACGACGCCGTAACGATACTTACCCGGCAGCCCAGGCTGACCAGATGATGGGCGAATTGCAGCGTGGAAGTTTCCGCTCCGCCTCGCCAGGTCTCGATCCGTTCCATGACCAACGCAATATGCATAAAGCTCTCTATTCACTCGATTGCCAGGTAACATGGGCAAGCCTCTTTTGGCTTGCCCATGTACTGTCGAACGCGACTCTTCCAGCTTCGGAAGATCTACACCCCGCGATATTCGTCGTATGTGTTTAGCGACCCCCGCAATCAGAACCCCGAACGGGAGTGAGGGGCCCGTGGCGAGCGTCTCAACGAACGTCGCAAACATCCCTCGCTACGACCCCGCGCTTCCGCTTGGGGTTCTGATGGGTCACACCTGCGGGTTTTGCATGTCGCTAAACACATACTATTCTTTACTTTCTGCAATACGCTCATCCGCCCGCGGCCGTTCATGTCGCCGCGCGATTAACCGCGTTTTTGCCTCCACGGCTTGGACCAGACGCCGGGTTGATTCCTGGCCGCCGCATTCACGGACATATCGGCATAAAAAACGCATTCGCTCGCGCTCGCTTACCCTCTCCGGCGGCGTGGAAAAATTCAGGGCGGCCAGATCCTTGACCTTCCAGCGCCGTTTTCGCCAGCGCGGCCGAAAAACCCGCTGCAAGTCGATCAGGCGGAACTCCTCCTCGCCTGCATCATCCGCATCCGCCGCGTCAATAAATATATGCGACAGATACAAATCCCGATGCACGAACCCTTCGCCATGAAACCGAGCTACGAAACGGGCTAGCCGATCCAACCGCTTGCGCCGGGCCTGGCCGCGAGGATCCTGCATGGGCGGCGGCAGGTAAGCAGGCAACCATCGCTCCAGCGATTGACCCGCGACCTCGCCTAGCAGGATAAAACTTCGCCGCTCCCACGCGCCGGTCATTTCCTGTCCGAAGGCGATCGGCTCGGCCGCCGCGATGCTCGCGTCCGCCAGTTGCCGTGCGTTCCGCCATTCGATGCCGGCGGTGCTCCAGCGCCCCGCCCCGTTCAACCATCGCTGCATTTGCCGGCGAAGAGGCGGATGGACGAAACGCTTCAAATAGCCGTAACCATGCCCACCGGGCAACTCGATCCGCCACCGCTGCCGCCAGCTTTCCAGACCGGGCTTGTCCATGCGCTGCCCCGCGCTCCAGGCGAAAACCGCGTCGAGGTTGTCCAGACCGAGGGCGGCCAATACCGATTCAAAACCCGGCCGAACCCAGAACATTTCATGCATGGTCGGATACCCAACGGCTGGAATTAAATCGCCGCAAGAACGGATTATTTCCCTTCGCCCAGCTTAAGCGCCTTGCGCCATAGACGCTGCTGCTGTTCCCACCAGGAAGCGCCGCCGGGCCTCATGCCGGGCGGGGTCTGACCGGCCTTGGCGAACGGGTCGGCGGTGGCGGCCAGCCATTGTTCCCAGGCGTCGGGATCGTAGGCATGGGTCACTCCCGTAAGCGCGATCAGGGACCGCTCCGCCTGGTAGGCCACCGCGAAATCCTTCTCCCCGCGCAGGGCGGCGATCAGCGGAGGGAAAACCTGCGGGTTCTTGAAACATCCCAACGCTTCCAGGCAGACCAGACGCACCTCGCGGGTCGGCTTCGTCTCCAGCATGCGTAAGTATAAATCGCAGGCCAACGCCTGCTGCTCCGCGTTCAGTATGCTCTTGCGCTGTAAGGCCAGCAGCGAGCGGGCCACCTCCCAGCGCACCTCGTGGTCGGCGGGTAACGTCTCCTCCGCGTCCGGCCGGGCCTGCATGATCGCCAGCATCGTGCCTACCGGCCGATCGTCCCGGTAACGACTGAACGCCCGAATCGCGATGCAGCGGTTTTGCGCGTTCCTATCCCGGCGGGCCACGCTGTCCAGCACCTCGAACGCCCGCGCGCTGTCCACGTAATAACTCTCCGCGATCCGCGTCACCCCGTCTCGCCGCGCATCCGGATGCTCGGCCTCCAGGGCGGCCCGGTAATTCTCCTCCGCCGAGCGGAATCGCCACTGCCGCTTCTGCTGATCGCTGCACCCGGTCGAGGCCAGCAAGCTCGCTATCATTAGCCCGCACAAAGCGGTAGCAAGGAGCCGACGCACATCGGAACCCCGCTCGTGCTGCGTAGCGAAGGGCTGCTTCGCGGAGCAGGAAGCGGAAGCGAGGGGCCGGAGTCGTGTGACGTTATGAGTTCGGCAAGATTTTGCACTGTTGTGGTAGTATGCCTGAGGATGATGAGACACCCGCGTTCGGCCTGTCGCTCCCGCTCCAGGTTCTGATTGCAAAGGATCGTTAAAAACATTCAACAACGATGCCCTGACGATTCCTAATCGCCTTTTCAGGTCATGGAGGGGGTACGGGAGGCGATGAAAGCCCTGTTGCTGGGTTGGGTATGTCGCTCTGGAGAAGGTTCTCATTAAAAAACTGCTCCGGGGTGATCCAGGTTACGTCGAGGATCGGACGCCCCAGGAAACGTCCGCCCACCTCGCGGAACCGCTGGGGATTGTCGCTCACGTAACAGTGGAGTCTACCGGGGCGGCTCGCCTCGCTCAAGGTGCCCTCGCGGGCCAACCGCTGCCGTGCCCGCCGGGCGGTGGCCCGTGCCGAATCGACCACCTTCGCCCCCGGCATCAGTTCGATGATGGCGTCGGCCACCAGTGGATAATGCGTGCAGCCCAGCAGGACCACCGCCGGCCGCAACTGCCGCACGTGTTCCAGGTATTCGTTCAACAGCGCCCGCAGAATCGGGTCTTTCCCGTCGCGCCCCTCCTCGATTAGCGAAACCAGGCTCGGGCAGCGTTGTTGGATGACCGGCAGGTAGGGCGAGAGCGCCTGGATGGCCTTGGTATAGGCTTCCGAGGCCACCGTCGCCTCGGTGGCGAGGACGGCCACTCCGCCGCCGTCGGCCTGCTTGACCGCCTCGGCCGCCCCCGGCTTGACCACCCCCATGATCGGCACCGGGCACTTGCTTTCCAACTCGTCCAAGGCCAGCGCACTGGCCGTATTACACGCCACGATCACCATCTTTGGCTCGAACCGCAGGAGAAAGTCACAATCCTGGGCCGCGAACGACAACACCGTCCGCGACGACTTGATCCCGTACGGCACCCGGGCGGTATCCCCGAAATAGACAATATCCTCGTTGGGCAGCAATTCCTGCAGCGCCCGCACGACGGTCAACCCGCCCAACCCCGAATCGAACATGGCAATGGGACGTTCTTTCATCAATCCGATCCCCGCGAATCGTCCAAGATTCCATTTAGTGTGGCACCAAGTGTGGCACCGGCGTCCCGCCGGTGTCCTGTCTGATTGTGGCACCGGCGTCCCGCCGGTGTACCCGTGTCTACCTTGGTGCGGCACCCCGCCACGGCGGATCTCGCCGGTGCATATCGGTCCACAAAAACGAAGCTATGAAGTCCGTGGATAACTCGCTAACTACCTTATCGTGCTCATAGTATCGTCCAATCCCCCCGTCGATGACAAGGGAATCATCCGGCGGTTTTTCAAGATGGGTTCGCGACAGAAACGGCGGGGCGGGATGGTTTGATTCTTGCTCCGAAGGATCGCTGGTCCGCAGCCACGGGTAGGGCGGCGCGGCAGCGCGGCCACCCGACGCGGAACCCGTGAGCTCTTAATTCCAACGGGTTAATCCCAACGGGATTACGTATGCAAGCCCAGGGTCGCGGCGCAGCCGCCACCCTGGGTATCAAAGCCCCGCCCCCTCCTATCCCAAAGGGATTGCGTTATTACTTTTTCCGTCAAGCCGGCATATTCGTAACCCCAAACCCTCGTACCGCCGGAGTCTGTCTCCCACCGCGTGTTCCCCCCTTTTTCATACATTTTCCCTAAATCTTTGATGGATATCTTTTTCGTATCCCATGTATGGATTATACTTTTTTCAGTTACCGGAACGAAACAAGAACTTAAGGGACAAAATTCCGTAGGCTCTCTCATTCATCTTTGGAATGTGTGGATGAAACGCTCACTGCTGGCGATTTGGGCGACCTCGTCGTCGTGGATCAGTATCTGCGGCTGTGGGCTTGTTCATGTTCCCTATCTCCAGACGCTGCCGAGTGCGTCGCTACGGCGCATCGTTGTCTGTGATTTTGAAACCGGACAACCTCTGCAGGATGCGCGGGTATGCTTTCGTATGCAATCATGGAAAAATTTCATGGAGCCGGTACCCTTCTGGGGCTTCGACGATGCTGAACAATTCATGGTTTCGCCAGAAGGTGATTCCTGCGTTGTCGAATGGGATGCGCATTGCCTGGGTTCTGAAGGATTTCTGTTCGACACTCGGACGAAATTGGCTACTGTTCAAATCTGGTTTCCCTTGGGGCTCGACAGTCACAAGTTTTCGCCGTCCGATTCGCCGTCAGAGGCAGGCGTCAGC
>CAZXSA010000226.1:0-8106 GCA_964642815.1 uncultured Planctomycetales bacterium | reverse complement strand
GGGAAGGTTCCGGAACGTCGGCAACTTGATCCGGAATCTGGGTGGCTCGACCATGATCCAACTGTATACAAGCGATAAAGTCACCATCCACGGCATACGTTGGCGTGATCCGTCCGGGTAGACGTACGGACAAGCGTACGGCCTCGTCATTTTCCCGGTTATCGCCAAGAACCGGTAGAACCTGACGGACGGCTCGGGTGTTGGATGCGGAATGGTTCGTGGTCATCATGCCTTCCTCGGGCATGATCTCCAAATGATGGAAAGGGGCGGCAATGGTTTTTCCGGCGACATCCTTCATCCTCATCCAGATCCGGTCGGCGGTCATGTCCGTGAGAATTTCCAGACTGGCGGGCCGGTTGTCTACCAGAAAGAAAACCTCGCATAGCCCGGTGGCGATATTCACCTTATGGCCGAGGAGTTCGGCCTTGCGGCGGTCAAAAACGAAGAGGACCGTTCCGCAAGGCCACGGCCGCGGATAAGGTTGGGCATAATTCTCGCGGGCCATCTTGCAGTAGGTTCCGTACCAGGTCCGGTCTTCCGGAGTGTTCCGTTTGACTCGTTCCCAGATTTTCTCAAAAGGCAACAGTTTTTCCTTGTTGTTTTCCGCCAGACGGATATCCCAGACCGCGTTATGGCCAAAATGAAGCATCACTCCGTCCGGCCGTGTGCATACAATCACCCCCATCGCTCCGTTACCCAGAATCGCCCCTTCGAAAAAATCGGTGGCGGGTTTGTTCATTTCCAGGGGATGCAAACGGGCCCGTGCCGATGGATCCAACAGAGTATCATTTGAATATGTTGTTTCGTTTGCCAGGCCCAGAAGCAGCCCGATACTTAGCCATATTTTCGTGGGTAGATGTGCCATGAAATCGAGCTCTCCTTCAGCGGGGGTTTGTTAGTCATAAAAAGCCGTTTAAGAGCGATTAACTACGGGCCCAGTACACAACGAGCCAGATGCAAGATGACTGTATTGTTCCTTGATCAAAGACTTTTGGCAAGCTGAAAAATACTCAGGCTATAAACAATTATAATGGACCTGAAAAATCCCGATCGCACAAGTCCTGAGAACCTCGGCAACTCAGAGTTTTGTCGGCCAGTTTTTCTTTGATTGATCTCGCTCGGCCCGGGTCAGGCTGAGCGATTCTGTTTCGAGGGGTTGCCCGGTAAGTTCTTGCATGAAGCTCGTGGCATCAAACTCAATGAGGTTTTCCCTGTCACCATCATCATATGGATGTTTATGGATTTTGAGTGACCAGCGATAGTTAGGGATACCCTTCTTCGGTAGCTCTGAGCGTTCTATAGATTTGATTTCGATAGGTTGCTTGAAATGAAGCGAAACATCGATTCGAAGATTATCCACATTGATGAAGCGAAGGGTAGCCGGAGCAACCTTGAATAAGCAGCTCTTGTCCGCTCCACAAAGCCATTCCGTGACGAAGTCGATGTCTAAAACAAGATCGCTCTGCCATTCTCCCTCCTGATCGATGGTGATGGAGTGGATTTCGCAGTCATGCCAGGATAACTCGGGATAATCAACTTCGGTCCATTGTGTCTTGTCCCTTGACGTTGTCATGATCTGGGTTACCTCATGAGTCCATATTCCGGTTAAAGGGCGCAAGACAATAACGAATTCCCGATGAGGCATGCCTGAATCGCGTGGTCTTCACTGTCATTAAAATGTTCAATCTGAAAACGATCCCCACGCGAATGGGATTATTTCTCCTCGTTGAATATATCCAACTACTCAGTATTTTTGACTTTTCGAAAAGCTTCAACAGTTCTCTGAAGTCGGAACTCGCCAGCATCTTTACCTCGAATCAGGAAATAGTCGCGAAGCATTTCCGATACGGCCTCGAAAATAGCTTGGTCGCCCTGGGCTTGCCAGAAGCGAATATCGAAAGATCGCCGGTCATCGGTAATCCGCTGATAGTTTTCCTCGATGTCTGACATTTCAAATTCCATCAGCACCAGCAACCCGCTGTTCACGGTGCTTTGCTAGAAAATGCTGACCGGTCGATGTCCAAGACCTTGGGCGTGAAGGTATGATACGACCGGCACTTTGTGGCGTTATTATAAGACATCGACATCTTTTCGTCCAATGGGCTTGACCATGATGACCAGCTATCAATCGGCGAATCCCTGCCTCTTGCCAACGAGCAATTGAATGCGTCCATGATACATAGCGACGAATTATGACGGGTTGCCGGTTGCCGGACGATCGCGCATAATCATTCTCCATGCGTTCCTTTCTACTGGCAGGGCGGTTCCTTTTTCCACTCGACGAGGCGCGATACGCCGAGGATGCGGGCTGGCGCCGGGCGGGTTGGTGGTTGGCCTGCTGGGGCCTGCTGATCGGGATCGTCTATGTGATGGTTCTGCATATCGGCTGGACGTGGTTCGGTGAATACATGCAACTGCGCCTCGGTCCGATGCTTTGCGTACTCATCGCCGATGTCGGCTGGTGCGGTTATCGATTGATGTCCGGGGCCGCCGCCCTCGGTCCGCCGTCAAACGATTCCAGAGGTTCCGGCGTTACGCTGCCGGTGTTTATCGCGATCGTTTTAGTCGTCTTAGCGAAGTATGTCTTGCTGGTGCTTCTGCCGATCGGTGGACGGATACCGGCCGCCGACTGGCGGCAATATCTGCCGTATCTTTATCCGCAAGTAATCGATCGGCCGCTGCTGTTGATGCCGCTGTGGGGGCGCTGGGCGATGATGCTGGCCTTGAGCATCGGCCGTGTCGCTCCCGGAGAATCGCCCAGGTTGGCGGCTATGGGCGAAGGAATGAGCTTGCCCTTGGTTCTTATGTATTGGCTGGCGGCGGCCGGGTTGACGGTGTTCTACGTGAGCGGATCGGTCGTCGATATTCGCCTGGGTCTGCTGATCTCGTTGGCGGTATGGCTCGGTGCCTATCTGGCCGCGTTCTTCCTGGCCCGACGATCCGGTGGTCAGACGCAAGCGTCCGTTGCCGCCGTCGGGGCCGTGGCCGAGCTCGTTTTCCTCATTACCTACCGTCCCGTAGCCAGCCATATCTATTGGTATTAGCTGAGCTTACGGCTGCCTCGTGATTTTCGCGATTTGTTTGCTCATCTGTAGGATTATGCATGGATTGTCCGATATTCTCACCTTGACGATCCGTTAGGGTTCGTTTAGCCCGGTGGACTTTTCAGGGCTTGAGGAGGCAGGATGCCCCCACGAAATCATCGACGAAATCGTTTCCTTTTGACCATCCCAGGGACAGCGGCGACTTTGTTGCTGGCTTTTCATGCCGGCGCGATCGTCGCGCATGCCCAGAGCGATTGTTACGCCAACGTGCGCGCCCGGGAAATCGAGTTGCATTATCAGCTCGATGGCGCGGACAACCGCGCGGAGATCGAATTGTGGTACACACGCGACCGGGGGGCGAACTGGCAGCGTTATGAGCCAACGCATTCGGCCGCTCAAGGCAGCCCGTTACGTTTTGTCGCGCCGGCCGAAGGGTTGTACGGTTTCATTCTGATTGTACGTGATGGGACGCGAGTATCTCGGCGGAACCCGGCCGCGTCCGAGCAAGCCCAGCGTTGGGTATTTGTCGACTATACTCCTCCGCTGGCGCAGTGGTTGGGTGTTGAGCCCATTCAGGTGTCGATACCCGCGAGCGAGAGCGCTGCCCAAACGGATCGCCGCCCGGTGTTGCAGATGCGCTGGACGGTCTACGATAACAACCTTCCCGCTCGGCCCATCTCGTTATATTACCAATCATCCGTTGAACAGTCCTGGCGGGCGATTGAAACCCAGTTACCCAACGTCGGGCAATACCTCTGGACCCTGCCGGAGAAATTCGCGGGACAGATGACGTTGAAGCTCCAGGTACAGGATCTGGGCGGCCACGTGGTGGAAAAGCTCTTTGGCCCGGTATCGGTCGATCGTTGGTACGCGGAAGCCGCCGTTCAACGACCCTCCGTCGCGTCCGCGGAACCTAGCGCGACTCAACCGGCGGAAAATCCGCCGCGGGTTGCTCCGGTTTCATCGGAACAAAACCAGAAAGCCAGGGAGTATTACGCCCGCGGCGCGTTTCACTGGCGACGGGGGGAATACGCCTTGGCCGCCGAGCGTTTTCGGGAAGCGTTGGATGCGGACCCGAACATGCTTGAGGCCACGATTGACCTGGCCGGCGTCTACTGCTACCAACAGGACTTCGCCAAGGCGATTCAGCTTTACCAAAGCGTGATTGTCCACGACGGCCGAAATCGACATGCCTTGCTCGGGGCGGCACTGGCATTTTCCGCGTCGAAACAGTATCCTCAGTCGAGGGAAATGCTCCTGAAGTTGCTCGAAAGCAACAACAAGGACGCGGAAGCCTGGCTGTACCTGGGCGACGTGCAGTTCCAGATGGGCGGGCTGGGTGAAGCCCGGCGCCACTGGCGCACGGCGATGGAGGTGGACGCGTCGGCCACTCGGGTCATCGAAGAGGCGCGGGAAAAGCTGCAAACCTTCGTCCCCGCCGACTCGGCCGCGACGGCGAACGCCAAGGCCAACCGCTGAGAACATGGAAAGGATGAACGGCCTCAATGTCTTCGCGGAATTCATCATCGGCTGACCGGTTGCCGCTGGTCTTCGTGGTTTGTGGACCGGAAACATTTCTCAAACTCCAGGCGATCAACGAAATTGCCGACCGGGTGCTGGGGGGTATGGATCGCGGATTGGCCCTGAGCGAGCATGACGGAGAGACGGCGAAGCTGGCCGACGTACTGGATGATCTGCGCACGCTGCCTTTCTTGACCGAACGTCGGTTGATCGTGCTCCGCGACGCGGATGATTTCATCTCGGAATACCGGGATAAACTTGAGCAGTATTTGGAAAACCCGACGCCCACGGGTGTTTTGCTGATGGAATGCCAATCTTTCCCCGCCACGACCCGCCTGTACAAGAAGGTCAAAGCGATTGGCGGGGAGATTCTCAAGTGCGAACCGGTCAAGGCCATGCAGGTTCCCGCGTGGCTGATTGAGCGAGCTCGGAAGACCTATGGCGTGCAGATCGATCAGCGGGCGGCGGCCCTTCTCGGGGAACTGATTGGGGCCGAACTCGGCCGTCTGGATAGCGAACTGCAGAAACTCGCGTTGTATGTGGGCGAGCGGAAACGTATTGAGGCAGCCGACGTGGAGACCCTGGTCGGCTTCCACAAGGAAGAGAAAGTCTGGGGAATTGTTTCGGCCATCGCCTGCGGTGACGAAGCGGGGGCCTTGCGGTTGTGGGAAGAGGTTTGGCAGACGGACAAGGCCGCGCCCGGTCGGGCGGTGGCGGGTATCGCCTTTACCGTCCGCCGCCTGCTGAGCGCTCTGCGAGCTCAAGAAACGGGCGCCTCGCTCGGCGAACTGGCGCGCATCCTGTGGACCGATACGCAGACTGCCCGCAAGGATCTGGCCGCTTTCTCCGTGCAGCAGGTCGAGGACATGCTTTGCCAACTGCTCGAGATTGATGTGGCCTCCAAAACCGGACAGGGGAGCGTGCGTTCGGGCGTGGAGGCTTTTATCGTACGCGCCTGCAGCGCCCGCCGAGGCCGACGAGCGACCGGATGAGATGGAACCCGAGGCGAAAAAACCGAGACAAGGACAGGTTTCGGGAGAACATTATGAAAACGACATGGAAGTCAAGCGCGGCTGTTTCCGTTCTGACGGTTCTGTTCGGCGGTTGCATGGAGGGGCAGAAACCTTCCCGATTGTTCTGGCGGGTGGACGAGCCCGTCCCGGCTGCCGCCGCGACGAACGACAAGGACGCGAGCGCAGCGCCGGGTGTCGCGGAGAATCAGACGGCGGCGTCCGACGATTCCGCCGAGCCCATGGACCCGCGGGTGCGGAATTACATCGGACGTTTTCCGCCTAACGACGCTGATCGAGGCCCATCCAAGCGTTCGAACGAAGCGGTGTCCGGAAAGCAGGCCACGGGCGATGGCGAGGAGGCGACCGCGAACGTCGCGACCACCGCTCCGCCCGCGTCCGTCCAACCGGTCGATATTTCCACCCCTCCGAAATCGACTGTTACCGCGGCTCCCGCGCAGGATAGCTCGCCGCGCAATACCGGACCGTTGTACCAGCCGCCGATGGTTGACGCCTCGGCCACCCCGGGTGCCCCGGCCCAGACCAATTATTCACCGGCTTTGATATCCAGGAATTCGCCGGCCGGCAATCCGCCGGTCACGCAAGCGACTGCCGCCTCCCCTCAATTACCATCGTTGGCCATCGAGTTGACGGATGTGCGGGCGGCGCCGATGCGCCCGGTTACCATCGAATCGGCCCCGCCGGAAGCCGTACCCAACACGGCCATCCAATCGTCGCCGACCGACCCGCTCAGTACTCTGGTTCGCGAACTGGAACAGGCCGTCAAGGATAATCCGCGGCAAATCGACGACCAGATCAAACTACGTTTGTGGTACCTGTTCAGCAGCGCGGACGACAAGGCCTGCGCCCCGCTGACCGGTCCGGACCCGCTGCAGGGGGAACTGCTGACGGCGGCCTTCCGCGCAATGTCAAAGGCTCGCCAACTGTGCCTTAATCCGCAGGCCTCGTCGGCGGAGGCGCTGGCCGCCGTCGATGAACTGCGTCGAGTACTCGGCCAGCAGGCGCCGGTGAGTATCCCAAGCCTTGCGTTGGTTACCCGGGTTCGCAGCTTTGGTGATTATGACGCTGTCCAACCACCCGCTTTTTCCTCGGGATCCGGCATGCACGTCTACCTTTACACGGAAATCGATAACTTCCGCTATGAGCCAACCGGTGATGGGAAACTACGGAGCACGATGGCCGAGGAGGTACAGATCTGGGATGCGCAGGGAAAAATGATCTGGTCGCAAAAGGCCCCGGAGATTACGGAAACGGTCCTGCGCCCACGCCGGGACTTTTTTATCCCCTTCGAGATTCGACTTCCGGCGGATACCCCGGACGGCTCTTATGTCCTTAAAGTTACCATCGAGGACAAGATCGGAGCTACGACCGATCAAAAGCGCCTGACCTTCACGATCGGCGATAAAAAAGCGCAGTGAAATATGCCCGAGGAGGGTGGTTCCTGTTGAGAGGAGACCAGCAAGGTCGATTTTGCCATCCCGCCCAGACGGGATAGCAAACCTGGCCGTGCCACCCCGCGAAATCGAAATTGGCCGATGCATTCTCATTCATGACAATCTTACCTGGCTCCGTTACACTATCGACTATATGAGCGCGTTACGTATCACTTTGCTCGGTACCGGAACGTCGCATGGCATTCCGATGATCGGATGCGACTGCGCGGTCTGCCGTTCCTCGGACCCGCGCGATCGGCGAAGCCGAAGCAGCGCCTTGGTTCAGGCAGGGGGGCGTTCTATCCTTATCGACACCACGCCGGAACTGCGTCTGCAATGCATCGCCTGCGACGTGCATCAGGTGGACGCCGTCTTGTTCACCCACCATCATGCCGACCACATTGTCGGTCTCGATGACCTGCGCCGTTTCAATGAATTGCACGATACGACGTTGACCTGTTATTGCAACCACAAGACCGGGGCCGTGCTCGAACAGATGTTCGGTTATGCGTTTCGCGAGAAGCCTGGCTACCCCAGCGCGAAGCCGCGCTTGCGCCAGACCTTGATCGATGGGCCGTTCGATTTGTTCGATAAGCGTATTGTGCCGATACCCCTGATGCACGGCACGTTGCCGGTACTCGGTTTTCGGATCGGCGGATTCGCCTATTGCACGGATTGCAACACGATCCCGCCGGAATCGATGGAATTGTTGAAAGGCCTGGATGTCCTGGTTCTCGACGCCCTGCGCCGCCGTCCGCACCCGACGCATTTCAATCTGGAGCAGGCGGTCGAGGCGGCCGGCCGTATCGGGGCCAGGCAAACCTATTTCACGCACATCGCCCACGAATTACCGCACGAATCGACCAACGCCGAATTACCCCCAAGCATGACCTTGGCCTACGACGGCCAGGTTTTCGAATGCGACTAATCCTCTCTACCAGCCCGCCGCGCAAGCAAGGAATCATATATACCAGCCCGAAGCAGTATACCCACTCGCCAAGGCGGAGCCTGGCGTAGCCTGACCTTGGCGAGCGGAGCCGGGCTTGGGCGGGCTGCGGCGGGCCAGCAAGAACACCA
>CAZXSA010000225.1:0-8127 GCA_964642815.1 uncultured Planctomycetales bacterium | reverse complement strand
AACCATCAGTACCAGCAGAAATAACGCCGAGGCCAGCCGGGCAAGGTCGGCATCGGATGTCGAACCGAAACGGGTTTCGTTCCATTCCGCGAAGGTCATCACGCCCGAACGACGGATGTATTTGGCTTGAAAGGCCATATAAATGCAGATGATCAGCCAACCCCACACGATATGCGTGACCCAGATGGCCTTCAGGCCGAGGTAGAAAAGGATACCGACCATGGCCATGGTGCCGCCGATGTCGATATAGCTGGAGCAGCCGGAAAGACCGAGCATCCACCAGGGGATGTTGCGATCGGCGAGGTAGTAGGCGTCAAGCTTTTTGGTGGCCTGCTTGCGCACCCATACGCCGACCAGGACCATGAAGACCAGGTAGGTGGCGATGATGGTTAAGTCGATCCGATGCAGACTCATAAGCTCAACCGAATAATCCGCCGGACAGCGGATGTAAGCCGCTTCACGATCCAGGATAAAACAGGCAGCCGGTAAGGGTTACTTTTGCCTCGGGCCGTGGCAAAACTTCCGGATCGTCTCCGATATCCACCGTCGGGACGGAATTGTAGCCACCCCCGCCCCGGCCGCAAGATTCGGCGAATATCCGCCTTTCGCACGGTCCATTGCGTTGCGTGAGAGGCTATAATAGGGTCAAGATTATAAGGGAGACCTATCATGCATCATGACCGATTACTCAATCCGGGCGATACTGGCCAGTGGGCCTCAATCGTGTTGCGACTGGCGATCGGCTCTCTCTTTCTGGCCGCCGCGGTACGCAAACTTCAGGGCGGCATGGAGACCGTTCGGAAAACCGTCGGGTACTTCCAGACCATCTTCGAGAATACCTGGCTACCGGAGAAACTCGTCACGCTTCATGGGTACATCACGCCTTTTGTCGAAGCTTTGATCGTCATCTGGCTCATCAGCGGTTTTCGGCTCAAGGCCGGCTGGGTGTTTACGGCCTTGTTCATGACCTCTCTGGCGTTCGGCATGTCCATAGCGGGCAAATTCGATACGGCGGCGGACAACTACACCTACGTGCTGATCTGCTGCGCGGGACTGTGGCTGAGCCGTTACGATCAATATCGAGTCGATACGTTGTGGCGCCGGCCTTGCACTGGCTGAGGTCGCCGTCGAAGCGAACGTTGCCGGCAAGGCCCATCACCCCCGCGAAACCATCGGTTTGCAAATACAAAAAACCCGCCTTTCCAACCGGAAAAGCGGGTTTACGGATTCACCCCCAAGGGGATTCGAACCCCTGTCTCCAGGATGAGAACCTGATATCCTAGGCCACTAGACGATGGGGGCGTATTTTATCGAGGGTGCGTCCCGAAACCCTGGGGCACGCCCGGCGAGCCGAGGCGTTTTCAGGGAATCAAGCCACACCCTCATGAGGCCACACCATAGCAGTTTTTGTCGGGCATTTCAAGATGGCCGCCGTGGGGATTTGAGACCTTCGGGTCCGTGACGGAAACGGCGGGGTAGGGTGAGAGGGGATGGGGAGAATGAGGGACGGCGGGACAGAGCGACGGAGGGGGAAAGGGGGAGACGGGGGAGACGGGGGGACGAAGATAAACCGCCTACCAGCCCGCAGCGCGAGCAAGGGACACCAGCCCGAAGCAGTTTACCCGCCTGCCTCGCCCAGGCGGGCCTCTACGGATTTCCTGCCTACTGCCTACTGACTCCTGACTCCTGACTGCTGTTCGCTGTCCCCTTTCCCCTTACTACTATCAACTTTCCTCGCGGTGTCCCCCGAATTCCGAATTAAACCAAGAAGTCCTATTTAGCATTATTTATTGTCTCATATTGCTTTAATGTGATTTGTTGTATTGATTTTATGACAATAATCACTATTTCTGAAACCTCATCTGTCGACACATCAATTATTAAAGACCTTGATATTTCTGAACTATCATTAATTGGTTCAATGTACAATATAATTTTGCTGTTGTTGTCATGCATTTCAGAAGTATGTTTGTTCAGGCATTCTTCATAATACAACTGCTCCATTTCTGATATCATTATTTGTTTATCACTCATCAACTCAATTGATTCATCGCATCCTTCTACCTGTGCTGCAACAAGTTTCCACTTGCAAATTCCGTTCGATCTCGTATTTTTTGTTCTTTTAACGCTTCTATTGTAAAATATATAGTTCGTGCCTGCCCATGTATTTAATTGCTCACCTGACATATGTATTGCCATATATGCAATCTCATTCAATGCCCTCAATGTAAAGTCCATACCCGTTAATGGCTTTACGAACTCCGCAGATTGTACGATTAACGATCTGTGCTTATTGTTGTCCTTGTGATCACATCCTGTTTGTATAATCATTGATACAAAAAGACATATAATGCATATATGGTATATTAGATAGTATTTATATTTACTGCTTCGAACTATGTTGCATTTTGATTCACCGCTCGTTATATAATTGTCTTTATGAATGCGATTATTTGAGAATAACGATGCAAAACATTTATTGCCATACATCATCATATCTGATATCCAAATACGCACACATTTACAGTCGCATATTTTGGTGGACATTGGCATTATCGCTCCTCAATGTCAACTTTTGTGTAACTAAAGGGTATAATTGACCCAACAGTTTATCGAGTTTATTGAATTCGGGAAACACCATACCAATTTCTTGCCTGAAGGTCAAGTCGGTTTTATAATGGGCTCATGCCTCGAATCGCGCGCGTGATTGTTCCGGGTTATCCGCATCATATTACCCAACGGGGGAATCGTCGGCAAAAGACGTTCTTCTCCGAGGGGGACTATCAGGCCTACCTGGATGTGATGGCCGAATGGTGTCGGCGATGCGGAGTTGAAATCTGGGCCTACTGCCTGATGCCCAATCATATTCACCTGATCGCCGTGCCTTCGGGCGTCATGAAAACACCGGCCGTCCCTTGGGCAAGCCGAGTTTCATCGAGCGGATCGAGCTCCTCCTCAACCGCGTCCTTAAACCTCGAAAACCAGGTTGAAAAACCAAAACAAAAACGAATTAAGTAAGGTGTCCCCCGAATTTAGAATTTAGGTGTCCCGGAATTGCAACCGAATTGCCTGACTTCACTCTTCTCGGGTGAAGGCCTTGCCGGCCTCATAGAGTGTTAGATGCTGGCGGTAGTCTTGGGAATCCTTCAAGGCCAGGGCCTCCTTCTCCACCCGGATTGCATCCTTGAAGCGACCATCCCGGGCATAGCTTGCCGCCAGGGTATTAAGATAGCCGGCCTTTTGGCGTCGAGTTTCCGTGACGGCCTTTTCGGCATACTCGACAGCCATCTTGGATTGAAGGCAATCTGGATTGGCATTTGTTGAAATCGACCAAGCTATGTCATTGCACGCTTCGGACTGATCACTGGACAGCCGCACGTATTGCTCGAACTGTTTTCGTGCCTCCGTCCATTTCCCCCGTCCCCCTATCGCCAAGCCAAGCATAAGGTAGCCTTGGGGATTCTTGACGTCGAACTTTATGGCGTTTTGGGCAGCCTGGGCCGCCTTGGGATAGTCCCTCAGATTACGGTAAGCGACGGACATGACAATTTCCGCACTGATCCGCTCATTTTTCGGAGGAGTTCGACGGAGAAACGAATCGAGATCCGCGATGGCGGACTTGTACTGGTGTTCCTCATTGTTAACCAGCCCGCGAATGTAAAGTCCGAGAGAGCGGCCGTCGGCCTGGAATCGTGCCCGTCGGGAAGTGGACTGCTCCGAATAATTGGGATCCTTTTGTTTGATCGCCAGATCGGCGGCGGCTCGGCTTGCGGTCAGATTGTTCTGGTTAAGGTAGATCAGGCTTTGCAGGGCATAGGCCCAACTGAAGGCCGGGTCAATCTGGATGGCTTTCGCCAGTTGCTGCATGGCGGAAGAAGTATCGCCATTCAAGTTAAGAATGGAGGCCTGGGCGGCGTAAACGACGACAGGCTCGTCCGCATTCTTGAGGGCTCGATCGAAGGCTTTCATCGAACCGTTCAGATCGCCTTGCTTGCCCAGCTTCATGGCCTCGTCGAAATCTTCCTGCAAATTCCGTGCTTTCGCGTTGCTGAAGGATCCTACGGCCAGGCAGCAACCAATGACGATCAATAACGGACCACCCACCAGGCAGGCCAGTCGACCTTTCCAATATGTGGCCACGGCTTGAGGTATCGCCTGAGCCGGCCCCACGAAGTAAGGCACTCGACCCAGCACGGCGAACGCCAACAAAGCCAAACCCGCGATGATCGCCACGAGACCCACCAGGATGTGTAGTAAGATGGTCATGCTTGACGGGGCTTTCCGAGATAGTCCTTGTTTCCAATAGTTTTACCGAACGGTACGGAAACATGGTATACCTCTCGTTCCGCACCGGGTCAAGATATAACCAAATTAAACGAAGGGGTCACTACTGATTTTCACTCCTTTTCACCTTTCGGACTTTTCAAATATTGCAGCGGCCACCCATTATCCGCCCTTCCATGTGTCCCCCTTGTACTTCATAGACCCTCTGACGGAGTGAAAGCACCGATTCCGGGGCGACTTGACGGCCGCGGGGTCCAGAATGCCTGCCGGTCGTTGGGGGCAATCCTTTTTCGTCCTTCGGGATAAAGCATACCGCTAGGCCGAGGGGTGGGCAAGAAAATATCCCCCGCGTTGATGAAATTTTGGTGTAACCTTGAGGAATGAAGGGGGTTGCTCGTCCGCGACGGTCTCGCACAATCCGTCGATTCCGTCATGAACCCCAGACACCCTGCCGGCCGACCGCCTCGGAGCACAGTCGATCGTCTTCCAGCATGAATTCGCAGCCGATCAGGTAGCCGTGTTCGTTAGGCGTGGCATGGCGCACGACCGCGGGCACGCGCGGCCGCTCGTCGTCGTGGCAGAACAGGTGGATGAAAATAATCGTGCCCGGGCCGATGGGGCGCGCGGACAAAAAGGCCAGGCCGTTGCGGGAGGCGTTGTGCAAGGCCGTGGTCATTTCGCCGCCGCCCATTCGGACCTGCAGGGGCCAGGAGCGATGATAACGTCGCTCCATACGGCGACGCGGCACCGGATCGTACTCGCAACGTTTGCGGGCCGCCTCCAGAAAGCAGTCGATCTCGTCGCGGATCATCTCGACTGGACAGATTACCGTACTCATACCGGTCCCCTCCAAGGTGTCTGTTATGGATATACGATTCAAACACCCAACGGAGCAAACGGAATCTCCATAATCGGAGTAGAATGATCCGGATCAGTCCATTGACACGTTCGGTTTGGTGAACCCTCGGGGTTATAGGTATGCCACAACGGCAAGTTATCGGCCGGTGTGCGCGGCTATGTACCAATCGACAACGTGTTATAATGTCGGAATGGAGGTACGAACCGCTCCGACGGTTGTTCCGTACGGAATCGTCCTGAACGCGAGCATTGGTCATGCCCTATCGCAGCATGAGTATCGAGGATTTCGCCAAGTTCATCGGGATGGATGCGCGCGAATTGCGGCGCATGGCCGACCGGGGGAAGCTGCCGGGGCAGAAAGTCGGCGGGCAATGGCGGTTCAATCGGGCCCAGGTAACCGAATGGTTGCAGCAGGAGATGCACACGCTGGACGAGGAACGGCTGATCGCCCTGGAAAATGCCATGCACGAAACCGCCCAGGGATCGGATATGCTGGTAACCGGGCTGATCGGGCTGGAAGGCATCGACCCGGCATTGGCCGCCAATACGAAAGCCTCGGTGCTGCGAGAACTCGTCGGCTTGGCCGGCCGCACCGGATTGCTCTACGACGAAGCGGGTTTGTTGCAGGCTATCCAAGAACGCGAGGACATGTGCTCGACGGCCTTGCCTAACGGCGTGGCCATTCCGCACCCTCGTCAGCCCATGCCCTACGTCTCCGCCGAGCCGTTCATCTGCGTGGCCCGGGTCACGCGGGGAATCGGGTTCGGTTCGCCGTTTCGCGATCTGACGAGCCTGTTCTTTCTGATCTGCTGTCACGACGACCGCCGGCACCTGCGCACGCTTGCTCGGCTGATGCGTTTGCTTGACGGTGACATGGTCAACCGGCTGCTCGAAGTCGAAAGCCGCGAGGAAATGCTGCAAATCCTGATCGACAAGGAAACCCTGATCGTCCAATCGCCGGAACCGTGACAGCCCGTGGATTACGGGTCAAACGCGCAGCGTCCTCAATGGCCGTAGGATCAAGAATTCATCGTTGAACCGGAACCTCCACCGGCCTGGTGGTCGGTCCGTCCATGATTTCGGGCAGGCCAAACACCGCTCCCCTCTTGTTGCAGAAGAAAATACGGCCATGTCCGCCTTTCTCCATATCGCCGCTCACCCAGAAAGCGTAGAGATCGTCGCTGGTGTCGAGCGGCCGCCGCGCGTCCTGATGGTTGAATTGCTTGTCGGCGGTCAGGAGATATCGACCCCAGCTTCGCCCTTGATCGTCGGATATCCACATGAGGATGTCGCCGCCGGCCGTGTCGGGTTGCGGGCCGGGATGGGTCGGAGCGATGAGCCTGAACTGATATTCCTGCGTGATATGCAGGCAGCCGGCGTCCAGGTTGTGATCGGAAGTGATCAGGCCGGTGATCTCCCAATCGCGGAACCAGCGGGCGGTATACCAGACACGCCGTTTTTGCCTGACTCGTGAACGCGGACCGGGAGCGGCCATGTAAACGACCGTCGGGTTGCCCATCCGATCAAAGTTCAGATCCTTCGGATAGACGATTCTTCTCGTCGATCGGTAATCCCGGATCAATGCTGGGCCGTCCGGTTTGCCGAGAGGCAGATCGACGGCCGCGCCGCTCGTGGTCTGCCAGGTGGAGCCGAAATTCCTGGTTTCCAGATAGAACAGATCGGTAGGCTCGCCGGGCTGCTCATCATACGCGAAGGCCACGCCGACCTTTTCGTTGTACCGGCCGCTGACCATCCGATAGCCGGGCGCGAGGTCGGCGAGAACTTTTGGTTCGGACCAGGCGCGGCCGTCGGGGCTGGTGCTGAAACATAAGAGGTTCTTGCCTTCACGCGGCTGGAGGTGGACCAGCAGGAAGCCATGCTTCGGCAGATGCCACGGCTGGGGGTTTATGAAAGATGCCTGGAAGATATCCTCGAAACCGTCGATCGCGTGCGGCGCGTGGCTACGATAAATATGGGAACGCCCTTTCGGACCGTTGCTCACGAAAACATGCAGATACCCTTGCTCGTCGAGCGTCAGGGCCGCTTCCGGACAGCCGTCGGTTTGCGGGTTCTGACAGACGATGACCGGCCGGGCAACAGTGCCGCTCTGGTGATCGTAAAAGGCGGCCAGGATAGCCGGTCGCGGTTTCGCGTCTGGTGCGTTGTCTTGAAGAGCAGCGCCAACGTAAACGAAAAAGGTCTTTTGCACATCGGGAACGTAAACGGCCCACGGGCTTCGGTAGCTAAAGGGCGGTTCGGATTCGCCGGCTATGGCCGCCCCCTTTACCGGTGGCGTGGGACAGGCCCAGAGGCGAAAGCCGTCGGCGGCCGCGGTCGGTTGCGAGGCCGGCGCGGTTGCGGTTGTTGTCGGTTCGGCACCCGCGCCGAGAACAGGGCCTATAACCACCATCAGGAACAAACACCATCGCAAGCTCTTGCGGCCGCAAGAAAATCCCATCTAGCCGTCCTCCTCTGCAAATATCGCCCCACCCAGTTTGCTCGACCCGCGACCCGAATGCAACCCCGTGGGCGGTGGCGCGGTTGGATTGGTTGTGATCGGGACGGATGCGGGAGGGAGGCAGCGAGTGGGAAGGGAGCAAGTTAGAGAGGGATGGAGTCCCGGCGGTCCGGTGGAGAAGGATGATCGCGCGGAGACGCAGAGACGCGAAGAAGGCCGGGTATCCAGCGGCCCACCCGCAGTGATGGATGGGGCGCGATGATCGATTGCGGTTGAATGTGTGTTGGTTATGGGCGAGCATTCAACCCGTCCCCGCTCGAAATTGATCGCTGCACACCAGTGATATGGCGCACGCTTACGGTCATCGCGAACCCACCCATCCCGGAGTGCCGGGATGAATGGGCCACCCGTTCCTCCTTGGAAAAATCCGATGAATCATCCGGATGAGGCGTTTTTCTTGACACTCTGCGCGATGGGTTCGATAATCGGATCAGCCGTTGGGATTAATGATTAATGAAAACCAGAAT
>CAZXSA010000224.1:0-8172 GCA_964642815.1 uncultured Planctomycetales bacterium | reverse complement strand
GGGCCTCTTTCTGGGCCTCGATGAAGGCCTTCTGCTTGCGTATATCCTCGACAATCTGATCGCGTATGGAGGCGAACGAATCCGGCGCCTGTGCCGGACGCTTGGCCACCGCGCGGAACACATACACATTGCCGTCCGGGTCAACAAAAGGCTCAGCACAGGTTTCGAAAAGGTTGCGGAAGAAGCGTGTATGGTTGGGATTATCCGTGGGTTTGGCTTTCAAGCCGGCAAGGAAGAAGGCCGCCTGCATGAAGGGAATCTGTTGCGGCGTGCCGGCCAAGGCGGTGGACAGGCCGATTTCGGGCAGATTGCGGATTTCCTTGCCCTCCAGCAGATGGGTACGCGTGTATTTAAAAATCCGTCCGAAACGCCCCTCGTATTGCTCGATCAATTGCGGATAAATCGTGTCCGCCTCGGCCCCGGCCGGTATTTCCTTGAATCCCTCGGGCTGCGAGGCGGGGGCGTCGGCCCAGGGTTTGCTTAACGTCTTGATCAATTCACGGGCGATTCGCAGGGCCTCGCGCTCGGCCTTGTTTTTCGCGAGTGTTTCAATCACCTTGGACCGGGCTTCACTGAAAGTCGCGTAAGGTTCGGGATCCTTTTGTTGCGTGGGTTGCGTGGCGTTCGGCATATCAAGCGGCTTGGTGAACTCGGCGCGATTATTTTGCCAATAATCGAAGGCCTCCGCGTCGGCGATCGTCTGCCGATCGGTCAGGGACGCCATGTTAATCTGAATATATTCCACTTGAACGGCTTCGGGCAGTTGGTACCCAAACTCAAGGGTTTCTCCCGGCCGGCTGGCTACGTTTTTGTATTCCTCGAAGTGTTTTTGGATCTCATCCTCGGTGGGTTGCGGAACGGCATCAAGGAACTTACCGGCCTCCACGGAAAGGATACATACGCGAATCTGTTCGTTGGTTTGCCGGATGAAATCCTGAATATCCGCTTCGCTGATCTGGACGGCCTCGCAGGCCTGCAGGGCGGCTTCCTGAATGCGTATCAATGAAGACAGAGCCTCATCGATCGTTTCGAGGGAAAGCTGGCGTCCGTTCCGGATGGCGTTGATAAGTTCGGGAGAAATCCCCCAGGACTGTTTGAATAGATCGACCGCCTCGCGGGGCACGAGAATCCCGCTTTTCTGGGCGGCTAAATCCAGGAGAAACCATTCCTGGGTTGTCAGCAATTCCTGGCGAATCGCGTCCTGAGGGGCCATCAGAATCCGGTAGGCCTCCTGCGGTATGACCTCCCGACGGCCATAGACCAGGTTAATCAAAGGATAGCGCCAACCCGCCGGCCAGAGGATCCTCATGGCATCCAACGTCTCCGTCAGATGCTGAGTCTGACGGATTTCGCCAAGCCGTACCTTGCGTCCGAAGGCCTCGCCCCGAACTTCCTTCTCGAAATCCTGGTCTCCCCGCAGGTAGTTGCTGAGCGGATCGCCCACAATCCATACGCCAACGAGTAAGGCCATGAAAACGACCAATAGATGTTTCATGTATTTGCGGAAAAACTTCATCATGGCTTATTATGTCCTTCTATGTTACGGTTGCCGCATCACATTCGACAAAGAGCGTAAAACATACTTAACCCATCGGCAAAAGCAAGCCCTGATCCGGGACAAGGGTAGAAAGACCACTTTTTTTTCGGGTTGCCATTGTCGGCGAATTTCGTTAATTATGCATACCCTCGATCGGAATCGGGGCATCCCGAGGGCATAAGGCATTGTAGCCCAGCGGCTTGGCTGCCGATAGAATTCCCGACTCCGATAATCAGGGTTGCCCTGGCGTTGAGCATGGTAATAATGCGGTGGGGGACTTTCGACGGTTTCGAGCAACCTTGACGGGGCCGGTGTCGCTCCCGAGCGGCCGGTCGGTGTTTTTTTAGACTGAAAGCCTTATAGAGGACAAGCGAGCGACCCAATTGGCCAGTAAGACCCCAAAACGAGATACCCTCCCGGATGACGGCGTTTCCAAGGGACGCAAATCCGCCACCGGAAAATATCTGGTGATCGTCGAATCTCCGGCCAAGGCCAAGACCATCAATAAGTATTTGGGTAGGGATTTCGTGGTTAAGGCCTCAATGGGCCATATTCGCGATCTTCCGGGTAATGGGCTGGCCATCGATATAGAAAACAATTTTTCCCCGACCTATGAACTCGTGCCCGGACGCAAAAAGATTGTCGGCGAGTTGCGAAAACATGCCGGTAAGAGCGAGGCGGTCTATCTGGCGACCGACCTTGATCGAGAAGGGGAGGCTATTGCCTGGCATCTGGCCCAGGCTTTGGACCTGGATGAGAAAATGACCCAACGGGTTGTTTTCAATGAAATCACAAAAAACGCGATTCGTGAAGCCTTTTCCCAACCCCGCCGGATCGATATGGACAAAGTCAATGCCCAGCAGGCCCGGCGGGTGCTTGATCGTATCGTGGGTTATGAACTGAGCCCTCTGTTGTGGAAGAAGGTGGCCAAGGGTTTGTCCGCGGGGAGGGTGCAATCGGTAGCCGTCCGGATGGTGGTCGAGCGGGAGTTGGAGATACGGGATTTCATCCCTCAGGAATATTGGACGATTACCGGTTTCTTCGCCATGTCCGCGGCACAAGCTGACGAACTTGCCCCGGCATGGGAGCGATTTCTAGTCTCCGGCGACGATCCGGACAAGAGCCGTACGCAAAAGGAAATACTCGAATGGATCGCCGGGCATCATGCCATCCAGGCTTCCCTGGTCAGCGTCGATGGAAAGCCCTTCAAGCCCAGTGGACGGTATGACGAATCTGTTTCCCCCGACGCCGCCTTTACCAGTGCCGTCATGCAAGCGCGTCAGGTGGCCGAAGCCCTTGGTTTCGTGGTGGAGGAGGTCGAGGAACACCTTTGGAAGGAATACGCCCACCGTGGTTTACGCGTGGTCGACCTCGTGGGACGGCTTGACCGGCAACGGTTGCCCACGTTCCGGATCGCCGATATTCAGACTCGGCGGACCCGGAGCAAGCCCAATCCCCCGTTTACCACGGCAACTTTGCAGCAGGCCGCCAGCACGCAACTGGGGTTTTCCACGACCCGAACCATGAAACTTGCCCAGCAGCTTTACGAGGGCGTGGAACTGGCCGGCGAAGACGGTCCGGTAGGGTTGATCACCTATATGCGAACCGATTCGACCAATCTGAGTGTCGAATCGGTCGAGGCGGCAAGGGCCTGGATCAAGATCAACTGTGGCGAAAAATACCTGCCTGGCGGGCCGCAGGTTTACGAGTCCCGCAAGCGGGCGCAGGAGGCCCATGAGGCGATTCGACCCACGGATGCCGGTCGGGATCCGGAAACGCTCAAAAAGCAATTGAGCGATCCGCTGTACAAACTCTATAACCTGATCTGGCGTCGTTTCATCAGTTGTCAGATGACGGCCGCGGAGTGGGATTCGACGTCGGTGTCGATCAAAACCCAGACCCGTATCGGGGAAATGGAATTCAAGACCACCGGACGGACCTTGGTATTCGATGGGTTCTACCGAGTGGCCGGTTTGCCAAAATCCAACGGCGATCAGCCCATGCTTCCGGATATGCGCAAGGATCAGGAACTGGTGCCGTTCGATATCGAGCCGGAGCAGCAGTTTACCAGTCCGCCACCGCGATACACCGAGGCCTCGCTGGTCAAGCGTCTGGAGGCCGAGGGTATCGGCCGACCGAGTACCTATGCGAGTATCATCCAGACCATCCAGGATCGGGGGTATGTGGAGCAACTTGATCGGAGACTTTACGCCACCGACAAAGGGATCATCGTGACGGAAAAACTGCTCGAGCACTTTCCCGATGTCATGGAATACAAGTTCACTTCGTTCATGGAGGACGAGCTGGACAAGATCGAGGAAGCGCATCTTGATTGGGTCAGGGTTCTGCACGAGTTCTATGATCCGTTTCATCGCGACCTGGTCAGGGCCCACGAGGAAATGGAGGCGGTCAAGGCCGAGCCCAGCCCGTACAAGTGCGAGCTGTGCGGCGGCGAGATGGTTTATCGCTGGGCCAGGACCGGACGTTTTCTCTCTTGCACGAATTACCCGAAATGCAAGGGGGCGATGAACGTGGACCGCGAGGGACGGCCCATCGGTCAGCAGAAAGTAGACGTTAAATGCGACTTGTGCGGGAAAGACATGTTGCTACGACAGTCCAGACACGGATCTTTCTTGGGTTGCAGCGGCTATCCCAATTGTCGAAATACGATCGCCTGCGATGAGCAGGGTGTGCCGTTGAAGCTGGTGAAGGAGGAGGAACTGGAGCAACCCTGTCCCTCCTGCGGCGTCGGTACGATGAAAGTCCGTCGCCGGGGGGTACGGGCTTTTCTGGGGTGTGACCAATACCCGACCTGTAAGAACACCTCGCCACTGCCCGAGGGGATTCGGCTGGAACGGAAGGAAACGCCGGTGGTCGAGGCCGGCTTCAATTGCGAGCGTTGCGGCCGCCCGATGCATATCAAGAGCGGCCGCCGAGGCCAATTTATCGCATGCAGCGGATTCCCCGCTTGTCGCAACGCCAAACCGATCGAAAAACTTGACGCTCTGCTGGCCGAGGCCGAAACCAATGGATTGCGGACGCCACCGGCCGGTGACGATGTGGCACAGGCTGCCGAGCACGGCCCTCAGGCGGCGGCCACGACCAAGGCCCGTAAAACGACCTCGAAAGGAAAGAAGGGTTCCGATGGGGCCACCCCCGAAACCCTGCCACCGGGATTCGCCTTGACCCGGACCGGCAAGCCGGTGGTGGAAAAATGGCCGGAAGGACCACTATCTTGCCCGCAGTGCGGCCATGAGTTGACGCTCAAGGCCGGCCGTTTTGGTCCTTTTTTCAGTTGCAGCAACTTCCCACGATGCAAGTGCTCGGTCAACCTGCGCGGTGAGGCTAAGAAACGCGCAGAAGTCGAAATGCCCCCGCCGCAACGGGCCAAACCCATCCCAACCGAAATCGCCTGCGACGAATGCGGGGCGACGATGATGATTCGCGAGGGCCGTTCCGGCAAGTTTTTGGGATGCAGCAAATATCCCAAATGCAAATGTACCAAGCCTCTGCCAACCGAACTGCTTGGAAAGAATGGGGCGTCCGGTTAAGGGATTTGCCCTGAGCGTTATTGGCCTGATAGCGCCCTATTCATGAATCACCGGGCTCGGTCCGCCCGAAAAAACCAATCAAACTCATCAACGTATTCCGATAATCACTTTGGTGCTATCGATAGCAGTTCCGCATCGTGACATTTATATCTTCATATTGCGCAAAGATTTGCGAAATGCGTTCGTTGACTTCGGAATTATCGGGGCCTAATATCGAATGGTAGGTCCGATCACTGGCGGCCGTTGACTCCGCAACCACATAACTGGAAGAACATCCGAATAAGAAGCACGGGGGGGTGGTCGAAAACGGTAGGGATATCATCCATGACCGGGCCGCGGAAAAAGAAACCGCTTGGCCGTGGCCCCTCGTCCTTCATGGGAGGTTTTTTGTCATGGCGGATAAAGAGGAACTGCTGGCGTTGGTCAACCAAAATATCGACCAGCAACGTTTTCTCAACCTGCATTGGGAAGGCACCTTCGACGAATACCTGAAATTGGTGGGAGAGAATCCCGGTTTGGCCCGCAATGCTTTTCAGCGTATCTACGACATGATCATGCATTTCGGGTATGAACGCTATACCTTCCTCAAGCAGGATTATGTCAAGTACCATTTTTTCAGCGACCCGATGGGGCGGGGGGTGGACGCCATTTTTGGCCTGGACCGGACGTTGATGCAATTGGTGGATTTCTTCAAGTCGGCGGCGTCCGGATACGGTACGGAACGGCGCATCTTGCTGCTGCACGGTCCGGTGGGTTCGAGTAAAAGCACGCTGGTGCGTCTGCTTAAAAAAGGGTTGGAGTACTATTCCAGGCTGGACGAGGGGGCCTTGTATAGTTTTGCCTGGAAACTCGAGGATGAGGCCGGCCAGCCGATGATTGTTCCCTGCCCGATGCACGAGGAACCGCTGAAACTGATTCCTCAGGAGGCACGCGAGGCGGTTTTGGAACGGCTGAATTCCGATCTTCCCGAAGGTCGGCAAATTCGCATCGAGGGCAATCTGGATCCTTTCTGTCGCAAGACCTATGACGATCTGCTGCTTCGATACAACGGCGATTGGCGCAAGGTCATGGATCACGTCGTCGTGCGGCGGATCGTTCTGTCGGAAAAGGATCGGCGGGGGATCGGCACCTTCCAGCCGAAGGACGAGAAAAACCAGGACAGCACCGAACTGACCGGGGACATCAACTATCGCAAGATCGCGGAATACGGCTCGGACAGCGACCCGCGGGCATTCAACTTCGACGGGGAACTGAACATCGCCAATCGCGGACTGATCGAGTTTATCGAGGTGCTGAAGCTGGATGTCGCGTTCCTGTACGATCTGCTGGGGGCCTCCCAGGAACATACTATCAAGCCGAAGAAATTCGCCCAGACGGACATCGACGAGGTCATCATCGGTCACACCAATGAGCCGGAATATCGCAAACTCCAGAATAACGAACTCATGGAGGCCTTCCGGGACCGGACAATCAAGATCGATGTGCCCTACAACACCCGGTTGGCCGACGAAATCCGGATATACGACAAGGATTTCAACAAGGAACGCATCCGGGGTATCCATATCGCTCCGCATACCATCGAGGTCGCCTCGATGTGGGCGGTCTTGACCCGGTTGCAGGAGCCAAAAAAGGCCGGACTGGCCTTGATGCAAAAGCTCAAACTCTATAACGGCAAGAGCATTCCCGGATTTACCGAGGACTCGATCAAGGAATTGCGCGAGGAAGCCCCGCGGGAAGGCATGCAGGGGATCAGCCCGCGTTACATCCAGGACAAGGTATCCAATTGCCTGGTGGCCGACCAGGCCATGGATGACCGATGCATCAACCCGTTCATGCTGATGAACGAACTCGAGGCCGGGTTGGATCACCACAGCCTGCTTTCCGACGAGGAAATGAAGAAACGGTATCGCGAACTGCTCAACGTAGTCCGCGAGGAGTACGAGGACATCGTGAAAACCGAGGTGCAACGGGCCATCAGCGCCGACGAGGACGCCGTGACCCGGCTTTGCGCCAACTATATCGAAAACGTGCGGGCCTATACGCAGCACGAGAAGGTGCGGAACAAGTACACCGGCAAGGACGAGGAACCGGACGAACGGCTGATGCGCTCGATCGAGGAGAAGATCGACATCCCCGATTCGCGTAAGGACGATTTCCGCCAGGAGATCATGAATTACATCGGGTCGCTGGCCCTCGACGGCAAGAAGTTCGAATACCACACCAACGCCCGGCTGCACAAGGCCCTCGAACTCAAGCTGTTCGAGGACCAGCGGGACACCATCAAGCTGAAAAACGTGGTCAGCGGGGTGGTGGACGACGAGACTCAGGCGAAGATCGACGTGGTCAAACAGCGGCTGATCAAGTATTTCGGTTACAACGACACGTCGGCGACCGACGTGCTCAACTACGTGGCTAGCATTTTTGCTCGCGGGGACAGTAAAGAGGAGGAATAAAAGGGCATGGGGGGTGACGGTCGTGTTCTTGAAGATACAAAAAGACCATCAGCGGTTTCGGGCCATCGTCAAGGGGCGGATTCGCGAGGATCTGCGCAAGTTCCTGACCCGCGGCGAGCTGATCGGCAGGGAGGGGCAGCAGCTTATCAGTATCCCCGTCCGGGGTATCGACATTCCCACCTTTCGCTACGGCAGTAACGATGACGCGGGCGTGGGCAGCGGCGATGCCAAGGCCGGCCAACCCATCGATACCGAAGGGGAGGGAATTGGGCCGGGCGGTACCGAGCCGGGCCGGCATATTCTCGAAGTCGATATTTCCCTTGATGAACTGGCCGACATCCTTGGCGAGGAACTGGCACTACCCCGCATCCGGCCGAAAGGTAGACACCGTATCACCGCCGAAAAGGAACGCTACAGCGGCATCCGTCAGACCGGACCGGAATCACTCCGCCATTTCAAACGCACCTTTCGTCGGGCCTTGAAACGCCAGATTATCAGCGGGATTTACGACCCGCGGCGCCCGCGGATTCTTTTCGAGCGTCGGGACAAACAATATCGAAGCTGGAAAACCATTCTCAAGCCGCAGTCCAACGCCCTGATCGTCTACATGATGGACGTGTCCGGCTCGATG
>CAZXSA010000223.1:4762-8182 GCA_964642815.1 uncultured Planctomycetales bacterium | reverse complement strand
AGGTTTTCGAGACGGCCCTCAATAACGTCAAGCCGGAGATCGAGGTCCGCAGCCGACGCGTAGGCGGCTCCAACTATCAGGTGCCCATCCCGGTCAACCGTCGTCGTCAGCAGTCGTTGGCCATCCGCTGGATTCTCGAGGCCGCCCGCGGCCGCAAGGGTAAACCCATGTGCGAGGCCCTGGCCCAGGAACTCGTCGACGCCTACAAGCGCGAGGGTGCGGCCATGACCACCCGCGAAAACGTCCACCGTATGGCCGAGGCCAACAAGGCCTTCTCCCACTTTGCGTGGTAAGGGTTTAGGTACACTCCGCTTTCCAGTACCAATCTTGCTCCCCTACGGCCGAAAAATTCCGTATACGCCGGCTTCTGCGCGTCGGACGCCGGTCGCTCTTGCCTGTAACTGGCGTTTTACTTTCCCACGGATTCGTTTTTGGATATGCTCGTCACGATAAGAGTCGGCCTATCCTTGCTTGCGGAGCGGTTCTTTCGATTGGGAACGGTAACAAGATTCAGGAGCATACCCATGACAGCAAACCGATTGATGACTTTGGCGGTATTGTTCACGGCGCTTTCGCCCGGATGGGCGCAAGGCACGTCCACCCCCAAGTCGACGTCCGCCGCTGATCGGATTAAACCCTGGACCGCCAATCCGCGCTATTGGCAATACAAGGGCAAGCCGGTGGTCCTCTTGGGCGGATCCAAGGAGGACAACCTGTTTCAGATTCCCGACCTCAAGGAGCATCTGGATTTGTTGGCCTCGGTGGGCGGCAATTACATACGCAACACGATGAGCTCGCGCGACGAGGGTAATATCTGGCCGTTCCATCGGTTGCCCGACGGCAAGTATGATCTCGAGCGCTTGAGCGAGGAGCATTTTCGACGTTTCGAGGAGTTGCTCCGTTTGACCGCCGAGCGGGACATTATCGTGCAAATCGAGGTGTGGGACCGTTTCGACTTCGCCCGCGAGCAGTGGCTGGCCAATCCCTATCGACCGGCAAACAACGTCAACTACACGCCGGAAAGCTCCGGCCTGCGGGACGAATATCCCAGGCATCCGGGTAGTAACGACAACCCCTTCTTCCGCTCCATCCCGGCCCATGACAACAACCAGACGCTACTGAAATACCAGCACGCCCAGGTGGACCGTATGCTGGCCATCTCTCTACCCTACCCTAATGTGCTTTATTGCATGGATAATGAAACCAGCGCGACGGCCGAGTGGGGCGCGTATTGGTCCGACTATATCCGCCGCAAGGCCGCCGAGGCCGGTGTCGAGGTCCATACCACGGAAATGTGGGACAACTGGAACATCAAGGACGCCACCCATCGCCGCACTTTGGACCATCCTGAAACCTATTCCTTTATCGATATCTCCCAGAACAATCACAACAAGGGACAGCGGCATTGGGACAACCTGCAATGGGTTTTACAGTATGTAGCCAAGAAGCCCCGGCCGGTGAACCATGTGAAGATCTACGGAGCGGACAGCGGGCAATTCGGAAGTGACCGCGACGGAGTAGAACGTTTCTGGCGGGGATTAATCGGTGGAGCGGCCTCGATCCGCTTCCATCGCCCGCCCTCCGGGCAGGGCCTCAACGAGCGTGCCCAAACTCACCTGCGCAGCGCTCGGATGCTACTGGAGCAATTCGATATCTTGCACGCCCTGCCCGACGCGGAAAGCCGACGGCTGACCGACCGAGACGAGAACGAGGCTTATCTCAGTTTAATCGACGGTAAGCAATACGCCGTTTATTTCCCCGATGGCGGCGAGGTCAGGCTGAATCTCGGCGAAAAGGCCTCAGGACCATTCACCCTGCGATGGCTCGATATCGCTAACAGCCGTTGGCAAGAGGCCGCCGCGCCCGCTGGTGATACGATCGAACTGAAAGCCCCGGGCAAAGGTCACTGGGTGGCCCTGGTTCGGCGGTAGATCATGGACAACACGCAAGGCTCGTCGGAATATTCATCGTTTCAGTCAATTGTAGATACCGCGTCGATGACCTACGCGATATACCGTAACTTCCCGGGAAGGTTCATCGACATGACACAAAATGCGATAATTGCCCACACGAATACGCCAGCCTTCGGGTTTGCGACATTTCAATTTTCTGCATCCTGGCGGACCTGGATTCTCGGCCAAAGCGGTAATCTGTCGATCAATGCGAACGATGATTTCCTGGGGCAATTTCCGTAACTCCTGAGCCGCTCGAGTGCTGATCCGCAAGCGGTAGCTCACAATTTGCCCTCAGCGCGAAGTTGCTCACGAACTTGCTCATAAGCGTGAATTGGACAATCGGCGGACATTGCCTCGTCAAGATCAGCGGTATCGATTTGATCCTCGACGGCCTCCAGGAGTTGGCGGAACTCATCCACTGTCAGCAAGACACCGGTTCGTTCCCCACGATCATTGACCAGGTATTGAGGTTTCAACTGCATTGACCGGCTCCATTCTAATAGGCGTTATCGTATCAAAAGAAAACCAAAACTACAAGGACAAGTCGCACGAGTCGCGGGTGCCCCCGGTTGTCGGCTATAATGCCGGGACGGTCGGGGATGGTTTTTAGGAGTGTTTCGGTCATGAATGAGGCGCTGCGGCGCACACTGGCCAACGCCGGTGACTGCGAAATCCGTGTTGACGATTTAACCAGACAACTTTACGCGACCGATGCGTCGATCTATCAGATCGTGCCGGAAGGCGTTGCCTTTCCGCGAACGGCCCAACAGGTAGCCGAGGTGATCCGAGCGGCCGCCGATCACGGGTTGAACCTCGTCCCGCGTGGGGCGGGGACCGGCCTGGCCGGTGGAGCCATCGGCGACGGGCTGGTCATCGACTTCGCCCGTTATAACCGTCAGATCACCGAATTCAATCGCGAGGCCAGGACCGTGCGCGTCGGGGCCGGAGTGGTCCTCGACCAGTTGAACAATTATCTGCAACCGCACGGCCTATGGTTCGGGCCGGACGTGGCCACCAGCAGTCGGGCCACCCTCGGCGGCATGATCGCCAACAATTCCTCCGGCGCGCATACGCCGATTTACGGAACGACCGTCGATCACGTGCTCGCCCTGGAAATCGTCCTGGCCGACGGCACGATCACGACCGTAGGCCGCGGGCACGACAACCTGGCGGATCGACGCATCGTGCTCGACCAACTGGTGGACCGCCACGCCGACGAAATCCGCCGGCGCATGCCCGCCGGCCAGATAAATAAACGCTGGCCGGGCTACGGTTTCGATTACTACCTGGCCAACAAGGGCGATTTGTCCAAGATCATCGGCGGCAGCGAAGGCACCCTCGCCGGGATCATGTCGGCCGTCCTGAACCTCGTGCCCGTACCCCCGAGGAAGAAAGTCGGCTTGATTTTCTTTGATTCGGTTTCCGAGGCCATGCAGGCCACGGTGGAATTACTCGATCTGGAACC
>CAZXSA010000223.1:0-4662 GCA_964642815.1 uncultured Planctomycetales bacterium | reverse complement strand
AGCCTGCGGAAGATTTTCGAGTCGCGCGGGATTCAGGCATCCTATTACGGCCACGCCGCCTCCGGCCTGCTCCACGTGCGGCCCAAGCTCAACCTGCACACAGCCAAGGATATCAAAATCTACCGCGAGCTGGCCGAGGAAGTCTCCGCTCTCTGCCTGCAATTCAAAGGCAGCCTGGCCGGCGAGCACGGCGTGGGCATCGCCCGCACCGAATTCATGCCCGACCATCTTGGCCCCGTCCTGAACGCCGCCTGCGCGGAAGTCAAGCGACTGTTCGATCCCAGGAACGTGATGAATCCCGGCAAGATCGTGCCCGGCAAGGGGTACAAGATCGACACGAACCTTCGTTATGGCGACCTCTACAGGATCGTCCCGCCGTTCGAGAGCATTTACGGTTTTGTCGAACGCGACGGTTCGTTCGTCGGCAATCTGGAGCAATGCAATGGCTGTGGCGAGTGTCGCAAGGATCCGCCGACCATGTGCCCAACCTACCAGGCGACGGGCGAGGAGATCATGGTCACCCGCGGCCGGGCCAACACCATCCGCGCCGTATTGGACGGCCGTCTCGGCGAGGGCGACGCGCTGGGCTCTGTCGAACTGGCCAAAGCTCTGGATTACTGCCTGAGCTGCAAGGCCTGCAAGACTGAGTGCCCGTCCAACGTGGATATGACCCTGCTCAAGGCGGAACTGGTCCACGCCCGGCAAAAGCGCGACGGCATCCCGCTGGTCGATCGGGTCATCTCCCATTCCGATCTGTTGGGCAAGCTGGGGACCGCGTTTTATCCGCTTTCCAACTGGGTATTAAAGATACCCATCACCGGCTGGATCATGAATAAAATGATGGGCTTTACGCGCGAGCGTCCCATGCCGCTCTATGCCGCCAAACGCTTCGATCGCTGGTTCAAAAAACGCTCGGCGGCTAATGGGCGTAAGGCCCGGCGCGGAAAGGTAATCCTCTGGGACGACACCTGGGTCCGCTACAACGAGCCGAATATCGGCCGGGCGGCGGTACGGGTGCTGGAAGCCGCCGGGTTTGGTGTCGCCTTGGCCGAGCAGCGCAAGTGTTGCGGCCGCCCGGCGTGCAGCCGCGGCGTGCTGGATGAGGTATTGCGCCTCGGCCGACACAATGTGGAGATGTTCAACGCCCTCGGCGGCGATGAGCCGATCATTTTCCTCGAGCCGTCCTGCTACTCAATGTTTGTGGATGAATATGTGCAGATGAAGATTCCCGGCGCCGAAAAGGTGGCTCGACGCTGCGTGCTGTTCGAGCATTTCATTTACGAGTTACTGCGCCGCGAGCCGAATGCCTTGCCCTTCAAGAAGAATGGGGCGATGCGCGTGGCGATTCACGGGCATTGCCACTCAAAGGCCCTGACCAACGCGAGTGTTTTTCCCGCCTTGGCCGGCATGGTTCCGAATGCGGACGTACAGATGCTGAAGACCGGCTGCTGCGGGATGGCCGGCGCGTTTGGCATGATGGCCGATAAGTATGAATTATCGAAGGACGTGGCCAGGCCCCTGGTCGAGCAGATCAACGCCCTGGAACCCGGTACGCACATGGTCGCCTCCGGGACCAGTTGCCGGCACCAGATCACCCATTTGACCAAGGCCGAGCCGCTGCACATGGCCGAACTGCTGGCCAGAGCGTTGGGTAACGATTAAGACGGTTTTCCGCATTAAGATAATCGTTTGGGCTAGGGCAGGGTGTATACCGTTAATTTGAGAACCGCAAAATGCCGCGATGAGGATAAACTACACCTCCACAGGATCCGCTTTGGCCGGTACGAAGCGAATCTCGACCCGCTTGTTCAGAGCGGCGGCAATACGGCGAAGCATTGAAAGAGAGTGGCCTTGATAATCGGCATTCTCCAGACGGGAGATCGCGGACGGCGTGGTGCCGACAAGTTTGGCAAGCTGTTGCTGGGTCAGTCCGGCACGCCTACGGAGGCGATAGACTTTACGGGCGACATCGGCATTAGCACGTTCCTCCTCTAATTCGGCCAGCCGCTCCGGCTTTCCTTCAAAGTAGCGCCGATGCAGAATTTCGGCCGCGTCCGTCGTGGGTTTTCGTTTCCGGGCCATATTCACGGCTCCTGATGCGTGTGCTTTAGGGGGTTGGCCTTATACTTCTGTCTTCGTTCGATCGCTTTATCAATCTCCCGAGTCGGAACCTCGCGCTTCTTTATCAACCCGTGGGTCAGTACGACAGCCATGTCATCATGAAAAAAGTAGAGCACGCGGTAATGGACACCCTGAAAGCTGACACGTAGTTCATAAATGTCATCCCGCAGGTAATCCGCTTCCGGCCGACGAAGCTCATGCCCGCATTCACCTAGTCGCTCGATACGGACCCGGCACTTGGCCACCGCCTTGGATGGAATATGATCCAGCCAATCCAGAAGCGACACGCTTCCATTGTCCTCCTGGTATAAAACAACCTTTGTACGGGGCATGTTTACTTATTCCTATTATTAGCAATTTTGAGAAGTCTGTCAAGCCCCTTTCCGTCCCCATTTACCGTTTTCCGGTTTGGTCCGAAAGGGTAATGCCGTATACAATAGTAGCATACTTTACAACGAGGTGTCTCTCATGCCTAACCTTCGCGAGCGGATTGAGCAACGGCTGCTGGACGAAATCTGTACGCAGTATCCCTGGGACGAGCCGGGGGGCAAGGTGCCCCTGGAATGTCGCCCCTTGATGAGCCGATTGGACGAGATCATCGAGGTCATCTCCGGCATCCGCGACTATTCGATCGAGCCTTATATGGATCGTGTCCGGAAAGTGGTCTGCTCCAACTGCATGCAGGACGACGAGGGTTACTGCGCTCACCGGGCGCAGAACAAATGCGCCTTGGACAAGCACTTCGCCAAAATCGTGGCGATTCTGGAAGAGGAATTCCGCAAAGACCCGGCCGTCTCATGAGTTTTCATGACCGTCCGCCGTACGGGTGAAGGTGCGCCCGTAATCCTGCCCGAGGCGCGGTTTAATCCGTCCCAGCCAGATCATCAACAGGGCGTAGACAATCGCCGCCGCGGTTCCGGCCAGCATTTGCGTATGCAAGGCCACGGCGCGCGCCTGATCGAACCCTGCTCTAAGCATCTCGTCGAAAGCCGTCAATCGACTTACCATAAACAGATGCAGGCCGGGGCAACCGATCAGCAGAATAAGCATTTTCAACCGGAACCAGCGCATGCGGATCATCACCCGCCATATCGAGGCGGTCAGCAACAAGCCCGTCACCTCGGCACCGATAACCGCCGGTACGATCAGCCGGCCATACATCCGGTGGGTTAAGGCCGCAAAGGCCTCGGACTGCTCGGGAGCGGCGTCCACCGGCCGACCTGCCACGAGTATTACAAAACTCACCAACCCGCCAAGAAACAGGCCGACACAGATGACCTTCAACATAATCAGATAAGGGCGTGCCCCTCGACCACCCCGGCGACCGAATTGATTCATACGTTCGCCGCTTCCAAACATGATTGCACCCTCTTTGCCAATTAGAAACTCCGCCCTTCCATTACCCCCCTGCGTCGTCGATCGGAACGAAATCCCCTTCATCTCTGCGTCTTGGCGTCTCTGCGCGAGATCCCCCCGCGTCTCAAACCAGAACACTATCCAGCGCCGCCTCGATCCAGGCGGGTTCGATCTGCTCGCACAGAATGGCGTGGCCTAGGCGCTCGGCCAGAACAAAGCGAATCTTTCCGGCGGCGGATTTCTTATCGAGTCGCATCAGTTGCCACATTTCGTCGCGGGCAGCGGCCAGCGGCGCGGTGACGGGCAAACCGATTCGTTCGACCAGCCGGGCGATCCGCTCGGCCGATGCGCGATCCAACATCCCCGCCCGCACGCTCATGTGCGCCGCCGCGATCATGCCAGTGGCAACGGCCTCGCCATGCCGCCACGGCTCGCCTCGCCGGGCCATACCCGTCTCAATCGCGTGGCCGATGGTATGCCCGAAATTCAGCAGGGCCCGCACCCCGGTCACCTCCCGCTCGTCCTGGGCGACAATCTCCGCCTTAATCCGCACGTTACGCTCCAGCAGTTCGCCCAGCGACTCCAGATCGCAGGCGATCAACGTGTCGGCGTGCTCCTCGTGCCAGGTGAAAAATTCGCCATCGCGGATCACCGCATGTTTGACACTCTCGGCCAGTCCGGCACGGAAATCCCGCTCGCTCAACGTGCGTAACGTGGCCGTGTCGATCAGCACCAGCACGGGCTGATAGAACGAGCCGATCATGTTTTTTCCGCGAGGATGGTTCACCGCCGTCTTGCCGCCCACACTGGCGTCGACGTCGGCCTCGACCGTGGTGGCGCATTGCACGAAGGGCACGCCGCGCATCCAGGTGGCCGCCAGAAAACCGGTCAGATCACCGACCACCCCGCCGCCGAGGGCGATCACCGGACAGGTGCGATCGATCCCGGCCTCGGCCACCGCGTCGTAGAGCTTCGCCAGTGTTTCCAGCGACTTGGTCGCATCGCCGGCGGGCACGACCTGTACGGCGGCCTCGAACCCTCCCTGTCGCAGCGAAGCCAAGGTCTGCTCCGCGTACAGCGGGCCAACGTTTTCATCGGTGACCACGAAAGCCCGACGCCCCTTGACGATCCGGCCGACCCGCGACCCCAGCGTATCCAACACCCCCGCCCCGATAATCACGGAAT
>CAZXSA010000222.1:0-8205 GCA_964642815.1 uncultured Planctomycetales bacterium | reverse complement strand
CAAAGCTTTCATGGCTAAAGTTTGAGAAAGCCCAAATGCTTTATTCTTCTCCTTGAATATTCTTCCCCCTAATTCACATGATAGTTCATCCATGCAGATTACATACATTTCTAAATCGGTTTCTCCCCATCGCTGTTCGATTTCCTGAGCTATCGCCTCCAATGCGGCAAGGTTTCTCTCTTGCCCAAGCCTATTCATGCGATGGTGTATTTCCTCATAGGCCGCCGCCCGTTCATTCTCCGTGTTCTCTGCCAATGCACCAGACATTACGAGCATGACAGATATTAACGTTAATGCGATAATGAATCTTGCTGATAACATGGATAACATTTATCCTTCCATGTGTTGCCCTTCGCTCATTGGCCACTCTGCAAAGCAAAAACGGGCGCTCCGAGCCCTAGCGATGGTCGTGGATTTCCGGCCTCCCATCGGCGTCATTCTGTCTACGACCATGGAGGCAAGCATATCAAAGGCATAACGGTTATGCAAGAAATTTATTCTTGCGGCTGATGAATTATCCGTGTAATGATATGGGCGAGAGCACATGCGATAATCAGTATTTCAGTCTTTGCTGTATCGAGATTTGCATCTCGTATACGTTTAGCGACGATGCAAAACCCGCGGGCGTGGCCCATCCGAACCCCATAGCGGAAGCGCGGGGCCGGAGTTGGGCGGATTTCCGATACCGGATACATCATACCACATCGACCCACTCGCTCCCCCGCCACGGCGAGGTAAACTGCTCGGGGTTCAGATTGCATGGTCGCTAAACACATACGGACTCTCGCTCCAGCGGAAGGATTGTCCCTTGCTCTCCCGCCCAGGCCCGGCTCCGCTGGGCTCCGCTCGCCAAGGCGGAGCATGGCCGTGGCGAGCGAGGCAGGCCTGACTTTTCCAATCAGCGGGGAACGGCTACCCTATCCGCGTGGTAATTCGTGACGAATCATCCGAAACGGCGACGGCTCCCGCGGCGCGGGCTTGGTGGGCTTCGCCGGGGCTGCTGCTATTAGTCGGCTTCGCCCTGGTGGTGCTGCCGGTCGCTTTTGAATCGGTGGTGGCGTTGGCCATTGCTTTTCTGGAAGGACCGCTCTGCTGGCTGGTTCTGGCGGCCGCCGCTTTGGCCGGCGGCTGGGTGCCGCACTTGCTCGGGCTTGGTAGAGCGCCTTGGAGGCATCGGCTGATCCTCGGCGCGGCCATCGGCGTGGGCCTGCTGTCGCTGACCACCCTGGCCTTGGGGGCGGCCGGTCTGCTCAATAAGCCAACCGCCCTTTTGTTGGTCATTGTTCTGGCGTTGGCCGGCGGCACGCGACTGGTTCTGGACCTGCGGGCCTTTCGTGCGCAGCAGCCGAAACCGGACACGGCGTTATCCGGCTATCACTGGTTCTGGCTGGCGGCCGGTCCGTTCCTCGCCCTGATACTGGCGGCCAACACCCTGCCGCCCGGCGTGCTGTGGGCGGAGGAAGGCGGCGGGTATGACGTGCTCGAATACCATCTGGCCGTCCCGAAAACATTTTATGAGCAGGGACAAATCACCTTTCTGCCGAACAACGTATACAGCAACTTCCCGTTGAACGCGGAAATGCTTTTCCTGCTGATGATGGTTTTGCGGGGTGATGCGATCGAGGCGGCCTTCATGGCCCAGTTCATCAACGCGGCCCTGGCCGTCTTGTGGATCGCCGCCGCCTGGCTGGCCAGCCGGGAATTTTCGCCCCGCGCGGGCGTGCTGGCGGGCGTACTGGCGGCGGTCTCGCCGTGGGTCGCTTATCTGGCCGGCATCGCCTACGTGGAGCCGGGGATGCTGGCGATGGGCATGGCGGCTATGGCGGCCATGCTTCGGGCGGCACGGACGGCGGAACAAACGGGTCGCTGGGCTCTGCTCGCCGGCCTGCTGACCGGCCTGTGCTGCGGCTTCAAATACACGGCCATCCCCCTGATCGCCCTGCCGCTGGGCCTTTTCCCTCCCTTCTTTCGGATAAACTGGCAGAGACGTTTCGTCGCGTTAGGTCTGTTCGGACTGGGCGCATTGCTAGCCTTATCCCCATGGATGGTTCGCAACCTTATCAACACGCATAACCCGCTCTTCCCCCTGGCCTACTCGATCTTCGGAGCGAAAAGCGGCACGTGGGATGATACGTTAAACAAGCGTTGGGAATACGCCCATCATAATGCGGATGTCGAGCGGCCGGACAAATCGATCAGCCGGGTAGCCATCGAACGCACCGTCGGTGATTTTCGACTGGGGCCGTGGCTCTGCCTGCTGGCCGTCCTGGGCGCGGGCATGAGGAGGGACCGATGGACAATCGTTCTGCTCATGGTCCTCGCGATGTCATTTACCATCTGGCTGCTGGCCACGCATTTGTTCGCCCGCTTCGCGGTGGTGCTATTGCCGCCGTTGATCGTGCTGGCCGCCCGCATATTCGAGGAAACCCGCTCGAAATGGATGACTCGTATGGTCTGGGGAATCGTGCTGGCCGGAACCTGCGGCAATCTTTACCTGCTGGGCGGGCTCTACTATGATCATACCCGCGCGGGGGGCGAACCCCTCGACGCTTACGGACGAACCGATTGGTTTCTCGATGGGCAGTGGCCGGGGACGCAACACGTGGGGGCGATCAACCGGCTAAGCGCGGGCTCGCGCGTCCTACTGGTCGGTGAGGCTCGAACGTTCTACCTGCGGACCCCCGGCGAGTATGCGGTGGTGTTCAACCGTCATCCGCTGGCCGAGGATGTTCGGCGCGGTCTTGACGAACGGGCCATCCTGGATCGGCTGGCCGCACGGGGTGTTACCCACGTGCTGGCCCATTGGGGAGAAATGGAAAGGCTGCGCCGCTCGTACGGGTTCGATCCCGAAATCGACGTCCATCTTTTCCAACGTTTGTCGGATGCCGGTTTAAGCGAGCGCGATGCGTTCGTTTATCCGGCCGCCAGGAAGAGTTACGCGACATTGTACGAGGTGCCGCGGCATGAGTGACATTCTCAATATCGGGATATGTACGGTGGACGCGATCGCCCGGACGATCGACGAGTTCCCTCCGCCGGGCGGATTGCGGCTCTTTGACGATCTGACCATGACCACGGGGGGTAACGCCACGAACTGCTCCATCGCCCTGGCCCGGATGGGCGTGCCTTGCGATATCATCGCGAAGGTCGGATGCGACCCGCTGGGCGATTTCGTCATCGAGCAGTTGCGGCGACATAACATCAGCACGGACGGCGTCGTCCGCGATGCGCACATGCATACTCCCTACACCTTTGTCTGCGTTTTAAGCAACGGGCAGCGCAGCTTTCTGCATACATTGGGCACCAACGGCACTTTGGCCTACGAGGACATCGATCTGAACAAAGTGCGGCAGGCTCGCTTCTGCTTTGTGACCGGAACGATGGTCATGCCCGCCCTGGACGGCGAGCCGACGGCCCGGCTGCTCCGCGAAGTCCAGCGGGCCGGCGGAAAAACCCTTCTCGATACCGTATACGCCGACGCGGCCTCGCTGGAAACCTGGCACGCGAACGTCTATCCGGCGCTGCCGGTACTGGACTATTTCATACCCTCCTATCCGGAAGCTCGCGTATTGACCGGCTTGGAGAAGCCGGCGGAGATTGCCCGGGCGTTGCAGGACCGCGGCTGTAAAAACGTGGTCATCAAGCTGGACGAACGCGGCGTTTTCTGCCGCGACGCTCGCGGCGTGGAAACGATGGTCCCCGCGTACCACGTGGATCAGGTCGTGGACACCACCGGAGCGGGCGATAGTTGGTGCGCAGGATTTCTAGCCGGTTTGCGGGCGGGGCTGGGCATCAACGAAGCGGCCCTGCTGGGCAACGCCACGGCCGCGCATTGCATACAGGCTCCCGGGGCCTCCACCGGGATACCCAAACTCGATCAGATCAGGGAATTTCAGCGTCGCACCCCCTTACGCAAATAGAAATGGGCACGGCCAGTCCTTTACCGGCAAAGGCCGGTCAATCCACGTCCAATGGCTCGCTAGAACTATTTAGAATCTCATTCGCGCCCGGCGGTTCCTGCTCCTTGTCGGACAGGGATTCCAAGTCCGAGAAAGCCAGATCATGGAATGTCGGTTGGCGTTTGAAACATCGTCGAGCGGTGATCAGCAAGCCGCCGATCATGTAGATCAATAGGGGAACAGCGCCCGCCAGAACCACCCAGAGCCATCGGTTCCCGGTCATACGAACGGAGCCGGCCGCGTCGGGTGGAATGTAGCAGACGGCTGCCGGGCCGGGGCGGTCATTCAAAGCCTTTTCGCGGGCTTCGTCCATCGCGAGCAGGCGAGCGAAATCCTCGCGGTTACGTCGGTGCCAATCGATCAGCTTGGCCAGCTTTTGCATTTCATCTCGGGCGGTGTCGGCGGTCAGCTCTTGCATGACCTTCTCCGCCATGTCCAGAAGCCGCTGTTGCCGCTCGCTCCATTCGCGTTGAAGCCGAGAACGTTCAGCCTCGGCCTGTCCCATCGCGGCCTTGTGCCGGGCCTCCAAGTCGGCCTGCGCGCCCTCCCGCAGGCCACGGCGAATCTCGGCCCGGCGATCATCGATCCGCGAGGTCAGTTGCGTGATTCGATTCACCTGCTGGGCAAGGGCCACGTTCTGAGCCAGGTAGAGGGCTTGCGCGGCCTCGACGGCCGTTGACCGTGCCCCCTGGGTACCGCGCATCTGTCGAGTCAGTTTGTTGTACAGGACCGCCAGGCGGGCGGGAAGATAATCAGCGGATGTCTTGATCGATTCGAGGGCCTGATCAACACGCTGCTGGGCCACGGAAGACCGATCGATGAATGGGCGGACGGCCGGGCCGAGCTTGCTCAATAGCTCCGTCGGATCGAGGGCCGCTCCCTTTTCCGAGAGTGCCGTTATATTTTCGTCCAGCGATTGGATCAACGACTCCGCCGCGGCCGAACCCTCCGACAAAGCGGTTTGCATGGCTTGCAGAAAGCCCTGAATCTGCTCGCCATGATCGGCCTGCATTTCCTGGGTTAAAACCTGCCTACTCTCGGCAACTGATTGCGTGTACTTCTGAAGCCTGGCCTGCCCGGCGAGCATGAGCTGCAGCAACGCATCAGCCAACGCTTGTCGCAGCCCGCGCTGCTCCTCCAGGTCGGTCGTAAGCCGCTGATCGTTCTTTTCCATCTCCGCCATGCGCCGCTCATCCACGCCGGCCGCGCCCGGAAGCCGCGTTGCGCCGGTCAATCGTTCATTCGTTTCGGCCAGGGCGGCCGCGATGCGTTCCCGGTCGGACTGAAGCCGATCCCAGGTTTCGCGCCACTTGTGGCGTTGCTCATCGGACAGTAGCAGCGAGGCATCCAAAAGGTTGCACACGGACGAATCGGGGGCGAGTGCCTGGGCTAATGCGGCATACTCCGCGGACCGGACGGGTTGGCTCGCCGCCTGGGCGGCCAGAGCCGCCCGCGCGATTGCCACGACTTTTTCACCCAATCCATCAAGAAGTTCGCGTCCCCGTGAGCCATCGGATGTAGTCACGGACATCGCCAGGAAACCGAGCGACGGCTCCGCTTTCACCCGAACTTGCGGTTCGCGTTCGGCAACGGCCATACTTTCGTCCCACACCTGTCGCGGATCGGTCGGCAAAACAAGCCATGCGGTTAGTTGATAGGCCGGTCGATAAAAAAGACCTACACTCCCCGCCAGAACCGCAGACGCCATGAGGACGGCCATACGGATTTTCCAATCCTCACCCCGGATTTCGGATAGTTTGTCTGGCAACCACCGGCTCATCACGCTACCTCGCGTATGAAACTGGATGCCGAACACCGTCGATGTCGTTGGCAAGTACGGCATTATAGACCGGACATCGTGGGGGCGAAATGGGGACCAACGGATGAATAACACCGGCATAATGAATCGTCGGATGCCGCGCGATATTTTCATCAAAAGGGATGTTCGTTTACAATCATTCCTCTGGGCGCAATATACCCAACCGCCACATACTGAGACGAGTACGATGGGTTTAAGTATCGGAAATTGAACCTCTGGGAAAAGCCAAAGGAGCGATAATGATTCGGGTTTCCGGACGAAGATCGAGCCTATGCGTGGTTATCTTACTCATGGCAAGCGCAACCGCGATGTCGAACCTAAACACGACCGGCGAGCCCATCGGCGTAACCGGTGCCGCGGCCGATCTCCCCACCCCTTGGATCGCCGGCCGACGAGCGACGGCCCAGGTACGGCTCGAACCGCTTGGTCTCGAAAACGTCGTCACCGCCCCGGCCGATGCCTTCCGCCGAGTCCGGTTGCAACCCGAAGGGACTCTCAAGGACTACGAAATCTTTTCCAATCATGTCATCCGGCATCTGGTTGAACCCGACGGACGTACCAGCCGATTGACTTTCCTCGCGGCGGTGGAATGGCCATGGGTCGTGCTGCTCATCGACCGGGGAGAAAGACCCGCCGACGCTCGGGGCGATGAACAACCGCTGATAATCGATGTCGAATGCGAAGCGAACCTTGACTACATGAATCAGTTTTCGGCCGCCGATCCTCAGCATTATCAATGGATCGACAAGGGCTTTGTTGTCGTGAGTTCCGACCACCCGGACCTGAACAATATCATCCTTACCGATGCCCGAGTCGAGGTGCAAGGTCCAAATACCGCCGACGTAACCCCTGGGCAACCGATCAAGGCTCGGCTCTACTTCGCCACCCGGCAAGGCTTGATCGCCTGGGGGGCCGCGGAAGACGATCTGTTCTGGAAAATCCTGCCGGAAACGAACCGGGCGGCCTTCGACAAGGATTTGAAGCACATCGTCGCCGCCGAGCAGGCTACCTCTGGCGCGCAACCGCAAACCCCCGATGAGGATTTAAACAAATTCATGCGGCTGACACGTTTCTGGTTACATAAATCGGTTCGCCTGCTGCCCGTCGGAACGCCTTATAAGGCGGATGCCGAAAACAACGAAGAGATCGCCGTGCCCACGGATGCACCGGAGCAACCCCGCCTTTCGACAACCGGAAGCGTGCAATTCATGCGCGAGGCCCTGCTGTTTACGCCTGAGCTGCGGCCGGTTTACCAAAACGCTCTACACGTGCTCCATGAGCACGCGAAAAACCTGGAAGAGTCGATCCCCGCATCGATCACATTTGGAGGCGGAGCAAGGAAGCTCACCTATGATCGCATAGCTCGTGGGCAACATGCTTACTGGATCATCGCCGCGGTTGACCTGATCCTTTGGACTGGAGATCGGGAGTTCGGCGAAAAACTCTGGCCCGATATTGAAACGGTTCTCGAACAAATTTCGCGGCCGGATCGACAAGCCGTTGCCTCCACAAGTCCGGCTACCCGCCCGAGTACATCGCGATCCGCCGAAACCATCTCCCCCGCCGAGTTGCACGCCCTGAACAACCGGGCCGTCGTTCGCGGCGCTCACCTGGCCGACTTTCTGGGTAAGCGGGAGCAGGCCGGCAAATTACGCCGGGAATCGCCCAGTAGCAACCAAACCACCGGCAACGCACCGAACGGCCAGCCGAAACCAACGAACGCCTGTTGTGCGGCCCGTGCCCAAGATCACGATATCTTTCGGGCAGACTTCTGGACCTGGCGGGACCGAACGGCGATCGACAAGGCCATACCGGAGCTTACCCGCCGGGCCGGTGAGGAGCTGGCCCTTGGTTTGCCCGCGGCCTGTGCGTGGCCGCTGCGGACGGATACGCCCACAGGCTGCCTCCTCGCATCGGCACGGGCATTGCGGACCATTTCCGCCGGACTGTTCGGCTTGGAAGCCGTCTCCGACGGCTTGGAAATCGACCCACATCTGCCGCGATCATGGCCTTCGATGACACTGAGCCAAGTCCCTTTCCGCGGCCGGACCTTGGATATCAACGTCAAACGAGGCGAGCAACCCGCCGCCACCCTGAACGGTAAACCTTGGAAAGGCCCGTTGGTTGCGGAAAAGGATCTCCAATCGGGCGAAAATCGCTTGGAAATTATCGCTCCGCGCGAGCCGTAGGCGACCACTAATAACCGCCACCAACCTGGTGGAAACGGGTTGACGGCCATCCCATCGGCTCTTTTGTGGTGTACGGTCAGGCCGGCCGGCCGACCGCCCCTTGAATCGACGGTAAAATTCCCACGGCGTAAAACTTGCCAAAAACGGGGTAAATGGGTTATACAGATAGTTGAGAAAATTCTCTTTTGGAGAGGTGCCCGAGTGGCTGATGGGGCAGCCTTGGAAAGGCTGTGTACGG
>CAZXSA010000221.1:0-8208 GCA_964642815.1 uncultured Planctomycetales bacterium | reverse complement strand
CGAAGGGACGGACATACAGGGTGTCCCTCATTCCGGCGAAATGATCGAGGGCCTTGGCGGGAATCAGGGCGCGGATCTTGATCAAAATGTTTTCGAACCCCTCGGCGAAGTGGGTGCCGGCCAGCGGAGCAAACAGCCGTTCGGCCAGATGCAGGGAAACCGCCTCGGTCAAACTCAGCACCAGCGGGCCGCTCGTAAAGAAGTTATGCGGCATCCGCCAGAAGCGTTTGCCGTATTCGTCCTCTTCGTGATCGATGGGAAAGCCCAGCTCCTGCAAACGCTCGAAATCCCGCTGGATGGTCCGCTCGCTGACCGCGAACTCCTTGGCCAACCGGGCCAGCGGTATGCCCTCTCCGCGAATCTGCAACATCCGCAGCAGGTTCCAATGCCGCTCAATCTGCTCGCCACGAGGCATCGACAGGCTCCTTGCTCCATGAATGTGCAGCCTATCATGCGGAATTTATAGATACAATGCAAGAAAGCCGGAGACCTGTTCAACATTCAGCGACCGGTGTTCCGCGGATCACGCGGTGCCTTTATCCACATATCAAGGGTGACGCCCCGTTCGCCGGGATATGCCCCGGTGAATTATCCGGGTCATCGTGTTCGCGATCAGATGCGCTGTAACTGGTTTGTTTTACGCGCTGACCTTATTGCCGAACACCTTCTCGATCAGCACGTAGAACAGCGGTGCGAACAGGACCACCAGGATGGTGCCGGTGATCATGCCGCCCAGCACGGCCGTACCGATGGCGTTCATGGCCCCGGCGCCCGCGCCCGTGCTGAAGGCCAGGGGCAGCACGGACAGGCCGGTCGTCGTCGAAGTCATGACGATCGGGCGAAGGCGTAACTTAACCGCCTGCAGCGCGGACTCGATCAAGCCCGCCCCTTGGGCCACTCCGGACATCGCGAACTGAACGATCAGGATGGCGTTCTTGGTGGCCAGCCCGAGGGTGTTCAACAAACCGATCTGGAAGTAAACGTCGCTGGGTAAGCCACGCCATGTCGAGGCGGCGAACCCGCCGATGACCCCCAGCGGCAGAATCAGCAGAACGGCGATGGGAACATCCCATTTTCCGTACAAGGCCGCCAGGAAAAGAAAAACGATCAATATGGAAAACGTATAAAGCAGCCCGGTCTGGGCGGCGGCCTGCCGCTCCTGGTAGGAAAGCCCCGTCCAGTCATAGCCGACCCCCTGCGGCAGCCTGGCGGTTATTTCCTCCATGGCCCGCATGGCCTCCCCGGAACTTCGGCCCGGGGTCGGTTCGCCCCAGATATTTATGGATGGAAAACCGTTGAAACGCTCCAGCTTGGGAGCCCCGCTCGTCCAGCGCCCAGAGGCAAATGAAGCAAAGGGCACCATTTCCCCGGTCGTGTTGCGGACATAAAGTTTTTCCATATCCTTGGGCAACATTCGGTAGGGAGCATCCGCCTGAACATAAACGCGTTTGACACGTCCGCCCTGGATAAAGTCGTTGACGTACGCGCTGCCGAAAGCCGCCGAGATGGTGGTGTGGATGGCGGTGATGGGCAGGCTCTGAGCGCCGGCTCTTTCCCAATCCACGTCAACCCGATATTCGGGCACATCCTCCAGCCCGTTGGGGCGGACTTTGACCAGCCTCGGATCCTGCGCGGCCATCCCAAGGAGTTGGTTACGGGCCTGCATCAAGGCGTCGTGCCCGATACCGCCGCGGTCCACCAACTGGAAGTCGAACCCGGTGGCGTTACCCAACTCGATAACGGAAGGCGGTGGAAAGGCAAACACCATGGCATTGCGAATCCGTGAGAATGTCATCATGGCCCGCCCCGCGACCGCCTTGGCCCGCAGATGGGGCTGGTCGCGCAGGTTCCAATCCTTCAATTTGACAAACACCATGCCGTTATTTTGAGCCCCTCCGGAAAAGCCGAAACCCGCTATCGCCATGCATGAGTCCACCGCATCCTTTTCGTTTTCCAGGAAATAGTGCTGGACGACATCGGCGATCGCCTGGGTCTGTTCGAGGGTAGCACCGGTAGGCGCCATGATCTGAGCGTAGAGGATTCCCTGGTCTTCCTCTGGGAGGTAACTGGTCGGCATGTGCATAAAAAGCCAACCGAGGCCGCCCAGAATCGCGACGTAAACGGCCACAAAACGTATTTTGCGGGTGAGCGAGTAGCCGACGACGGCCACCAAGCCATCACGGAACCGGTTGAACATGCGATCGAACCACATGAAAAAAGGCCGTAGGAACCAGATCGCGCCTTCCGCCGCCTCGTGTCCCTTGGGCACCGGCTTGAGGACCGCTGCGCACAACACCGGTGTAAGAATCAGGGCGACCAGCACCGACAAGATCATGGACGTGACCACGGTCACGGAAAACTGGCGATAGATGATCCCGGTGGAGCCGGCAAAGAACGCCATGGGACCGAACAAGGCCGAGAGCACCAGGGAAAAGCCGATCAAGGCGCTGGTTACCTGTTCCATGGATTTGGCCGTGGCTTCCCGAGGCGAAAGCCCCTCTTCGCTCATGAGTCGCTCCACGTTTTCCACGACCACGATGGTATCGTCCACCAACAAGCCGATGGCGATCACCAGGGCGAACATGGTCAGCATGTTGATGGAATATCCGAACGCCCCCAGGGCGGCGCAGGTGCCCAGGAGCACCACCGGCACCGAGATAGTGGGAATAATCGTGGCCCGGATATTGCCCATGAACAGCCACATGACCAGAAAGACCAGCCCAATCGCCTGGAACAGGGCCTTGACCGCCTCGATGATGGCGACCTTGACGAATGGGGTGGTATCGTAGGGATACACAACTTTCATCGCCGACGGGAAATAGCGACTCATTTCCTCCAGTTTCGACTTGATCGAGTTGGCCGTCGCCAGCGCATTGGCCCCGGGGGTCTGCCGGATAGCCAGAACGGCGCTGGGTTTGCCGTTATAGTGGGCATCGATATCGTAGAACTCGGTTCCCAGTTCGGTTCGCCCCACGTCTCGAACCCGCACAATGGAGCCGTCCGGGTTGGTCCGCAGGGGGATGGCCGCGAATTCTTCCGGGGTTTGCAGGAGGTTCTGGACGACGATCGTGGCGTTCAGGCGTTGCCCTTCCACCGCCGGGATTCCACCAAACTGCCCGGCGGAGACCTCCACATTGTAGGCCCGCAACCCCATAATCACATCGCTCACGGTCAGGTGATAATTGGTCAATTTATCCGGATTCAACCAGATGCGCATGGCATACTGCGAGCCGAACACCTCGACCTCGCCAACCCCGGGCACCCGCGACAGAACTTTTTCGAGGTTGGACTGGGCATAGTCGCGCAAGTCGTGGCCGTTCATGCTCCCGTCTTCGGAGATAAGCCCCACCAGCAACAACCAGTTCCGCGTGGATTTGCTGACCTTGACGCCCGATTGCTGAACCACTTCCGGCAGACTGGGCATGGCGAGCTGAAGCTTGTTCTGGACTTTGGCCCAAGCCAGGTCCGCATCGGTGCCCGGCTTGAAGGTCAATTCAATACGCGACATGCCCGAGGAATCGCTCGTACCGGAAAGATAAAGCATGTCGTCGAAGCCGGTCATCTTCTGCTCGATGATCTGGGTCACGCTGTTCTCGACGGTCTGAGCCGAGGCCCCGGGATAACGGGATTCGATGGCGATGCCCGGCGGAGCGATAGGCGGATACTGGGCAATCGGCAGGTTGTAGATGGCCAGCCCGCCCAACAGCATGATGAAAATGGCGATGACCCAGGCAAAAACGGGGCGATCAAGAAAGTATTTTGATAACATAAAATCCTCGGTTTATTTCGTCCGTGTGGTCGGTTGGGCCGTTTGCTCGCTCGCCGGACCCGCTTGCACGTCAGTACCAAACGGGACCGCCTTGGCGGGAGCACCGGGTCTGACTCTTTGACTACCCTCAACAATGACCCGATCGCCGGATTGAAGTCCTGACGAAACCAGCCATCGGTTAGCGATGGCCCGATCAAGTATGAGCGGCCGCAGTTGAACCTTGTTGTCAGTGTCCACGATCAGGGCGATAGGATCCCCTTTCGGGGTGCGGGCGACTCCCTGTTGCGGAACCAGGATGGCTTGCTCGTTGACGCCTTCGGTTAAAACCGCCCGCACAAACAAGCCCGGCAGAAGAATGCCTTCCGGATTGGGAAAAACCGCGCGCAGGATAACCGACCCGGTCGTCGGCTCCACCGTGACATCCTTAAACTGAAGCGTTCCTTCCGAAGGGTATGGCGTGCCGTCCTCCAGGATGAGCTTTATCTTATTTTGATTCGTTCCGTCGTCGTTCAGACGGCCATCCTGCAGGCGGCGCCGCAGACGCAGTAGTTCGGTTGTGGACTGGGGTACATCGACGTAAATAGGGTCCAGTTGCTGAATGGTCGCCAAAGCCATGGGCTGATACGCCGTCACCAGAGCACCATCCGTCACGCTCGATCTGCCGATGCGTCCGGAAATGGGCGCGGTGACCTGGGTGTATCCCAAGTTGATCCGTACCGTTTCCAGGGCCGCCTCCGCCTGCCGAATGCCGGCTTCCGCCACGGCGATGGCTTTGCGGTCGCTTTCCACCTGGGCCTCGGCGGACCGCAGCGAAGCCTCGGCCACGGCCGCCTCGGTTACGGCCGCGTCGCGCCCGGTACCGGAGACCGCCTTGGACTTGAACGCTTCCTCGAACCGCGTGCGGTTGATCCGCGCGAGTTCGAGGACGGCCTGCTGCCGAGTGACGCCGGCAATACTCGCTTCCAACGCGGATCGCGCCCGGTCGGCCGACTCCTTCATGAGCACAAGGTTGGCTTCCGCATTATCCACCGCCGCCTGAAAAGGCGCGGGGGCAATCTGATAGAGTGCCTGGCCGGCCTGGACATCGGAGCCCTCCGTAAACAGGCGCTTCTGGATAATCCCGTTGACCTGAGGACGTATCTCGGAAACCAGAAACGCGGAAGTACGGCCGGGCAATTCGGTCGTGAGGACAACCCGCTCGGGTTGCATGGTCACGACGGCCACTTCCGGCGGACCGGCCGCCGGAGGCGCGGCCCCGCTACCCGATCGGTCACAACCGGCCAGCGCCAGAGCAACGACAAAACCGCCAACAACGATCATCCGTTTTTTGTTCAATGGGATCCGCATACAAGACCTCTATTTAAGCTCGCTTTCACCTTGTTCCGCGGCGATGTCCTCGCCATGCATGGTCTGTTCCCCCGGCATCTCCGGGGCCGTGTCCCAGGGGAGGGAACTCTTTCCTCCCGAAAAGAAGAATTCGACCGGACGGTGGAGGGCGTCCGCGTTATCCTTCAAGTATTGTTGCTGTGGATTCACCTCGGGCGACCAGCCGCCGCCCAAAGCCTTGTAGAGCGACACGAGGTTGACCGTGACCTGCCCCCGGCTTTGGGCGAGCGTGTTTTCCAGATTGGCCAGCGACCGTTGAGCGTCTAAGACGTTCTGGAAATCGACGAAGCCGTTACGGTAGAGCGTTTCCGCGAGCTTGACCGAGCGATCGGCCGCTTTCACGGCTCGGTCCAATGCGTCGCGGCGGACCTGCTCGCGCTTGTAGGCGACCAGGGAACTCTCCACTTCCTGCAAAGCGGTCAACAGCGTTCGTTGGTATACGATGTAGGACTGATGGGTTGACGCCTCCTGGGCCGCGATCCGGTTGAGGTTCCGCAGGCCGTCAAAGATGTTCCACCTTACGGAGGGACCAAATCCATACGTGATGCTACGGGCATCCAGTACGTGATTGAAATTCGTCGCGTCGAACCCGAAATTCCCTGAGAGAGTGAATCGCGGATAAAGCTCGGACGCCGCCACCCCGATCCGGGCGGTCTGGGCGGCCAGGCGGCGCTCGGCCGCGCGAATGTCCGGCCGCTGACGAAGAATATCCGTCGGAACACCCACGAAGACTTCCGTCGGAGTCCGCGGGATGGGGGCGGTGGCTATCAGCTCATCCCAGAGGGCGGACGGTTCACGGCCGATCAACACGCTCAGTCGATAGATGCTGATCGCCAAAGCGCTCTCGATCTGGGGAAGCTGGGCCTGGGTCGTCGCCAAATTGGTTTCGGCTTGCTGTACGTCGAGTTCCGTCGCCAGATCCAGGCCCAGTCTCGCCTGAGTCAGCTCGAGAGTTTCCTTTTGGAGAGTGATATTCTTCGTCGTGGCCTCGATCTGGCTTTGCAGCGTCCGAATCTCGACATAGGTGGTCGCGACTTCGGCGAGCAAGGTGACCAGCGTGCCGCGATAGTCCTCGACCGAGGCCTCCAAGGCCGCATCGGTGGATTGGACATTTCGTCTGATTCCACCAAAGACATCAATCTCCCAGGAGGCGTCGAAACCCACGGCGTGAAGATTGATTTCATCGGTTTCCGGCGCCTCGGAGGGAGTGGGGAGCAATCCGATCAGCCCACTGGCGACCGAGTTCGTGACCCCCGGGATGCCCGGCGCAATGTTGCCCAAGCCCGTCCCCAGCACGCTGGTGGCGATCCCGCGGGCTACGGTATTGGTAAAGGTCTGGCCCTTGCTGGGCGATTGCGGAAAGGCAAACTGTCCACCCGCGCTTCGCTTATATCGTTGATAGCTGCCCTGCCCGCCAAGCACCGGAAGCAGCTCGCCCACGGCCACGCCCCGCAACGCCCGCGCTTCGCGGATGCGCAGAACCGCCAGCCGCAGGTCAAGGTTGCCGGCGGCGGCCCGCTCGATGAGTTCCGAAAGCTTTTGATCATCGAAGACCCGCCACCATTCCCGCACATCGGCATTCCCCTGGGCAAGCCCCTCGGTCGCCTCCTGATGCCAGCGTTCGGCCACCTCGGGTGTGGGGGCGCGGTAGTCAGGCCCCACGGCGCACCCTGTCAGAATGCAGCCCGGTAATAAAAGCAAAGCCGTGATATAACCTCTCATATGCAACACCTCAGCCAGGCACCAACGCGCCCGGAACGGTTGAATAATCCGTCCGCTATCAAGCTTGTGATTCATCTGTTTGCGGTTGAGTCATCGAAATCAGCTTGGCGATCACTTTTTCGCGCAGCTCGCGTTCCGGTACCGGAATTTTCAGGAGCCGGCACAACATCAGCCCGTCGATAGCCAGTCTAACGATGCTGGCGATGACCGGGTCGATGCCATCGGACTCCATTTTGGCCTGCCACGTGGCCACCCGCTTGCGAATCGGATCGAGATACTGCGGATCGGTCCCCAGGGCCGCAAGTATGGCCGTGTGTACCGGTTCCCTGTCCGGCTCGGGCGAACTGCTTCGAACCGCCAGATAAGCGCGGGTGAACGCCCCGGTCGGCTGGGGATCGGCCGCAATCTCCGTCGCCTGCCTCGACTCGCAACGATCACCGAGCCGCTCGACAATAGCGGTGATCAACGCTGATTTCGCGGGGAAGTGGTACAGCAAGCCCCCTTTGCTCACCCCGGCCTCCTGGGCGACCGCTTCCAACGTCAGATTACTTACGCCGTTCCGCGCGGCGATCAGCTCGGCGGCATCCAATAGTCGGTCGCATACGGAAACGGACTCAGGGGTTTCTGCTGTATTTGGCATCAATATCTCCTATCGGTCCAGCCGACAATCAACTGTACCGTCCAGACGGTACAGTACTATACCGTCTGGACGGTACAGTGTAAATAGGGTAAAAACTCGATTTATAGTTTTTTCATAATATTATAATATTTTTTCTAACATTAATCATTCCAAACACTTAACAAACAATTGCGTCTTTGTTATAATTATTTCTTACAATATAGGACTTGGGCATCGATGTTCAGAGAGAAGAAGTTTTTGATCGTGGTCAATACCTTTAACGCCGACTTTCCCATGTGTGTCTTGATAAAGTGGCGTCGTCGAATCCGATGGTTAGCATGCCTGAGCCTGGGTCTGGGGGCAGTCACATCGGGCTGCTTTCGGCCGGAGCCGATGCGGCCTGAACAGTTGTCTCAAGGGTATGTCCTGCTCCTGCCGGGGGTGGAAAGCACCGCTTCCTCGATGGCCGGCATCATCGGTGGACTCCGCGACGCCGGGATCGATCAGGCCATAGACCTCGATCAGTGGGGCGACCGTCCGTTTGGCACCTTCCGGAATCTGCTGCCCTTGGAACGCAATCGAAAACGGGCCGCCGAACGGGCGGTCAAACTTGCGGAATATCGAAGACAGTTTCCGGAACAACCGATTACGATAATCGGTTTCAGCGGTGGAGGCGGAATGGCCTTGTTCACCGCCGAAGCCCTTCCGGAGG
>CAZXSA010000220.1:0-8215 GCA_964642815.1 uncultured Planctomycetales bacterium | reverse complement strand
TCCTTCCACATGTTTCGAACCTCGAAAGTCTGCTCGAATCGATACGGCTGGGCATGGCTGTCAACAAAGACATAATTGGCCCGGCCGGCGTGAAGCTTCGGCTCCATCTGCTTGCCAGAATCTTCAGGCTCCATGGCCCAACTGCCAGGATGGATATGATCGCTGACCGCATAATCGCTGCGCTGATTGAGTTCGACAAAGATAATCGTGGTCGTCGGCCTCTTAATTCGACCCAGGCAACCATAATCCTTGTATTCCTCCTCGCGACCGGTGAGATATTCGTTCACCCCGTAGCTGGTACGCCGCTTCGTCTCCGTGCCTGGATAGGGATCATCCCAATACGGGCTTTCATCGGCGGGACAACGCAAAATGAGGCGATTGCCATAATCTTTTTTCAGCGCCGTATACCAAGTACGCTGAAGATTCTCGGAACCGCCGTGGGCCAACCCGTAATCCACCAGAAAACCCTTGTTGCTCTGGGCATACATGTTGACGGCCATGCCGAGCTGCCTCATGTTACTGAGACAGGCGGTCGCCCGGCCTTGCTGGCGGGCGCGGCTCAAGGCCGGCAACAGAATCGAAATGAGCAGAGCAATGATGGCCACCACGACCAACACTTCGATGAGGGTAAATCCTCGTCGATTCATGTCGATCATCCTTTCGAAACATGCTGTTCGCGACCTTGGTCACCGCCCATGGGACGATGATGAAAAGTCACGTATCTATCCGGAATATGAACACCACCAATGGAGTGGAAAAGCCATGACCACGAACGATCCGAGAAGACTGTTCATGTCTTTTCAGTTAGAAGTTACGTCCGTGACTCTTTCCACGTACTACAGGAGAGCAAGATCGGTTGGGGGTAAATCCGGCGGTGCTCGAGGGACGGCCGGCAGGGATGGGTTCAGCCGACAGGGAAGAGCAGCGGTCGGCTCGATATGCTTGAACCAGCTATCTGGTTTAATGGCAAATGCTAAAACAGAGGGAAGCTCCGCTTGGGCGGCTGCAAATACCGCCTGACAAAGCGTACATATATCGGAATCATGCGATGGGTGCCCGGAATCCCCCTCCGATTGCTTGTGATGCTCGATATGCAGGTGAACGGCGTGCGGCAACCCCGCCGCGAAGGCGGAGAAAACAATGATGACCAAAATGTTTAAGCCGCGTTTCATACGCATAGTCATCGAAATATTCAAACAACCTTAAGCCGGTATTACTTTGTAACACATCAATCCGTGGCTGTCAAGGAGCTTTGCGAACCTAATGAACTTTATTTTTAATGGATATTTGCTTCTATTAGCAACATTCTACCGTCGAGTATCGGCTCTCTGATCTTCCCCGCTCATACTATTCCATCTTTCAATGGAATTCATGATCAAATTCTGCCTACATGGTCGTTTTCCGCTCTCGGGGATGCGTCTCTTGGTCCTGCGGGAACCTTGGCGGAAACGGCCTGCTTAATAAAATCCTGATCCGGACGTATCTCTCCCAATCGCGGTTTCCATCGGTGATCGACCAAGGTCCCAGGATCGTGACCTCAATCGAGTTTTACGACGGAGGTGACGCCGGTTTGACCTCGGCGATTGTATTGGCTATAAGTGCGGGTCAATGAATGGACGAAGTACAGGACTAAGGGTAATCCGTCGATTGCGGTAAGCCTTTCGATAAAGCAATGATCATCGATTGTCACACGCATATATGGGAATCCGCCGAGCAGTTGGGACGGGGCCGTGGACTGTTCAGTCATCGCCTGCGCGGTCAGAGCTCGGGCCACGTACCCAAGGCGACGCCGCGGGACCATTTTCAGGCAAGTGAGCCGACCGATAAGACGTTCGTCTTCGCCTTACGCAGCTATTACCTTGAGGCGGAGGTGTCTAACGATTATGTGGCCGACTATGTGCGGCAGCATAAGGACCGCATGGTCGGTTTCGCCTGCATCGACCCAACCCGCCCACGGGAGGCGATTCAGGAGTTACGCCGAGCCAAAGAGGAACTGGGCTTGCAGGGCGTGATGGTCTGGCCCGCCGCCCAGGATTTTCACCCGGCGGCCACATCCGCCATGCGGGTCTATACCGAGGTGGCCCGGCTGCGCATGCCGTTAATATTCCATGAGGATTCCCAGGCCGCCCCTCCCAGCAAGATGGAATACGCCCGGCCCGCTCTGATTGATGAAGTCGCCCGGGAGTTTACCGACCTGAAAATCGTCATTTCGCAGTTTGGCTATCCTTGGACGGAGGAAACGATCGTCCTGCTTGCCAAGCACCGCAATATTTTCACCGATATCAGCGGGCTTCCCAAGCATCCCTGGCATGCCTACAACGCGCTGTTGTCGGCCTACCAGGCGGGAGTCATGGACGGGTTATTGTTCGGCAGCAATTTCCCCTTCTCGACGGCCGCGGAGAGTATCGAGTCGCTCTACAGCATCAATCAGTTCTGTCACGGCACCAACCTTCCGACGATCCCGCGCGAGCAGCTTCGTCAAATCGTGGAGCGAGACGCGCTCGGCCTGCTCGGCATTGAAAGCCGACCCAAGCCGGCCATGCCCGAACCGGATACCACCATGATCCGCGGCGAGGATTGATTTCGATTTCCACTCTCTAAACGCTCAGATCCGCCAAATGTGGTATCGGTTGCTTGTCATGCGCGGCCCGGATTCTCGGCATGTTTTCCCGGAAGTTTCGGCTATTGCTTTAATGAAGTGGCTAAAAAAAGGCCGCCGCCCCGCGAAAGTGGCGCCTGCTCTTTCGCGGGGTCGGCGGTGTTAATCGTGGAACGCTACCCGATCGCCTCTCGTCCGGTTTCACCGGTACGGATGCGGATGCACTCGCCCAGATCGAGAACAAAGATTTTACCGTCTCCGATCTCCCCGGTGCGCGCCCCGGAAATAATCGCGTCAATGGTGGGCTTGACGAAATCCTCATTGACCGCGATTTCCAAGCGGAGCTTCTTAAGCAGATTGACCTCCAAATCCACCCCGCGGTAGGATTCGTGATATCCTTTCTGCTGGCCGCAGCCCAGGGCATTGGTTACCGACATCTTGAAAACTTCCGCCCGGTACAGGGCTTGTTTCACATCGTTCAGTTTTTCCGGTTGAATGTATGCAATGATGAGCTTCATATCATGCGGCTCCTCTATTCAATGTTCGGGTCAGGTCGTGACAAAAATCTGAAAACCACTGTACGCTTCCATACCATGTTCGCCAATGTCCAGGCCACGCATCTCCTCATCGGCGGACACGCGCAAACCAACGGTAGCCTTGAGGGCATGGAACAGCAGCAAACCCAGGCCAAAAGCCCAAACGAACGCGGTACCCGCTCCGATCAGCTGACTGATAAGCTGACTGAAACCGCCACCGTAAAACAGACCGCTGTTGGCCGGGCCGGTGCCGATCGCCGCCTCCGCGTTGAACAACCCGCAGGCCAGGGTTCCCCACAGCCCGCACACCCCATGTACGCTGGCCGCGCCGACCGGATCATCCACCCGCAGGATGCGATCGATAAACACAACACTACATACAACGAGAACGCCGGCCACCAAGCCGATGATAATAGCGGCGGCGGGCGTGACGGTTGCGCATGGCGCGGTAATTCCGACTAAACCGGCCAACGCGCCGTTCAATGACATCGAGGCATCCGGTTTTTTAAATAGAACCCAGGCGGTAATCATCGCCGCCGCCGCCCCGGCCGCCCCGGACAGGTTCGTGGTTACCGCGATTCGCCCGATGGAGCCATCCCCGGTGGTCGTGCTGCCCGGATTGAATCCGAACCATCCGAACCACAAAATAAAAACACCCAAGGCAGCGATCGGCAGGTTATGCCCCAATATCGCCTTGGGCTTGCCATTTCCATTCGGTCCATACTTGCCGATGCGCGGCCCCAGGACGATGGCTCCCGCCAATGCGAGCCAGCCACCGACGGAATGAACAACCGTCGAACCGGCAAAATCACAGAAAGCTCCCGTCCCCAGCCCCTCCAGCCAGCCGGCCCCGGAATCTCCCAGAAACAGCGAACCCCATGCCCATTTCCCAAAAAGCGGGTAAATCACCAGGGAGATGATCGCGCTATAGATGAGATAAGCGATGAATCGGGTGCGTTCGGCCATCGCTCCGGAAACAATGGTCGCCGCCGTGGCCGCGAATACCGTTTGAAAAATCACAAACGTATATCCCCATTCCTTACCGCCGCCGTCGGTGGTTCCCACCATGCCGGACATGCCGAAAAGGGATCCGCCCCACCAGCCGTTGGCGGTCGCTCCGAACATCAGGCCGAATCCGACCAGAAAAAACGCAAGCGATCCAACGGAAAAATCCATCAGGTTCTTCATAAGAATGTTGACCGCATTCTTGGCTCGGGTAAACCCGGTTTCCACCATGGCAAAACCGGCCTGCATGAAGAATACGAGGAAGGCGGCCACGCACGTCCACGCGACGTTGAGATTGTTCTGCAAGGCTTCCTGCACCGCTTGCCCGGGCGGCGTTGTATCCGCCTGGGCCCAAGCAACCGGAGTACCCGCCAGCAGCCCGGCCGACACCAGTACAATCAGCCAGTTCGACCTTTTCAGATTCATGACGATCACCCATTAACAAAAAAACGAGCCCTCGACCGATGGAAGCCGCTACGCGCGCACTTCAACCCTGGAAAGGCTAGCCTTTCCTTCACCGGCAGGATTCGTTATACCACTAATGCCGATGAGTCTTTATGCAAGCATCGTGCCACAAGTTAAAAGAGTGCCGAGCAAACGGTCACGATGCCGATTATCTGGTCGAGATTTTTGAAATCGATTCGAAATAGGAGGGAAATACCTGATAAACAGTGATTATTATGACGCGATGGATTCGTCTATTTTGCCCAGAAGTCAGGCGGACGCCTGTTTGTTATGCACTTATTCGTCAGTGAATGCCGTTCTTGCCGGCAAATCCGTACCGGGGTCATACGTGGTTTTTTGGAAAACCAAGGCCCCAGCCAAACGATTCGACACGCGCTTGGCTGAGGCCGTACGAAAGGACGGTCTGTTACACTTACCACGGATCAACGCACCAGGCGTGGAGGTTGATAAACGTAATAGCTCTTGTTCGAGCCGGGTCTGGAGATCGCGGTCGAATCCGCCACCACCGCCGGTTGCACGACAACCTCTTTCTTGTTCATGGCCCCGGTCAATTTAACATTCATGATCCGAATACCCGCAAAGCCCACGATCGTGAACATGGCGTTGTTACCCGGACCGCCGACGTAACTAAACAGCGGAATAATCCTCGGATGTCCCTTGATCTGCTCCAAGGGAGCCTTGACAGCCGCGCTCAGACCCGTATCCCCGTTGAGGATCAGCGGATCATCGGCGGTCCCGAGTTTCAGCTCTCCGCCGAAATAGGATAGATCCTCCGCATTGATCCCATGAAGGATCTGGCGGGTGATGTCCGCCGTGCTGTTATTTGGGCTGCCTATATCGACGGTGCCGAAATTACCGGGTGGCAACTGTTCCGCGCCCGCGCCGGGGTACAAATTCAACTCAAGAATGCCGTCGGAACCGGCCGTAACCAAGCCGGTCTCCGAGTCATAGGCATAATTGTCGCCAACCGACCATGTGCCGGCCAGTAATTCCTGCCACTTCGTGTCTTTCAGACTGAAGGGCAAGAGTTGCGCGTTGACGCCGCCTTGCTGCTCCGGAATCCGAAAACCAATGACGCCATCCTTGATAACGGCGGTCGCCGAAGCCCCGGCATTGACCGAGGAAATTCCGAAAATGTTCGCGAAGAAGGTATTGATCGGTCCGTTACGCGAGGCATCTCGACGGACGGCCACCCGGATGGAATTGAAATAGATGGCGTCGCGGATGTCCATGGGCTGTTCCAGGTTATCGGGATCACTCAGGTAGCCGATCAGGATATCCCCGTCGGCCGCATTACCTTCGTTCCGATCGACCTGAGGCGAAACTCCCTGGACCGGGTTTTGTCCGGCGTAGTAAGCCGCTTTCTGCCGGGCATTGGCTATTCCGTCCCATGATCCCGAATCCACCGAAATCCGGCTATCGTCCAGTAATTCCCAGGCACCGGCCAGGGCCCCAGCATCCGCGGCCCGCTGTAGCTCGGAACGCACATTGTAAAGATTGCCGGAATCAATCACCAAAGCGGCGCAACCCAACAACACGGGAATGGAAATCAGAGTCATGGCGCTGGCGTTGCCGCGCCGTCGTAAAGCATATCGGGCGAATGGTCTATGGGTCATCGTTTATCCCTCCATTAGGCAAAGGCGCACCCCGAGGTACCCTATGCGTCAAACCTGGTTCCTGGAAAATCAATCATGCTCCGCCTGAACGATGATCTTGGGCATGAAATCCGTATAGATCAAACCCTGCGCGGTGTAATATCGAACCGCCGCGATCGCCAATAAATCCACACGGTTCGCTCCATAGGTCACCAGCGAATTGTTCGCCGAAAGCGCGGTCCGGTACTGATTGAGGTTCGGCAAATTCGTCAGGCCGAAAATCTGCATATACTCGCCACCGAAGGTGCCCCAGGTTTCCGAATGGCCGTTTTCGATGCGAAAAGTAAGCACCGAACCGTCGGTTTCCAGCACCTGGGTCCAGGCCACGGTCTCGGCGTTCGTACTCATTTGCTGCCCATGAAAATCTTTTTCATACTCGATCAGATCCCCGTCCCAGGCCTGCATCTGAAGCCCGCCCGGCTCGAATTCGGGATATTCCCAGTAATTCCAGATCACCTGGAGATAAACCGAATCGAGATGGCCGAAAGGTGACATGACCGTGTGAAACTGAGGCGCGAACATGGCGTCGTTCGGCTCGTTCAGGATGAGAATCCAGTCCTCCTCGATCCGTACAATATCCGGTGGCGCGTTGTGCGTCGCCTGGGCGGGTGGGAGCGTCAACAAAAACAGGCCGACGAGCGTTCCGCCGGCCAGCTTGCCTACCTTCCCGGAGAATGTGCCTTGTGGTCCGAAAATCCACCGCATGATTTGCCCCTCCTGTTGTTGCGTCTAGCGTACATTACTCTGATATACGACTCCCATGAAATTGCACAAACGCCACATCGATGCGCCAAGGGCGCATTCCTGGTGGCATAATGATGCTATAAAATACATGTGCCGGATGATGCAAATTCCCCTGGTGGTTTTTTTCAGAAATATTTCGCGACCCGCTCGTACCACGACGATCCAAAACAATATCGGCCGTGCTGCATGATGGCCCCCGCCAGTACCGGGGCGATTTGTGGCGTGTTCTGGAGAAATGGCGGGATGCTCTCCTGATTGTCGCGGCAGGCCAGCACCTCGACATGTTCCTCGTGCGGGCCGCCGGGATGGATACGACTGGCGATATCGGACTTTGAGAGACGGACATGGGCATCGAAGATCAGTTCGGGCTGTCGAATCCGGCCGTCTCGAATCAGACCCAAACAAATCAACCGGTCGATCTCGTCATCTTTCAGACCCAATTCCTCGTCCAATTCGCGGCGCAAACCGGCAAAGGCGTCGAATGTGCCGTCCGGGAGCATTTCCTCGTGTTCGATCGTGCCTCCGAAAGTGTGGGCGTACCCCGCCATGCACGCGACCTGTCGGTTCCGTCGCCCGTAAAGCAACCAGCCATCCGCGGTAATCACCGTGGCCGAGATACCGATCGGATGGCTGTAATTTTCCCATCCGAATTCTTCGGCCCGATGAGGATTCAAATAATTCGTGGCCATGAAGGCGGCGTAATCCGTCGGGCCGGCCTCGATGACCAATTTTCCGTTTTCCAGCCGATGACGAAGATAGCGCAGCATACGGCCGTTATACAGCCATGTGCCCTCGATCCGACTTTGCCGGCAAAGCCGCGCCCACGTGTCGATTATCAGTTGATCCAGCACGGCATGGGGTGGACGCGGCTCGTCCCGCCAGCGAATCACAACCTGTCCTTCGGCGAACTCACCGCAAACATCAACCATGAACGGGGGGCCGGCCATAGACAAATCCCGACTGTTTTTTCCAAGGAACAACGATACAGGTCGCCGGCGGCCTACCCGGCCGAAAAGTCGCTGAGCCAGCAAGGTGGCTCGATCCGTCGGATCGGATTAAGGCCGCCTCCCGATTCCACATTCCGAGGCGTCAGGATAGCCGTCCCGTCCCGAAAAATCGATGGTTCCTCGCGTCAGGGCCGTGCCCCGGCCGGTTTGGGTGCATCCGAAATTTAGTGGCGCCTGCCAAAATGGCAGTGTATACTTTCGTGC
>CAZXSA010000219.1:0-8234 GCA_964642815.1 uncultured Planctomycetales bacterium | reverse complement strand
CGATCATCACCGTCGCGTTCGGCACGTCCACGCCCACCTCGATCACCGTGGTGGACACCAGCACATCGAGCCGGCCGGCGGCGAAGGAGGCCATGACCTTCTGCTTGTCCTCTTTTTTCATCCGCCCGTGCAGCAGGCCGACCCGGGCGCCGGGCATCAGTTCGCGTTCCACCCGCTGCACCTCGACCGTCGCCGCCCGCCAATCCAGGGCATCGGATTCCTCGACCAGCGGATAGACGACATACACCTGCTGACCGGCGGCCACCCGCCGGCGAGCCTCGGCCCAAGCCCGGCCTTCCTCCGCCGGCCGCACGATCCGCGTTTCCACCGGCCGCCGCCCGGGCGGCAGTTCGTCGATGGTCGACACATCCAGATCGCCGAACACCGTCATCGACAACGTTCGCGGGATCGGCGTGGCCGTCATCACCAGATAATGCGGAATAACCACCTGTTGCGGTTGCGGGCCACGGGTTCGCGAAGCCCGCAACGCGGCGCGCTGAGCCACGCCGAATTTGTGCTGCTCGTCCACAACCACCAACCCGAGCGAATGGAAACGCACCTTGCGCTCCAGCAGGGCTTGCGTGCCGACGATCAGATGCATCGAACCGCCGGCGATATCCGCGAGCAGTTTATCCCGCCGGCTTTTGGGCGTCTGTCCGGTCAGCAGGCAGCGATTCACCCGGCTGCCCACCAGATAACGCTCGATCCCCGCGAAATGCTGGGTGGCCAGAACCTCCGTCGGGGCGAGGATTGTGCATTGCGTGCGGCAAGCGACGGCCACAAGCGCGGCGTACAAGGCCACCACCGTTTTCCCGCTACCCACGTCACCCTGCAGCAGGCGATTCATCGAACGCTCACGGGCCAGATCGGCGGTGATCTGCTTGATGACCCGATCCTGGGCGGCCGTCAATTTGAACGGGAACCGGCGGCGAATCCGCCGATCAATTTCCTCGCTGACCGGTAAAGCGACGCTACGGGCGTTGGCCGCCGCCCAGCGACGCTGCAAAGCCACCGCCATCTGCATCAGCAACAACTCTTCAAAAGCCAACCGGTCCCGCGCCGCCCGCCATTGCCGCTCATCACGCGGCCGGTGCATATTCTCGACCGCCGCCCGCCGCGCGGGAAGCTTACGCCGATCCAGCAACGTCTCCGGCAACGACTCCCGCACCGCGGGCAAAGCTTCCGCCAGCGCCGCCTCGGCCAGTCGGGCGATCTGGGGAGAGGTCAGGCCGGCCGTCGCTCGATACACCGGTGTCAAACGCTCGTAATCCCAGGTCGCCGGGTCCGCCTCCGCATCCAGCCATTCCACCCGCGGATTGATCAACTGCCCGTGGTCGCGATACGCGCTGACCGGCCCGAAAAGGCGCAGCACCTGCCCACGTTCCAGACGATCGCGCAGATAGGGCATGTTGAACCACGTGACGTACACGTTGCCGGTGCCGTCGCTGACCACCGCTTGTACCCGGCTGCCGCGAAACTGTCCCTGACAGCGCACCGACTGCACCATGCCCACGATGGTGGCCGGCTCGTCCAGAATCAGCGTATCGATGGCCTGTGGCCGGGTTTGATGCTCGAAACGGAAAGGGAAAAATTCGATTAGATCGCCGACGGTCTTTATCCCTAGAGCTTCGAGCAGTCGGGCTCGTCGCGGACCCACGCCGCGAAGATACTGCACGGGTTTATCCAGGGGATTACGCGACGGTAGGGGGGACGATCCGGCGGGCCGCGCGCGGCTTTCGACAACTGCTCGCTTCGCCGATGCAGGATTCACGCGAATGCTCGAATGGAGACCTTCGTTGCGCCACGGGGATCGCGCGGCCGAACCGCGCGATCAAACCAGCCCACCAACCGGTCTACGTTTGTTTAAGGAATAACCAGCTTCATGCCCGGAGTGATCGTGTTCGGATCGTCCTTGAGCACATCCCGATTAGCCTGGTAAATACGCTGCCAGTTCTTCGTAGTCTTGTAATACTTCTGGGAAATCTTCTGCAGCGTTTCACCCTTGCGCACGACATGGACGCGCTGGGCCTTTTTCGGTGGAGCGTAATTTTCCTTGGGCTGTGGTTTTGATTTCGCCTTCGCCTCGGGCGCCGGATCCACCCGCACCGAGGTATCCACCGGCGGCGCGGTTACCCGGGGCGCGCCCTCCATCGGCTGCGGCTCGGGGGGCGGCACCTGATTTTCTGGAAACGAAGGCAACGGCTCCTGGGGCGGGGCCACGGTCACCGGTTCATTGTTCTTCTCCGCGCAACCGACCGCCAAACCGAGCAACGCCCCGGCGACCAGCATCCATGCACCCATCCTTTTCATGGTCTATCTCCTCTCAGATGTCCTTGGCATACACGGGATAACATGGAAAATCATACCCGGCCTCATATCCGCGTCAACGGCCGGGTTCACCCGCCGCCAAGGCCGGTGTTCGCAAACCGTCCAAGGCTTGCCGCAGCGCGGCCCGTTGCTCGGCCGGGGCAACGATGTAGCGGACAATCTCGTTGATCTCGACGATCCGCCGATCACCCTCGTACACGACCGGCTCGATTTGACCCAGGCAATCCATGATCCGCACGGCATCGCCCACGCCGGCCAGGCCCAACCGGTCGGGGCAAAGCCCGAAAGGTCGCCATGCCGCCACCACCGCCCGACCGTCGTCCTTCTCGTAATACAACAGATGCCCGCCGCCCGGCAGATCGATCCACCGGCGCAAGGTTGCATCATTCAACAGACTGCTCATCCGCTCGAACGCGACCAGGGCCGGCCGCGGCGAATAATCCAGCTCGTGCAAGCGGCGATGATTCTCGTCGTACAGCGAACGGGGCGGCGACAACACCGTCGCGTCACAACCGATGAGCCGAACGGCCGCCAGCGATTGAATCAAGACAGATCGCACCATGCGCGAGGCCGAACGCAACGGATCCACGGCGTCGGCCAGCCGCTGAGCAACCGGGGAAGACCATTCCACGGCCTGCGCCGGTCGTGGCGAAGTCCCCCCCAGCCGCACGGGAACGGTCAGATTCGCCAGCTTTGTCTCGCTCGCCGACGAGGAACGCAAGGAAACCAGGGATGACTCGTTTTTCTCCGGGATGAGCGACTCAAAGGACGTAACTCCCACCACGTCCGCGGCGGAGTCCGCGGGCAAGGCCGCCTTGTCAATGACGGATGGGTAGCGAATTAACCATGCATCCGGAAACTTGTCGGCCAGCAGCTCGCGCAGCCAGGAAAGCTGTTCGCTGAACTCCTCCGCGGGTTGGGCCGAAATAGCCGGCGGAGCCAAGGCCACCGCCATGAGCGGCGCCTCGTAACTCACGAGCATCTGCCGGACGTACCATTCCCAGACCGGTCGGGTGCGCGGCAAGGCCAAACCCGCCACCAGTTGCAGATGGGCCATGCGGCTGAGCCCGCCGATATCCTGCCAGAGCGCAAAGTCGTATTCGTTGGCCGCCACCCGTAAACGGTTGGCCGGCATCTCCACATATACCCAGCCGGCTCCCAACTGCGTCGTACGCAGCGAAAGATTGGCCTGGTCCGTCGCCAAGCCAAACATATTATTCAACGGAACAGGGTCCGTAAGGGAAATCACCGCCAGGTTGAGCGTGCCTTGCGAGAGAATAGTCGATAGACCCGGCTCGCCGTCCCACAACGTGGCCCATATCTGGTAGAATCCACGCGGGAGCGACAAGCTGATATTCTCGTCGTGGACGACACCCGCCGGAACCTGCGGCGAACTCGTCCGCGTCCAGACCACCCGGTCCCACGCATCCAGAATATCCAGGGCCAACTGCCCAACCGGTGCCGCGGCCCCCGCTTGCTCGGGATGATCCTCCGCGATGGCCGGCGCCGGCCCGCTGGCCGTCGCCGCACGCCCGGCGACATCCTTCTGGTACGAATCCTTGATGATCCGCGCCCCGAAGGAGATCGGTTCGCCCTCGTTCACCAGATTGATCAGGTCCGCGGTATCGGTATTCGGCCCGATCAATCCCAATTCAACCGGCGACGATCGAACATAAGCGGCTTCGGACGGCACGTTGGTCAGGCAAACCGCGTCAAGACGGCACAGATCCGATTCGTACGCGCCCCCGCTCGCGAAATCGAAAACCAGTTCGGCCAGGGACAATTCGCGAACCTGCTCGAACGATTGAGCCGTCGCATAAAAACGCCCGGTATACCGACGCCATCCGGCGGAAATTTCAAACACCGACCTCCCCAAGATCCGCCCCCGCGTACGCAGCACCACCGTCAGGTTCACCGGACGCTCGCTCTGGGCCCAAAAACCGAGGTGATACCAGTTGCCCCCCTCTCCGGTCGCCGTCGCCAGGCGATTGAGATCCAACGGGCCGAAAGCCACGCGAGCGACCTCGTCCTGCAAATAGATCATCAACGACTTGTCGCCGGAAACGCTGTCTCCATCAAAGGCCCAGCGCAACGGGGCGGCCCGTTCCTCGCCGTTTGGCCAGCGGCCAAGGCGACAACCGTAAAAGCCGTCCGAACCGACTTCAAAATCCCCACCCCGCAACACGTTCACCACGGTCGCGGATGCCTCGCGACGAGCGATCTCGGCTGCGCCTGACGCACTCTGAAACGCCAGATTCGCCTCCGTAAGAACGATCCGGTCCACGGTCAGCATCGCCCCCGGCCGTTCGCCGTACATACAGATGGTCAACGAGCTCAATTCCGGCTCGAAACGCAACCACCAGCTCTGAATTTCCCAGCCCGGCGTGACGTCGGCCGTGAGCGGCAGAGGCATCTCGTAATCCCGCCCGTCGCGATCACGAGCCCGCAAGGCAAGGGTGATTTTTTCCAACGCTTCCACGCGACGGGCCGATCGGCAGGCAAAACGCAAATCCAGCCGCACTTCCCGGCCGGCGAGAGGCGTGGTATCGAGGTTTTTCTCCAACCCACAGCGACCGGCCACCGCCTCCGGCATGGCCAGTTCCAACCCTTTGGCGCCGTCCAGCACCACCGGACTGACCATCGCCGAACCGATGACCCGCCAACCGATGATCTGCTGCTCCGAAACGTCCTCGAATTCCTCCACGAACAACACCCGGGGGGCGAAGCCGGGCGGCAGGTGCCGCTTGCGGGCATACGCGCTCATGCGACCGCTGACCGGTAACCAGTTGCTCTGACGCAGGTCTCGGACCTCGGCCGGCGCGTCCGGATACATCAGTCCCCCGGCCAGAGACGGTCCCGCCGCCGGAGGCATCTCGCAACCGGCAAGCAAGACGGCCGCCGCCATGAGTCCTATCGTCTTCGTCAAATGAGTAAGCCTCATCGCCCGTTCACAATTTCTTTCCGCAGCTTGAACAGTTCCCTGAACGCCCGGACAATCACCTTGAATTGCGCGCCGGTTTGCGTCCCGGCCATGCGCGGATAATGATGAACGCCTACCTGCCCGATGCGATAGCCGTGCCGGGTCGCCTTGGCCAACACCTCCGCATCGATCAACGCCCCTTCGCTGCGCATACTGATCTCGTCGAAGAGCCGACGCGGATAAATCTTGAACGCGCAATCGATGTCTCGCAAGCGCGTACCCAGCAACAGATTGCACAACGTCGTCCAGGCAAACGCGTTCAGCTTGCGGACCAGCGGATCGCGCCGATCCATTCGGTACGCGCTGACGATATCATAACGGCCCAGCAGCTCCAGCAGCTTGGGGATTTCCTGGAAATCGAACTGCCCGTCGCCATCCGTATAAAATACCCATTCCTTGCCGGCCGCCAGGAATCCGGCCTGTAACGCCCCGCCATATCCACGGTTGGGGTTATTATGTACGACGCGTACTTGAGGAAATTCCACCGCCAGGCGGTCGGCGATCTCGCCGGTGCGGTCCCGGCTGCCGTCGTTGACGATAATGACCTCGAAATCGTCGGTGATCGCCCGGCAGGCGGCCAACGCCGCCCGAGTCGTCCGTTCAACGTTGGCTTCCTCGTTGTAACAGGGGAAAAAAACCGTAAGACTGATCTTGCCCATAACCGCCCTGCTCCATCACCCGTGCGCCGCCGTCTGCCAGCGCATCAGGGTGGAGTATTCTAACACTTTTTTATCTGGAGGTTAATCCGGAAACCGCGCCTTTAAGCGTTCCCGGACCGGCGAGTCATGGGCCGCGACTACAGGCCGTAGGCTTTCAGGGCCGCGATCAGCTTCTCGCGATTGGCCGGCTGCATCGGGCATAACGGAAGGCGGAATTCCTCGGCTACCATGCCCTTGAGGGCCATCGCCGTCTTAATCGGGATCGGGTTAACTTCCAGGGTCAACAACCCCTTGGATAGGGTAAACATTTTTCGATGCCAACGCCGGGCGGTTTCCCAATCGCCGGCCGTCGCGGCATCGGTCATTGCCTTTACGTCCTTGGGGACGATGTTGGCCAAGACGCTGATCACCCCCACCCCGCCGATCGCCATCAGCGGCAGGGTCATCGAGTCGTCCCCGCTGATAATGCCAATATCACTACGGACTGACAGCTCGCTGGCCCCGTCCATACTCCCAGTGGCATGCTTGACCGCCACGATGTTCGGGCACGCCTCGCGCAACCGCACGATCGTGTCCACGCTGATTTCCACCCCGCAGCGGCCCGGAATGTTATACAACACCTGTGGAAAATCGACTTCGCGGGCAAGCGTACTGAAATGCCGGAACAACCCCTCCTGCGAAGGCCTGTTGTAATACGGAACAACCAACAACGCACCATCCGCGCCGCTCTGGCGAGCCCTGCGGGTCATGGCCAACGCCTCGGCCGTACTGTTGGATCCCGTACCCGCCAGCACCGCGATCCGCCCTTTCGCCCGCCGAACCACGGCCGCGGTCACCTCGTTGTTTTCCTCGTGCGAGAGTGTCGGGCTTTCTCCCGTCGTACCGCAAGGAACCAGAACATCGGTGCCGGCCGCGACATGGAAATCCACCAGCGCGTCCAGCCGTGGATAATCCACCTCGCCATCCCTGAAAGGCGTAACCAAAGCCACCATACTGCCTTTGAACATTATTTACCCTCTTCTTCCTGTTCGCCCGGAGCGGTCGATGACGACGGCTCCTCCGTATCATGGTCGTCGACCGGCGGCGGCAAAATACGCACCCTTGGAGGCGCCGGCCGCGTGGTCGGACGCGTCGTCGGTTGAGTCTGGGCCGCCGAGGCTTCAACCAAAACCAGGGTCAAATCGATGAATTTCGAGCGATTACGCACGATCTCCCCATAGCCGCTCGCGAAAGCGTTCCATGCATCCAGCAAACGCGTGTGGGCCTCGGCGAGCTCCGGCTCCTGGGGTGCTTCCAGTTCCAGTTTCCGCCAGGTGGCGTACCGATACGTGTTCTTGAGAGCGATCATGCTGGCCAGGCCATTCACCTCCGACGACATACGCAACGGGCCGGAACTGGCCAGATTGACACCCGCCAAAACCGCCTCCGCCGGAATGATCGCCTTCTGCCGCGGTTCGCCACTGTCCTCGATGATGACCCCGCCGGCCGGTGGATCGGATATCTTCAGGATGTATTGGCACAGGGTGGCGGCCTCCCAATTCGGTCGCAAAAACTCGTGCTGAGGGCTGCCCATCGGCCAGGGCATCGGCAGGTCCTTCAATTCCAATACCCGCTTGCCTTCGGCCGTCAACTGCACCGGTACCGCCACGGGCTCGGGGGCCGCATGGGTTCGAACCGTCGTCGTTCCATTCGCCCAGTTCAGGTCGATATACACCTCGATCGGCTTCGCCCCCCAGGCCTGAAGCAAGGCCGCCGCCGCCAACGACTGGCTGCGGGTGGCTGGAATGCGACCGTCGTACGAAAAAAACGTCTGCGGAGCCTGACTGCGGGCCGCGGCCCGGGCGGCGGTCAGTTGCCCGTACCAATCCACGTAATCGCAACCCGTCGCCACCGCCAGTTCACCTACCACCGCCGCATACTTGCCGAGCGTTTCGTTATACTTAAGCTCCTGGAGGTTCGCGCTCTGACGCTGGCCGTTTCGATGAAACGTCACCGCTCTGGCCCGCTGATGGTCCTCCTCCACCGAGGGCGGTGAAATCAACCAGACCTTCGCTCCCGCCGCCTGGCAACGTTTGACCAGCTCGGCCATCTCCTGCCTGAATTGCTCCAGTCTCGCCGCATCGAAAGGTTGATATCCCGGATCGTTCAGCCCCAGGCAGATCACCGCCACGGTCGGCTTATGCACGAGCACATCGCGGTCCAGTCGGGCCAGGGCCTTGGCGGCCGTATCCCCGATCCAACCCATGTGGAAATACGACGGATGAAGG
>CAZXSA010000218.1:0-8237 GCA_964642815.1 uncultured Planctomycetales bacterium | reverse complement strand
ACCAGGCTCTTTAATTGCAGCGTACCGGTCAGGTATTTACCGGCCGGGAAATAGACCGTCCCGCCGCCGGCCGCGCCGGCCGCGTCAATCGCCCGCTGCAGGGCGGCGGTGTCCTTGGTCGTTCCGTCGCCGGTAGCGCCGAAAGACTTGACATCATAGGAGGAGGCATTAGCTACATTGCCCAGCATCCCCATAACGGCCATACCCGACAGAAGAAAAAACAGGGGTCTAAACATTGCACGATTCTCCTTGGTTTTGAGAGAAAGAGACAATAAAAACCTCATACCAGCCCGCAGCAATTTACCTCGCTCGCCTCGCTCGCCACGGCGGAGCCCAGCCTAGGCGGGCCGTGGCGGGCCAGCGAGTAAGCGCGTTAGCGAGGGTTTCGCATATCAGCCCGAAGCAGTTTACCTCGCCGTGGCGGGCTAGCGAGGGTTAAACCTTTCCCCATAGGTAACCCCTTTGGGCATGAATATACATTCCGAAACCCGCCGGATCGCCACGGACTAACGTGTCCGGGCGACCGGCTCATTTCGCCTTCGCCGTCAGACTCACCCTGCGCATGGGCAGAACCCGTACCGGCCCGACCAAGCCTGATTCCAGGCACCATGCGTCGCGCAGAATGTTACCGTCCTGCCAGTTGCGGTTCCACTTGTGACCCTTTACGTCGTCGAAAATATCCCAAAGCATGCGGTTGGCCAGTAGGTTGGCGACCACGATGTCGACACGGTTCTCGCCCTCTTTGGCCAAAGCGGTGATATCGAGCTGATAGGGCGGCCAGATTCGCGTGCCGGCCAGCTTGCCGTTCACCCATATTTCCGTGCACCAGCAAACCTTGCCCAGATCGAGGCACAGGCGAACATCATCTTTTTTACATGCCGGGTCGAGTTGGAACGTTTTGGAATACATGGCCTTGCCGCTGTACCAGGCGAGGTTCTGTTCGGTCCACGAACCCAGCGGCCGGGTGCTCGGTGTACAGCACACCCGCAGCGGTTCGAGCAAAGCGTGTTGCCCTTCGGCCAGTTTGACCCGGATAGCCAGGACGGCCGCCTGCCTGTCGCTCGCGACCGTGGCCTTGCCGTCGGCAAAATTCAACGACTCGCCATTCAGCCAGGCCTGCCATTGCCCTTCGATCTTCGGCGAATGGATGGCCGTTGTTCCCGGCGGCAACGCCTGTCGATACCACACGACCTCGGGCATCGGCGTGGCCTCGGGATATTCCGGTTCGCCGTATGGTTTTTCCGGCGGGGCGACATATTCCCACGCCGGGATCCATTTTTGCCCATCGGACGACACCTTCCAGGTGGCATCCGTGAAAATGGGTCGGCGGTGCCCGTTGGGCAAGGTGACGCGGCCGTCGGCAAGAACATTCATCGTGTTCTCGGCAATAATAGTCACAGTGTTTACCCCGCGCTTTAAACCTTTGATCTCGAAACGTTCCGCCTGCTTGCCGCCCTGTCCCTTGTATTCCTGGTCATTGACCTTCAGGGTGAAAGGCGACTCGCAAATCACCGCCAGCCAGCCCTTGGCCCTGGCCCCGCCGCGCGGCAGTCGGAAAGTTGTACGGCAGTGCAAAGGCCCCCGGTGCTCGACAAATTGCCAGGAACGCGGGTCGGAATACTCGTAGAACGCGATGAACCGCCCCAACCAGCGCGAACGATATCGAGCCGCGCCCTCGTCGGGATGAAATTTGTCGAATACCTTGATCTGTCGCCAGAGACGGGCGTTGAAGTCCGTCTTCTGCCAACCGAGGGCCTCGCCGTCCTCACCCAGCTCCCAACGAACGTGCATGACCGGAAGCTCAAGTTCCGATCGATCCACGTCAATGCGCCAGTCATAATCCAGTTGGTTACCCAACGGTAGAAACTGCCAATCGCCGTCGAGGTTGACAGCTTGCGGGCCGGCCTCCATCGGCTGAAGCTCGACCACGGTTTGCACTTTCGTGCCGTTGTGGACCTTACACCCGAAACTGGCTTGTTTCTGGTCCGGCGGCAGCCAGCCTTCAACACATACGCTCTGTGTATCCCAGCTTACGACTTGAGGTTGTTGCAGATTCGTTACCGCCAGTTCCACCCCGCCCGGGCGGGCTGGCTTGGCCAGGTCAAAGACCACGAAATACGCCTGTCGGGCATCGAGGGCGATATTCATTTCCGTGCGCTTGCCGTTATTCACGAACGCGGTGATCGGAGTGATCGATCCGTCTTCCGGCTGCCAGAGCGAGGGCGTGCCGGTGGCCCGGAAACTGACCCGCCAATTACGAGGCTCCCAGCCGTTGTTGGCGACGAGGTAAATATCCTTTCCGCTTCGTCGATGATGATGGTAACGCAGTTGGTCCGGCCGCTCGCCGTTGACTTCGATATCGCGATCAACCGCCGCCAGGATGAGCTTGACCGTCTCACTCAATGGTGTGGGTTTGATGCCCTTGGCCTCACCGGCCTGTTGCAACTGTTTGATATATGCATCATCCCGCCCTTCCTCCATCGAATCACTCGGCCAGCGGTCGTGGACGATCAAGGTTCCACCGGCCTCGATGAACGACCTGATTTTGTCCGCCACCGGCCGCCGAACGCATTGCAGCGCCGGCAGGACCAGCACGCGATAACGCATCGGCCCGACTATGAGGCAGCCATCCTTCAGTTCGGCCCTCAGCAGCGAATCAGGATCCATCATGTCATAGGCGATATGCTCGAGGGTGAGCATGGGCACGGTTTCCTCGATAGTGCCACCGCCGTTGCCCGCCCATAGATCAGTGATCGGGTGTAAAACCGCCACGTCCTTGACCCGCTCCGTACCGATCAACATATAGGTCAGACGGCTGACATGCTCGGACAGCGGCTTGAAGTATTTCCAGTACGGATTTTGATAGAACCAACTGTTCGGCCAGTCGGCGATGTTTTCCGGCCGATCCATTTCGTAATGGAACAGGTGCGGCACGAAAAAGTTGATGCCGTGGGCGGCCAGCAGATTGAATCCGTAACGGGCGCTGTCCAGAGTAAACGACCAACCTGCCCCACCCATGCACTCTACGCCGACCAGCGGCTTTTCATAAAGGTTACAGATACTGGCGATCTGCACATTCTTCCAGATTTTGATCTCGCGCGGATATTCATAGCGAAAATCCTCGTGATCGGTCATGGGGATCTGCAGGTTACGGATCGTCCGCCAATAATCGGCTTCCGGCCAATACTGTTGCAACGTCTCCAGGGTGTGCCCCGTCAGCATCAGGTTATGTTGATCGCACCACTCGGTAAGCTGCTTGAACCAGGCATCCTCCAGAAGCGTGGCGTATACGTCGAAATAATCGCAACGAATCTTCGGCGTCTTCGGACCGATGTCCTTGGTCAAGGCGGGCAGCCACGGAATCAGATCATAACCCTTGATCCGCCGGAAATGCTCGGCAAACTGATCTTCCCAGACCAGCCCTTCGCGCTCGTTGCTGATTTCGTCGAAGAAAATCCCCGGTACCGTCTTGCCGAACTCCTTGCCCACCAGTTTCGCGTATTGCTCATGCGTGATATCGATGAAATCGCGCACGGTTTGCTTGTTCAGATAATTCGGGCGGATGGGCGACTCGCTGCCCGTGGTGCCGCCGTGCGAGGTTTCCTGCTGATAGCTCATCACCAGCCATTGGCCTTCCGGGCAGTCCCAAACTTTCCGCCCGCTCAGATTGACCAGGGGCTGGGCATCCAGAGCGTCCTTTCCGACGAGTTTGCCGGCCACGATGTAAAGGCTCTCGGATAATTCGATTTGCGCGGGGCCCTCGACGCGTTTTTCCCGAACGGCCAGCCTTTTGGCCACATTCCGTTCAGGATTGCGCTGGATGGTTCTTCCGCCGGCCGACCCACTCGGCCATTTGTCCTCGTCATATATCCAAGCGTAAAAATTCTTCTTGCGGCCATGCTCCACGCTGACCCTGACCGCATCCCAGAAACCTTTTGAAAAGTAAGGCGTTTCGCTGTTGTCCAGCCCTTCCCGGGCGTGCATGAAGGCCCCGTAAAGCCCCTTGTCCACGAACTGATCGATCTGCCAGCGAATCTTGTCAGGCACCAGCGTGCTGTTCCACGACCAGAACGGCAACATGCTGCACATGCGCGGTGGGTTGCGGAAGCCTTCTTCCATCGGCGCGCTACCCAGGAAGTCCTCGACTTTCGGCAGCGGGTGTCGCCAGGATTCACCAACTTGGCGAGTTTTGTCGGCAACCTTGGCAGTTTTCGATGGCGGAGCGGGAGTTGTCTTTTCGATTTCCGGAGGGGTCTGACAGGAGATGGCCGCGCATAGCAGAATCATACATCCCGCGGTTTGTTTGGTTCGCATCGCTTGCACTCCTTGTGTTTCAGAATACAGCCGACGGATGGTCAGGGGACGCCGAACAATCCGGGAACGGTCCCGGCCCGGCGGCGCCCGATGGATTTTATGGTTGAGAGAATAAGGCTTATCCGCCAACCGAGGCGGTTAAACGCACCCTCCGCATCGGTACCACCTGTACCGGCCCGATCAGCCCGGATTCCAGGCACCAGGCATCACGCATGATATTACCATCATGCCAGTAGCGGTTCCATTCCACGCCAACCACGTCGTCGAAGATATCCCAGCGCATCCGGTTGGCCAGCAGGTTGGCGACCACGATATCCAGTCGGTTTTCCCCGACGGTCGCCTGTGTGGTGATATCCAGTCGATAAGGCGGCCAGACCCGCGTTCCGGCCAGTTTGCCGTTCACCCAGATTTCCGCGCACCAGCAGACCTTCCCCAAATCCAAATCCAGACGAATATCCTCCGCTTTATGGTCGCTCTCCAGCGTGAACGTCGTCGAATAGATGGCTCGACCGCTGTACCAGTCCAGATGCTGCGCGGTCCAGGAACCCAGTCCTTGATGAACAGGCTTGCGTCGTACCCGCACCGGCTCCAATAAACCATGCTTACCAATCGGCGCTTCGACCCGAATAGCGAGTAAACTTCCCGTAACGCTCGGTACGGCCACCGCCCATCCATCGCGAAACGTCAACGGTTCCCCATCGAGCCAGGCGGCCCATTCGCCGTCGATCTTCGGAGCCGCGATGGCCGCCACTCCCGGCGGTAACGTTTGTCGATACCAGAGCACCGAGGGCATGGGCACATCATCGGGATATGTCGGCTCGCCGTACGGCGACTGGGGCGGGGCCACATATTCCCAGGCCGTCGCCCAGTTGATCCCGTCCATCGAAACTTCCCAGGTCGCGTCGGTGTATAAATCGATCACCTGCCCGTCGGCCAGAAAGACTTTGCCCTCGGCCATGACGGCCCGACTGTCCCAGCCCGGCTCGATCACCAGCGTATTCGTCCCCGGCCTCAGCCCGCGCAACTCGAAGCGCTGTACCTGTCTGGCGAATGCCTGCCCGTCCCAATACCGATCATTGACCAACAACCGGACAAACGAATCCGCCACGACGGCCAGCCAACCGCTCGCCGGTGCGGCCGGCAAGTCAAAACGCAACCGACACTGCAGCCCGTTCCCGCCGATAATCGAGCGAGCCCCGCCGTGATAGCGGTATCGGTAATCGGAGATGAAACGAGCCTGCCAACGCGAACGGTATCGGTCGGCGCCGGCGTCGGCGTGCAAGGTGTCCAGCACCTTGATCTGGCGCCAGCGTCCGTCGTCGAGGCTCGGCAAATGCCAGCCAAGGGCGCGGCCATCCTCGTCCCTTTCCCAATGGGCTCGCATCACGGGGACCACCAATTCGGACTCGGCCACGTCGATGCGCCAGGCGTAGTCCAACTGATCGCCAACGGGCAGGAATTCCCAGTCGTGCACCAGAGTGATCGTTGCCGGGGCGGCCTCGACCGCTTCCAACCCCGCAACGGCTTGCTGCTCGTCGCCGCGAATTAGATATCCGGCGATATGCGCCTGTTTGTGCCTCGGAGCAAGCAGACCCGTCGCCTCAACCGTGCCGTTCGCGGCGATCGTAAACATTGGCTCTTCAAGATTGGTAAACTCCAACGCAAACCCGCCCGGCGCGACCGGGTTGGACGGATCGAACACCACGAAACAACCCTGCCGGGCGCCCAGTGTGAGCCGACATTCGGTGTGCCCCTGCCGTTGAACGAATGCGGTGATCGGGGTAATCGAACCATCTTCCGGTCGCCAGAGCGACGGCGCGCCGGTTGCCCGGAAACTTATTTCCCACGTTCGCGGTTCGCCCGCATCGTTGGCCAACCAGTACACATCCTTACCCTGTCGCCGGATATGGTGATAGGCTAACTGGTCCGTATGTTCGCCGCTTACCCTCACGTCCGTTTCGACAGCTAACCGAATAAGTTTCACCGAATCCGCCGGGTGGCTCGGCCGTATGCCGCGAGACTCGGCCACGGTCCGCAAGCGAGTGATTTCCGGATCGTCGCGACCGAATTCGGCCGAATCCGTCGGCCAGCGCTCGTGAACGATCAGAATCCCGCCGGCCTCGATATATTCGATGATCCGCTGGACCTCTTTCCGCGCGACGCAGCGAATCGCCGGAATAATCAGCGCGCGATAGCGCATCGGCCCCACGACCAGCGCGTGGTCCTGAATCACCGCCCGCGACAGCGAATCGGGGTCGATAAGATCCGCGCTGATCTGGGCGGCGGTCAGTCGGTCCATCGTTTCCAGCATGCTCGTCTCCGGCCCGTAAGCCCAGAGATTCGCCGTCGGATACAGCACGGCCACGTCCACCACGTGCTCCGTGCCGGTGAGCATGTAACTCAGCCGGCTGGAGTAGTCGGCGAACTGCTTGAAATACTTCCAGTAAGGATTATGGAAAAACCAACTGTTCGGCCAGTCGTCCATGCCCTCGGGGGTGTCCATCGTGTAATGGAACAGGTGCCCGTAGAACGTGTTCACGCCGTATGCCGCCAGCATGTTGAAAGCGTAGCGCACGCTTTCGAGGGTGAACGACCACCCCGACCCGCCCGCCGCCTCCACGCCGATGAGTGGACGCCCGTATAAATGGCCGACGCTGGCCATCTGCTTGGGCTTGAACGAATCGATGATCCGCGGCCAGGTGTAGCGAAGATCCTCGTTGTCGGTGGCCGGGATGTGCAGATGCCGCATGGTGCGGAAATAATCGCCCTGCGACATATAGGCACTGATGACCTCGATCGTGTGCCCCGTCCATAGCAGGTTGTGCGCGTCGCACCACTCGGCGATTTGCTTGAACCAGGCCTCTTCGTACAGCGTCGTATACACATCGTAATAATCGCAGCGCACCCTCGGCGTGCGTTGTCCGATGTCGTGGTGCAAGGCCGGCAGCCAGGGGATCAGATCGTAACCCTTCATTCGCCGGAAATGCTCGGTGAATTGGTCCTCCCAGACCACGTCCTTATAATCGTTGGCGATCTCGTCAAAAAAACAGCCGGGCACCCATCCCCCGAAATCCGCCCCGACCCGTTCGGCGTAGGCCTCATAGGTTATATCAATGAAATCCCGGACCGTATCTTTATTCAGGTAGTTCGGCCGCTCGATCCGTCCGAATTCGCCTGCCTTACCGAAGACTTCCCGCACACGATACGTCATCATCAGCCAGTCGCCCGCCGGACAATCCCAGCTCTTCTTTCCGGTCAGGTTGACCAGCGATTCGCCGTCGAGCTGCCTGTCGCCGGTTCGTCGGCCGGCAATGACATACTCAGCGTCATCCGGAACATCCATGCGCTTGGGGCCTGTGATAGGTTGTTCCGTCTGGGTCAGCTTCTTGCCGATATTGCGCGCGGGGTCGCGGGCAACGGTGCGACCGCCGGCCGACCCGCTCGGCCATTTGTCCTCGTCGTAAATCCAGGGCCGAAAGCCCGCTTTACGGCCGTGTTCCACGCTGGTCTTGACCGCTTCCCACCAGCCCTCGGAGAAATAAGGCGTTTCCGTGCCGTTCAATCCGTCCCGGGCGTGCATCATGCCGGCGTAAACGCCCTTCTCCACCATCTGGTCGATCTGCCAACGCAACTTATCCGGCTCAAGCTTCCCGTTCCATGACCAGAATGGCACCATGCCGCACGAGCGCGGCGGGGTGCGGAAACCCTCTTCCAACGGGGCGGTCCCCAGCCACGTTTCCATAGGGGGAATATTGCGCTGCCAGGGATACCTCCGCTCCGTCGGCGATTCCGCATGAGCCGTAACGATCGCGGTCAACAGGCAGACCGCCGCCACACCACGTCTTCGCCACGAGGCGCTGTGGCTCGCTCGCCGGATGCGCGCGGTTATTACAGGCATTCTTCCACTCGCGATTCGAGTTTCT
>CAZXSA010000217.1:0-8343 GCA_964642815.1 uncultured Planctomycetales bacterium | reverse complement strand
CGCCGATCGCCGCAAAGCTCCGCCACGGAATTCACCACCCAATCAGGCCGGTAGGCATAGCGGGCTAAATCATCGAGTTTCGTGCCCCCGCTGAGCACGAGGATGGTGCGATACCCCATTTGGACGCCACCGAGGACATCCGTTTCCATCGTATCGCCGATAATTGTTGTCTCCGCGGTTTGCAAACCGATTTCCTTGCGGGCTTCGCGCAAGATCACCGGACTTGGTTTGCCCACGCTGAATGCTTTCATGCCGGTGGCGCTTTCGAGCATGGCCACGATCGATCCGCAACCCGGCCGCAAGCCCTGAGGCGTGGGGCAATTCGGGTCCAGGTTGGTCGCGATCAGCCGCGATCCGTTCATGATCATGCGCACGGCCGTTTCGATCATTTCCATATTGAAGGACCGGCCTTCGCCGACCACGACGAAATCGGGGTCGTGATCGACGATTGCATACCCGTTGGTGTGTAATGCATTCAACAGGCCTCCCTCGCCGATGACGTAGGCCGTTCCATTCGGTTTCTGCCGAGCGAGAAAGCGGGCGGTGGCAATCGCGCAGGTGAAGATATCTTGTTCATGTGCGGGAATCCCCATGCGCTGCAATTTCATGGCCACGTCCCGCCGGGTTCGCTGGCTGTTATTGGTCACGAAGAGATAAGGAATCTGTTCCGCCTTGAGAAAGGCGATGAACTCATCCGCTCCTGGAATGATTTCGTTCCCTCGATAAATCACCCCGTCCATGTCAATCAATACACCATGATTCATGGCATCAACCTCTTGGTATCTTCCGGATATCACAAAGTAAACCCCATTGCTGGCGCGTACTTATCCCCGCTCCGTATTAGCAAATCGTGTGCCAGTAGTGTGATTTACGTAAAATGTCGTTCGATGCGTAAAACCGCTGTTGGTCTACCAAAGGACGTGCCTAATGAATGGGCATCCATTCAAAAAATGGCTTTGAGTCACCTATGCCTGCTTACCAACCGGGTAAGACATGTGGTTAAGCATGGGTAGTGTATTGATGCAGCTTTTCCTCATCGACCTCGATCCCCAGGCCGTGGCCGGAGGGTATTTGTTGCTCGCCGCCGGCCGGAGTGAAGGGCTGTTTAAGGATGCTGCGTTCCGATAGGAACTGCGGTCCATTCAAGGCGGCGGGGTACTTCAAATCGTAAATACCATATAACAGTAACGAGGCGGATAGCGAGATGTCCGGGTCGGTCAGGCCGCTGCCTAAAAACATCAGACCACGATCCAGGAGCATTTCAACCTGCCGGCGAGCTTCCGTAATACCGCCGACACGGGCGCATTTCATGGCCAGCCCGTCGAGCATTTCCAGCTTGATGAACTCCTCCAATTCCACCGAATTGACCACGCTTTCGTCGAGAATAATTGGCAACGCTCCCTGTTTTTTAAGCTTGCGTAGGCCGCTCAGATGGTTCGGTCGCACGGGTTGTTCGAGGACGGCCGCGCCCGCATCCGCAAGCTTGGGGGCGGCCACCAGGGCGGTCTCGTCGTCGTATCCACCGTTGGCGTCGGCCCAGAGAAAACCGTCGGGTACCAGACGCTTGACGATTTTGCACATTTCCACGTCAAATTCAGGGTCGGGGGCGACCTTCACGTTAAAATTGCGGAAACCGTGCTGTTTCCCTTCCTCAATGAGTTGCTCGATATCCTCGAGTTTCCGGGGGTTAAGCGTCCAACTGAGGGTGATTTTATTGCGCCCTTTACGATTCCATCGCTGAGAGGCGGATTGGCGAAGATGTTTGCCGACCAGATCGAACAAGGCCAGGTCAATGCTCGCCTTGCAGATCGGTTGTCCGGTGGAAAATGACGGAGCGACAATCGCATTCATGGCCGCGTGAGCGCCATCGATATCAAAGGCGTCACGACCGAGCAGCACCGGTTTGAGATAGCGTTCGATCGTCGTCTGCACGGTTTCCGGTGTCTCATAGCTCCATTTGTTTGAGGGTACGCTCTGGCCCCAGCCGACCGTCCCATCGGAGGCGGTGATCTTGACGACCACGGTGGGGCGGCCCGCCGGCCGACCATCCGGGCCCTCGAAAAATTTGAAACGCCCACGAGTCGGATAGGTGAGCGGGAAAGTCTCGATGCGGTCGATGAGCAGGGGCATGGCTTGTTCTCCAAAGGATAGATAATTCAGGGCGTTCAGCCCGCCGACCACCCCGGCCGTTTGGGCGAGAAAACGTCTGCGCGTGGAGCGGATCATGGTGTTTCCCTCTTGGTCATCAACCTGGGTGAATCTCGCGTTTCGCCGGATCGTACACTTGGCGGCACCCGGTTTCGAGGGCGGCGGTGGACATGATGGCGGCCACCGAATGTTGATGGCCCGTTTCAATATCCGTCAGGGGTTTGTTTCGGGTGCGAATGCACTCCAGCCAGTTGCCCATGTGGCTGGTGTTCGGTTGCGGATTGTATTTCTTGTCCTCGACCTGGTTGTCCTTGACGCCGCCATCGCCGCTCAACATGCATTTATCCACGTCATAAGTGCCGCGCAGGCCGTAGAATTTGAATGGGTTATCGGCCGTGTTGCCCAGACTGAACGACCAGTTGAACAAAAATCCCTCGGGGTAAACCAGCAGAGTGTGATAGGTGTCGCAGTGTTCGCGGTTCTCGGTATAGATGAATGTTCCCCCATGCGTGACCGCGCTGGTGGGGTAAGTCGTGCCCATGATCATGTTGATCGTGTCGGTGAAGTGGACCTGCCATAGGCCGGCGATGCCGAGGGTGAGTTCCTTATAAAGATGCCAGCGTCGCAGAAGCTTGGGATCGAAGGGCCGGGCCGGACGATTGAGCAGATATGCTTCCCAGTCGACATCTTCCGCCTTGCAGTTCGTGTAATCGCGGAGCCAGCGCGCCCCGGCGAAATTGACCGAGGACGTTACCCGATTGATTTTACCCAGCGCGCCGGACGAAATGACCTCATGGGCGGTTTTGTAAATTCCCTGGCTGCGTCGCATGGTGCCGGTCTGGACCACTCGTTTGCGTGTCCGGGTCAGGTCAAGGGCCTCGTTGGTTTCGGCCAGGGTCATGCACATGGGCTTTTCGACGTAAACGTCCTTGTCGGCCCTCAGGGCGGCCAGTAAAGCCGGCCCATGCGCGAAGTCGGGAATGGCAATCGTTACCGCGTCGATGTCTTTTTCCGCCAGCAGATCGCCAAATCGCGTGAAGGTTTTTGGTTTGGCGCCGAATGCTTCCTCGACCATTTTCGCCTTGGCTTCGCGATTGACCTTCCAGACATCGCAGAGGGCGACAACCTGTGCGTTCAACTGGTCCTTGATACCGGCAATTTGTTTAACAAGGTTGCCCCCTTGATCGCCGACGCCGATCGCGCCGATGTTGATTCGTTCGTTTGCGCCTGGTACGGCCCGAGCGACGGCGGCGGTCATGGAAAAGGCGGTGGCTGCCCCTACGGATTTTTTAATAAAACGGCGTCGGGTCAGGGATTGTTTCTGGGACATGGATCGTCTCCCAATTTAATTATTCATATTAATCGGAACAGGTGGAAGCCGGTCAGGCAACCCATTGCTGGAAAGTACAGTTGTCGCGACTGCCCGTCAACCTTGGCCGCTCCGGATATCTTGCATATCGAAGCTTGGCCCCGGTACGCCCGGTTCTGGAATCCATTTCGGGCGACTTGACCGAAGACGCGGTTTATCTAAAATATCTACTTCCGGCGGATAAGCGAGAGAGCCGGATACGATTAACGGCCGATGAATGGGGCCATCCCGTGGGAAAGCCGAGTTGAAGGATGCGTAAGTGTCTATATTTTATGGCTTTGTGTTTAGTGTTCGCTGCGGTTGCCCAAGGCTTGCGCGCCGAGCCTAAACCCTCGCCGTTTCCGGTATCCTGGGAGCTGAAATTTCGGTTCATGGATCCGGTGAAGGTCTCGGTTTTCGTGCCCGGCCAGAGTGATCCGGTTGTCTACTGGTACATGCTTTACACGGTGGAGAACGGTACCGATCGGGAAGTGGATTTTTTCCCACGATTTGATCTGGTCACCGATACATTACAGGTAATGCCCAGCGAGATACGGGTCAGTCCGGAGGCTTTCCAGGCGATCAAGCGCAGGTCGGGAGATCCGTTGCTTTTGCCGCCGGAGAAGACCACCGGACGCTTGTTGCGAGGCGCGGAACATGCCCGCCATGGTGTGGCCGTATGGCGGGATTTTGATCCCCAGGCCCGCGAGTTCAAAATCTACGTCGGCGGATTGTCCGGCGAGTTTGTACGGGTTAGAAATGCCGCCTTCGATGCGGCGCGACCTGATAATGACGATAATCCACGGTATTTCACATTGCGAAAGACGCTGGAGATACCGTACAAGTTGCCGGGCAGTGTTCAGACTCGGCGGTTGGCGACCCCTGAGCGGATCGCCGATGAACAAAGATGGGTCATGCGATAATTCCGTCGGTAAAGCGTTTGCATCAACGAACGGGCAGCATCGACGGGCTTATAGGCTTACTTGGGAGTGAAGGTGTATGGCACATAAAAAGGGACAAGGATCAACGCGGAACGGGCGAGACAGTAATCCCCAGTACCGCGGCGTGAAGCTGTTCGGCGGTCAGAGGGCCAAGGTCGGCTCGATCATCGTGCGCCAGTGTGGCACGCCTTTCCTGGCCGGTCGTTTCGTGGGCCGGGGCAAGGACGACACCCTGTTCGCCTTGGCCGAAGGGCTGGTGGTCTTCAAAGGCCGCCGGGTCGAAATCCAACCTGTCTGACTGCTCCCCTTGGCGTGTCGGCTGAGCCCTCCTTATGTTCATTGATCGGGCGGAAATCTACGTCAGGAGTGGCAAGGGCGGTCCCGGCTGCGTGAGTTTTCGGCGGGAGAAGTTCGTACCCAAGGGCGGGCCTGACGGCGGTGATGGTGGGGCGGGTGGTGATGTATTCCTGGTGGCGGATCCGTCGCTCAGTACTCTTCTTGAATTATCCGGCAAACATCATTGGATAGCCCAGAACGGCCAGCCCGGGCAGGGGCGGAACAAGTCCGGTCGCCGGGGCCAGGATTGTATTATTCGTGTTCCTCCCGGTACCTTGGTGTATGACCGGGACAGTGATCGCCTACTCAAGGATCTCGACCAACCGGATATGAAAGTTTGTATTGCCCGGGGGGGAATGGGTGGCAAGGGTAATGCTTATTTCGTCAACTCCGTAAGGCAGGCGCCGCGTTTTGCGCAACCCGGTGGGGAGCCGGAGGAACGCTGGCTGCGGATGGAGTTGAAGCTGATCGCGGACATCGGGCTGGTTGGGCTTCCGAATGCCGGTAAGAGTACGTTGTTGTCCCGATTGACCCGCGCTCGGCCCAAGATCGCCGATTATCCTTTTACCACTCTCGAACCGCACTTGGGTATCGTGGAGCTGCCTGGATACCGACGGTTTGTCATGGCGGATATTCCCGGGTTGATCGAAGGCGCCCACGAGGGCGTAGGTCTTGGCGACGATTTTCTCCGGCATATCGAACGGACTCGCGTTCTGGTTCATCTGATCGATCTGCATCCATTAGAGTCGCAACCAAGCCCGGCCGAAGCCTATCGGATTATTCGTAACGAGCTGAGTAAATACTCCGCGAAACTGGCGGCCAAACCCGAACTTGTGGTGGCCAACAAGATCGACTTGTCCAACACCGCCGCGGCGGTGGACGAACTGCGCGACGATCTGGGCCGTGAAGTCCTGGCCATCAGCGGAGTAACCGGCATGGGGCTGGAAGCGCTGGGTATTCGCTTGTGGGACATGATTGAGCAGGTTAAGGAGCAGGACAAGGTGAAGAGGGCGGCCGAACCTGGCGAGGATCCATTTCAGGAACCGGTGGCCGAGGCGGATGAAACATATCCGCTCGCCGACAACCCGCTGGATGATCCTACCCTTTAAGCGAACATTTTCTGGCAAGACGATTCCTCTTGCCTGGGAGCTGATCGATGACGATCAAACCGACCGAACCGGCCAAGGTAAAGTTGTTACTGATGGATGTCGGCAACACCCGCGTGTCGTTGGCGACGTGGACGGTCGAGGGACGCGGGCGGGCCGAGCATCTGGTTGGCCAGGAGGTCGATTCGGTATTGGCGACTGTACGTCGTCTTTGGGAATCGATCGCGGATGCCGGGGCCAGGGCCGTTGTGGTTAGCTCGGTATGCCCCTCGCGGCTGGAGCAGATTCAAGCCGGTTGCGAGGCCGCCGGGATTGAACCGGTCCTGGTAGTGGGCGAGCATTTACACCCACCTATTGCCGCGGATGTGCCGAGGCCGGAGAAGGTGGGCACGGATCGGCTGTGTGTGGCGGCGGCCGCCTACGCGAAAGTCAAGGCGGCCTGCGCGGTGGCGGATTTCGGGACCGCGACGACTATCGATCTGGTGGCGGATAACGGTGTTTTTCTTGGCGGCACCATCATTCCAGGGATGGCCTTGGCTGCCCGGGCCTTGCATGAGCATACCGCTTTGTTGCCTCTGGTCGAGGTTGGCGCCCCCACGGAAATCCTGGGGAAGGATACCACCAGCGCGATACGCAACGGCATCTTCGCCATGATGTGCGGCGCATTGCGCGAGGTGGTGGAGCGGTTCGCTACGGATATCGGTAAATGGCCGATCCTCGTCGCCACCGGTGGAGACGCCGAGGCCGTCGCCCGTTCCTGCGATTTTGTCGATCACGTTGTCCCTGATCTCTGCCTTGACGGTCTGGCTTTGGCTTTCCTGCGATTCGCCCGACAGGATGAGGAAGAGTAGAGGATGTTGGTCGCGTTGGAGTTTCTCGCGGCAAACGAATCAAGTCCCGTTGGTTAATCCGCGAACGGCCACGGGTCACATGCCCATGAGCACAAGCCATCATGCAATCGCCGCTTGCCTGACTCCGCCGTTACCGGGCGGTGTCGCGGTCATCGAAGTGGTCGGGGCGGCCGCTCCGAACCTTATAAATCCCTTGTTGCGGGCTCGACGCCCCATTGACTTGACCGGCTTGCCCGTGAATGAGTTGCGCCTGGCCCGCTTGATGGACGGCGAGGAAACGATTGATGACGTGATCGTCTCCGTGCGTCCCGGCGAAGACGGACGGTACGTTGTCGATTTGACTCTGCATGGCGGCCCACGCGTCGTCCAGCGGGCCTTGTTGTCGCTCAAGGGAATTGGGATACAAATTGTCGAACAGACCGATATGTTGTCCTCGTGCTGGCCACGCCGCGGACCGAGACAAGAGTCGTGGCTGGCATCCTTGTTGCGCGCGAAAACGCCTGCGGTAGCCGAGTGGCTGATGCGTATGCGGATTTCGTTTCCCGCGGAGATCCGCCGAATCGTCATGCATCTGGAAACGGACCGGACCGACGAGGCCCGCCTAGCCCTCCATGAATTATGCCAACGCGGCCGTCGGCTTCCTTATTTGCTGGAAGGTGTGCGGGTGGTGTTGATGGGCGGGCCCAACGTTGGAAAATCCACCTTGGCCAATGCCTTAGCCGAGCGGGAGGGTTCGATTGTCAGCCCCACGGCGGGCACCACGCGGGATTGGGTTGAACATCCTATTTCTATTCTGGGGGTGCCTTTTGTACTGGTGGATACCGCCGGACTGCAAGAAAGCGACGATCCTGTCGAGTGCGAGGCGGTTCGCCGGGCGTGTGCCCAAATGGCGACCGCCGATCTGCTTATTCGGGTGATGGATATATCCATGCCGCCTTCGAGTGAGGTCTTACCGGCCGAACAGGTCGTGGCCGGACGAAAAGCCGTCGATTGCCCGATCATTTATGTCTGGAACAAGGAAGATTTGCCTAGCCATTCTGCCCAAGCGGTGCGGGTTAAGCAAGCCGGATCGGCTGGTCTGCGAGTCAGCGCACGGACCGGTGCGGGGTTGGATGCCCTTCGTCAAAAAATGGTCCACTTGCTGGGTTTGACAACCTGGGAAAGCGACGGGCCGGGACCGTTCGATGAGGAGGGATTGGCGATTTGCGCGGCGGCGTTATCGGAACTCAGTACCGGTCCTTCCGGCGTCCAGCGAGCCGTCCGCCGTCTGAATTTTATGATCAACCCCGATACGGAGGTCGAAAGATCATCGGTAGGGGGGATATAATAAAACGAAGAGGAATGACCAAGAAGTGGGCCTTTGCACCTTGAAGCGGACGCCCTCAATTCGTAAATTACGGGGGCCACGTGATATAGGATGCCAGATCGGCGGAACGTCGATCCCGTCAGGGAGCTATGGTTATGTCGGATTCGATCAGTGAGTCGGTAATCGGCCGACTGGCCATTGAAAAGAAGTTGCTCACCCTGCGCGAGCTTAATGATTGCATGGAAGAAAAGAAGAAGCTCGAGAAGGAGGGTAAGAAACTTCAACTCATCGACGTGATGCTGCAATG
>CAZXSA010000216.1:0-8514 GCA_964642815.1 uncultured Planctomycetales bacterium | reverse complement strand
CCGCGGTTATGCAGAATCTGGGCGATCAAGGGATGGACGTTGAGTCGGCGGGCGAACTCCGCGCATCCTTGCATCAGTGGGGCGAGCATCCATTGCCGGGCCATCGCAGCCAAGCCCTCCCTTTTTGTTTCCGAACCACCGGCAAGTATAGACCGGCCGATTTTGAAATACAACAGGGCGGGTAGTCCATTGACCGGGCGGGGTAATTCATTAACCTGTTGGTTTCGCCCGGCGGTCGGCGGGGCAACGCTGGCAGGCCGGGCCTCTCGGCGGCGCGGGCGCTCGATCGAGTCTTAGGAGTCTCTTGGTGGCGGCTACACGAATTCCAGCAGGGTTGGGCTTTGCCTTTGCGGTCATGTTATTGACCGTGGGGCCGGTGGTGGGGGCCTGGTACGGGTCTTTGCCGACGGGACGGGGTTTACCCTTGTTGGTTCACGTCTCGGCGGCATTGTGTCTGTTCTGGACGCTGGTTCGATTGGCCGTGGAGCGCGGCCTGCCGGTTTTCAGTGAGCGGCGGACCGGGCGGGATCTGCTGGCGGTCCTGCGTATGGCGATTTTACTGACCGGCTGGCTGGCGGTGCTCGGTATGGCTATGGCCGCGACAAATGAGATCATTTTGCGTGTCGCCGCGTTTCGATATCCGATTAGCTGGCGGTTGGGAATCTGGTCCACGGGTCTGGTGGACATAAGCCTGTTGCTGGCCGCCTTGCTCATTCGTTGGCGGAGCAGCGGTCGGGCCGGGTTGTTGACCGGGGTATATGCCTTACTGGTATTTACCAGCTTATGGTGCGCTCTGCTGATTCCGGCGCTGCGTCGCGGGATCGCGGAGGGGGGCGGGTTCCCTCTGGCCGAGGAAACCGCCTGGGCCGGCGTTTTTATTATGGGCGTGGGACTGGTCACGGCGTTTTTCTGCTGGCTGGCGGGTTCGATCCATCATCGACGACGGGTTCGAGCGTGGCCTGATCAGTTAGGGCGCTTGGCGGAGGCGGCGCCGGAATGGCCCGGCTTTCGGTTCAGCACCGGCGCGATGGCCATACTCATTCTCTTGTTAGGTTGCGTGTTTGTGAATCGGCCGTTGACCGGCGTGGGCTCGGTTCTGATGGGCGGTTCGCTGCTGATCCTGGCTCACCGTCGCTGGCAGGAGAGTCTGGCCGATGCCGGTTTTGCTCTGTTGACGCTTGGCGTGGTTACCGGTTGCATGATTGGGCTGCCGGCGTCCGCGACGCCGGAGGCGAGATTCGCGGAAATCTTCAACCGGGCCATTCTGGGGTTGGCGGTGATGACGGGGTTCTGGCATTGGCTGGGCGGCGTTTGGGAGCAGCAACTGGACCATGGCCGGGCCTGGACGACGGCGGGCCGTTTCATTCGGGTAACTCGGCGGGTGGGCTTTTTGGTGGGGGCCACGGGGGTATTGGTCGGTGCGTGTTTGGCCTTCTGGCCCTTACGCCAATATGTCAGCGATCTCGACAATACTAGAGGGCGCTGGATATGGGGGTTGCTCGCCTATGGGTTGTTGGTTTTGTCATTACTGTTTGCGACTCGACGGACGGGCAAGCCGACGTTGGGCTGGCTTTTCTTGTTGGCCGTCGGTTGTACGGCCGGGTTCGTGCTGGTGCGTACCCCGCATGTATCCGCGACCGAGTGGATCGTGATTCGCTGGCCGGTAGTGCTGGCGGGTGTGGCGATGGTGTTGGTGCTGGCGGCCTTCTGGATTCACCGGTGGCCGGGATGGTGTGCCTTCTACGAATCGTGCTACCTGACCGGAGTGGTACTGGCTCCCTTGGTGGCGGGTTTGGGTGTCTTGCTACACCTGTCGCGCTGGTTTCCCGTCTGGCTCCCGTCGGCGACATTCGCTCTGCTGGCCGGGGTTTACCTGTTGACCGCGGTGTTGTTCAAGCCGCGGGTGATCGTTGTCTTATCCGTCCTTTGCGCGGCCGCAAGCTGGTGGCACCTGCCGTAGCCTGGATTATTCACCACGGAGGTCACGGAGGAAAGATGGAATAGGGGCGAAAGCGAGGTACGCCTAATTCTGGATTCATACCCCCTGTCGGAAGATTCGCTTTCCTTGTTCTCCAATAACTTCTTTATTCTCCGTGATCTCCGTGGCCTCCGTGGCCTCCGTGGTGCAACCGGCTCATCCGGCGCCGAACGTGGGTTTGTTCAGGCCGGGCCATTGGGGCGCTTCGTTTTCGCTGCCGGCTCGATAGGGTGTCGGTTTCGGATCGAGCATCTCCACGACCTTGTTCTTGATGGCGAAAGCGGTGAAGAAGTTGCCCCGCGGATTGTAGTGGCCTATGTAGTATTGGCTGAGATAATCCTCAACATCGATCTTGTACCTGGCATAGTCCGCTACATGCTCTTCCATCAGGTCCACGCAAGGTAGTTTTTTCTCCTTGAGGAAATCGATAAACGGCTGATCGAAGCGGGTCTTTTCCCGGATTTGTTGGGCGATGTTCTTGGCACAATAGGAAAGGACGTAGAGCACCTTTTTGCCCTTGGTTTTCGCGAATTCCTCGGTCCATTCGACGATTTTCATGCTGGCGGCCAGGGCGGCGCGGGTGTGCAGCCGGCGGGCGGCCGCGCTGGCGGTCAGGCTCGTGTCCAGGCTGGTTTCGATTCCGTGGGTTTTGGTCAGGGCCATAATTGATTTATAGGCCAGCGTGGGATTACCCTCGCGGGAATTAGCATGGGCCAGCAGGATGTTAAGAGCAAAATCGTCGCCGAAACGTTTGACGCACCAGTCCAGGTCGCACAGATTGTAGAAGGACTCCTTCGTGGGGCAGGGGTTTTCCATTTCCGTCACCTGCCCGGTGGCAAGGTTGACCTTGAGGTAGGGCAGGGTCGGCTCGATGAAGTTTTTATGCTTGGCCTTACGCAGATTGCGCCACGCATCGAGATTGCGGTAGTGGTCGTCGTCGTAGATGTTGAGGATGATCAGGTCGGCCGGGAAACGGGTCTCCTCGTAGCGCATCCGCAGGTAGGCCTGATAGACCGACCAGCCGCCGATCCCGAAATTGCGGACCGGCTCGCAGAGGTGCCCGGCCAGGACTTCCTGCCAGGTTTCGTTGTCGTTGACCTGATGACACTGGGTGAAGCTATCGCCGTAAGTATTGATACGGCAAGGCTGATCGGCGCAGGCGATCATCAGCCGCTCGCCGAGCATTTTTTCATTGAAGGTGTAGGTACAAACGGAGCCCTCCATGCCGTCCTTAAAGCGGGCATTGGGCAGGAGCCAGCCGAACGGCCCCGAGTATATGGCAAACGGGAACGCCCGGCGGGCAAACCAGTCGTCAACCTCCTGTTTGGTATAGATTTTTCCGGACAGATACGCCCGGGCGTCGATGGCGGGTTTCTCCTCGGTCTGTTGTTCGGCTTTCAGCGTGACGGCGGTTCCAAGGGCCGCGGCGGTATGCGCGGCTGTTTGTAGAAATTCTCTTCTTGAGTGGCTCATCATGTTTCCTTTTAATTTTGTTGATGGTCAATGACCTCGAAATCCCTTGAATTATGGTAACGGCAGCTCGTTAATTGCGAACGGGATTTTGACAATCTCTTCGGAAACGACGACCTCCAGACGACATTTTTGAATCTCGGAGACGTCTTGGGCGAAATCATAACGGTAATTATTTCCCCAACCGCTACCGCCTTGACGGCGGACGGCAAGGCCGTCCTTGTTCAACGGTTCAAGTGAGACAATCGCATTGTTGCCACCTTCAATTTCAATTTCCATTGTCTGCCCTTGGATGCTTCTAACCTTAAAATGCAGACGATCCAACGTCTCGTTACCGGTGGATGAAGCCCCCCTCAGCGATTGTAGATGGTCGAGGACGATTTCCTGCGTCGCGACCTTGGCAACGACTTCCACATGCCCCGTAATATTCTTCAATGATCGGGCGTTTTCCGAAGGCGCCGCGATAAGCAGGTTCAACTCTTTCTTTCGTTCTCGCTGTTCAATGCTTGAAACGCTCTGGGATATGGATGAAGACTTATTGATCACCAAGTCTTGGTTCTGGTTGTCCAGCACCGTATGCAGAGTCGGCGACTTACATCTGACGGGATTGCACTCTTCCTCCCAGCGCAGGGCGACCCCGATCTTTGCCTCGGTGATTTCCATATTCCCCTCGATCGTTCTTTTTCTATTACATGATACCCAGACCACGTCCGCTTCAAACGGGCTTGCCGATGGGGCCGTTTTGGGAGTCTGTTTTTCGACGGATATCTTCTCTGCCTCCTCGATTTGTAGCGGCAGGCTGAAGGCCAGCCCTCTGCTGTCAAATTCCGCAACGCCTTTACCTTCGTTCGCTCCTTCGATCAGCGTTTTCGTTTTGGCCAGCCCCGCCCGGTCACGCAGGTCCATAACCCAGCGCACGGACCTTTTGTCGCCGCCCAACTGCCCGTTTGTGCGTACGACATCTGCCGGTAGAGCAACGGTCCTGCTGATATATAATCCCTTGACCAGTCCGTAAAGTCGCTCCATCGTCATCCCGCTGCCGAGACCGTCTCCACTGAATCCGATATCACTGAAAATGGCCGCATTCCCCGATCCGATCGGTGACAGCCTAATTTTGAGATCTTTTTGACAATATGTGGATAAGAAAAATCGTTCCGGTCGCTCGAAAACTCCCTTAATTTCGAAGATTTTCCCGCCGTCAGGTAGGTCCGTCTGGCGAAGGTCGGTAATGTCAAACGCGGAGCCGATGCGTTGACGAACCTGATCAATGGTTACCGGTGGAGTATTGTCGCCGATGTTGCCGTCGGATAATGCGACCAGCAACCTTTCCGAAAGCGTGATCTTCTGGATCACTGTTCCGCTGCCATCGGCATTCAAGGTGACTTCCACCTCGTCTTCAATGCAGCCACTGACCAACAAAACGCAAATGATCGTAAGCAAAATAGATCGCAATAATAACATCATCTTCTCCTCGTTCTATTTAAAATAGTTCCCCAAAATGAAAACATGACCTGGAGCTTCACTTTTCGCCGAAAACCTCGGCGGTAAACAGATAAACCTCGGTGTTGGGGTCTTTCCATGCGTCGGCGGTCATGCCGGCCTTGCCCGCGCAGCAGTGGGAAAGAAATTCATCCTTGCTCCAGCCGGTTTCGTCGGCCACCTGTGGCAGGAAACAGCCGGCGGAGAAGCCACGGCGGATATAAATGCCGTGCTTGCCCAGATCCAGCGACAAAGGGTCATTCGTTCGCAGCATGGGCGAGAGGATGGAGATTTCGATATCGATTGCATCCAGTTCGTTGGCGGTGACCGGATTTCGCCGGAAGCGTGGGTCGCGCAAGGCGGAGAGGGCCATTTCTTGAACGGTTTCGGCCAGTCCGGTATCAGGCAGAAACTGGCCGATACATCCGCGCAGCTCGCCGGCGTTTTTCAGGGTAACGAAGGCCCCGCCGAAGCCGGACTCGGTTTCCATTAGCGGCAGGTCCGGCAAAGGCTGATTGTTGAGTTTGGCCGTGATCGTCCGGCGGGCGAGGTCCAGCAGTTGGGTCTTTTTGTCGGCGTCCATGATTGACCTCCGGGATTATGAGTGCATCCTAAAATCGGTGTGGCACAGGCGTCTCGCCTGTGCTTGTCGGCCCGTCGGGGCCGACACTATCGGATTTCAGGACGCATTCTATGTTAATCGATAGTCTATCCCAAATATTTTATGGCCGCGAACCCGCCGATCAGCAGAACCATGAATAACAGACAGAGCCAGTTGAAATACTTGTCGATCAATGGCTTGATGGTCGGCCCCAAGCGACCCATCAGTCCGGCGACGAGGAAGAACCGGGCGGAGCGGCTGGCCGCCGAGGCGAGCAGGAAGATCATGAACGCGGGCAGGTTGGCTCCGAAGAACATGCCGGCGGAGATGGTCGCCACCTTGAAGGGCAGGGGGGTAAACCCGGCGGTGAAGACGATCCAGAAGTTGTATTTTTCGTACCAGCCGGTGGCCTTGGCGAAATTCTCCGGCGTGATACCGGGAATATGCCAGGCATAGACGGTATCGCTGACGGCCTCCCAGACGGTCAGACCAATCAGGTAGCCGAGCATGGCCCCCAGCACGGACGCGACGGAGCAACACAAGGCGAAGCGAAACCATTTTTTCCGGTTGCCCAGAACGAGCGGAGCGAGAAGCACGTCGGGCGGGACGGGGAAAAAGCTCGATTCGGCGAAGCTCATGACGAACAAGGCCCACCCGCCGTAAGGCGTGTCCGCCCAGTGCAGAACCCAATCGTAAAGCCGCCGGTGCAAGTGCCAGCCGGGAACAGAGGGTTTGCTCGGAGAATGGGCGATTTCGGCGGTGTTGTCGTCCGGTATCTCGTGGGTCATTAAAGTCAATTACCTGTCGTCTTGAGCGCACGGTCTTTTCGGTGAACAACGATCGTTCGCGACGCGAAAGCGGAATTGTATCGAGATCGGTTCGGCCGGACAACTTTGTTTTTGATGATCTGGCTACGAGGCCCTTGGCGATAACGGCCGAAAGCCTTACATTGCTGGACGTAATGACGGTGGCCAAGCTGTACGGCATGGAAACCAAGGCGCTGGTTCGGGCCATGAAACGAAATATTGATCGATTCCCCGGGGACTTCTTGTTCCAAACTAAATGAAAAAGAATATGAAAAGTGTCTGACGTCACAATTTGTGATCTTAAAGACTGGTCGGGGCGGCCGGTGGGGGCCGGATAAGGGCGAGTCTTTTTACAAATTCCGGGGGCATCAGTAATGGGCGAATCAACAAGGAGAGCGATTAAATAATTACTATAATGCTTGCCTTATGAAGCGGGATTCGATAGGCTATTTTCATGAATGGTGGTGGAAAGAATTGTGCATTTTCAGAATAAGATGTAAAGAAAATATATGGGAAGGAATGACCAATGATTCCAAAACGTGTATTGGATAGGCTTGTGCGAGGAATGACGAAGTTTCAGAGGGTGCTCCAGATAGCCAAAGACCGAGATGTAAACGAGTCGGATACCGTTTCCATTATCTGCGACATGCTCGCGGAGGTCTTCGGATATGACAAGTATCTTGACGTAACGAGCGAAGTAGCCATTCGCGGAACGTACTGCGACTTGGCCATCAAAATCGATAATAAGGTGGAGTTTCTCATCGAGGCCAAGGCCATTGGACTCGATTTGAAGGAAAGCCACCTGCGTCAAGCGATTGATTATGGTGCGAACAACGGTGTTCAATGGATAGTCTTAACAAACGGCATAGTATGGCGAGTATACAAGATCAGATTTGAAAAACCTATTAACTACGATCTCGTCTGCGAGTTAAATTTCATGGAATTCAATCCGAAGAATGAAGAGCATCAGGAGAAGTTGTGGATTCTATGCAAAGAAGGCGTTGTCAAGGACGCCCGCGAGGATTTCTACGAGAAGATTCTGACCGTGAACCGGTTCGTTCTCAGTGCTCTTATCCTCAGCGACACAATTGTCGGCGTTATCCGTCGCGAACTCCGAAAACTGTCCGACGGAGTGCTGGTATCACCCGAGGAAATCGTAAAAATTCTCACTAACGAAGTCCTGAAACGGGACGCATTGGATGGCGATGAGGCATCCAAGACACAGGCACGCGTGCGTCGTTTCTACGGAAAGGCGGCGCGGCGCTCTCGTGATTCCAGTATAGAGAAAGCGGAAGAGCAGTCACGGGAACGGTCGAAGGCGGACGAATCCTTCTCGGACCAATTATTGAAACAGGGCGGACAACAGTTGGAGCCGAGGACAGAATGAAAGCAGTCCAACAATAGCCTGTTAGTATATTTGCCAACCTGCTGCGTGTCGGCAGTTAAAGCTTTTCGATTAGAATCACGCACGATATAAGATCAAATATACTGTAGAGAACGGCTTTCGTGAGGCGGGCTGCGGCGCGATGACGATCGGTGTTCTATTGGTATAAACTGCGGGCAAGGGAATCGCTACAGGTATTCTGACTGCCTATTATTCAGCGAAACAATGCAAGGGAGGCAAGTGATGGCCAAACGATCGATGATCCTCCGCGAGCGGATCGAGCGGACCATCCTTATGATCCGGGGCGAAAAGGTAATGCTCGATTCCGTGTTGGCGGATTTGTACGGTGTGGAAACCCGGGTCTTGGTCCAGGCGGTCAAACGCAATATTGACCGTTTCCCCGACGATTTCATGTTCCAACTGGACGAAAAAGAATATAAAGAGTGTCTGACATCACAATTTGTGATCTCAAAGACCGGCCGGGGCGGCCGGCGACGACTCCCATACGCCTTTACCGAACATGGGGCCTTGATGTTGGCCAGCGTGCTCAATTCCCAGCGGGCAATCGAGGCCAGTATTTTCGTGGTCCGGGCTTTTGTCCGCTTGCGCCAACTGTTGGCCGGCCATGCCGACCTGGCCCGCAAGCTGGACGCCCTCGAGAAAAAATACGACGCACAGTTCCGCGTGGTATTCGACGCCATCCGGCAACTGATGGAACCGCCCCCGGAAGCCAAACGAAAGCCCATTGGATTCACGACCGAAGCGGAGGGGTAATGAGCAACCGCCGGTAACGTCT
>CAZXSA010000215.1:0-8525 GCA_964642815.1 uncultured Planctomycetales bacterium | reverse complement strand
CGCCCCTTCCGGCACATCAAAACCTGGTATAACGAAATCCAATACGGCATGGGCACGTATGCGGCCAACGAAGAGGATCTCAACCGGGATAAACCTGATAAGGGGCCGCAGAAATGGCCGTCTAACTCGGAATTCATCGGGGTCGATGTTTACCATTATTGGAGAATCCAAAGCGCGCCCTTCGATCCCGACGATCCAGCCATTCCCCGTCAGAAAATCATCGATCAGGCCGTCAACTGGCAGAACGTCATCACCCGCTACTACGGGCCCGATTTCCGGGTCAAGGCCGGCAAAGCCTGGGATCCCCAACACCGTAACGACACCCATGCCATGCTCCAGGCCATCGATCTGGCCGGCGCCGACCGGGCCATGATGCTCTTCCTCGGCGCCTCGCAATATCCGGAAAGAAATTACTACACCACCCCGATCGAAACCATGGACGCCTATTACGATTCGCTCAAGGCCGGTCCCTGGGTCGGCTTGGGCTGGTGGATTTTCGATCATGGCAGCAACGAGAGCAGCACCCTCGATTACATCGACAGGAAACTGAAACATTACACTCCCGATCACCCCGAGGGACTCGACTATCCGCAAGAGCAAGCGGAAGGCTATCGCACGCGTTTTATCGCCTCGCGTATGCGTATGTTTAACGACGTGGTCTACAACCAATTCGGATACCTGAACGGAACAAAACCAAAGCAATAGTACTACACATTGGAGTACTTTCGATGCGTTTGATTTCACCGACCCGTTTTTCGATGGCAACAGTGTTTTTCGCCGCGAACATCGCCAGCCTATGCCTCGCCGAGCAAACCAGCCCGACGGCGGCGGCGTTTCCGGTGGAGAAATTGCCGCCGGGTTTCGTGCGCGGCGACGTGGTGAGTTATTCCTATGTACCCAACCGTTATTGGGGCCGGGCCGAGGCCATCGGAATCTGTCCGTACCTCAGCGAATACAGCCTCATGAAATTTGATGGGGATAAGCCGCTGGAGCAGTGCCACGACGAGAATATCCGGCGGATCGACACGGCCAGCCAATGGTCCACCTGCATCGGACTCTACAACCGCTACGACTATTTTCGCGACGAAATTATCAACCTGATGATCCGCTGCTTCAAAAACCGTCAGTTGATCATTCTGGACGCCGTCCCGAACGATCAAAAACCGGAAAAATGCGCCTTTCGGAATCTGATCGCCATTCTCGATAAACTCTGGGAGAATCGAGATGCCACCCTGACCAGCCCCGAGGGCGACCAGGCCACCGGTCGCCAGTTGATCAACAACATCCTCATGGTCAAGATGGGCGACGAAGACCTGCAGGGTCTGAAAACACAGGGCTTGACCGATCTCTTCGATCGCTTTAAACGCGAGGTCCGCGACCGTCGGCTCAACGGCGAGCGGCCGTTCGCTCATATCAAGACCTGGTACAACGAAATGCATTTCGGCATGGGCACCTACGCCGCCAACGAGGAACAACTCAACAAACAGAACCCCAACCAAGGCCCGCAGAAATGGCCGGCCAATTCGGAATTCATCGGAGTGGATACCTATCACTACTGGACACCCGAACACGTGCCGTTCGATCCGGACGATCCCTCCGTGCCGCGCTCGCGGATCATCGAAAACGCCGTCGCCTGGCAGAACGTAATCACCCGGTACTATGGGCCCGACTTCCGGGTGACCTTCGGGGATAAATGGGATCCCAAAAACCGCAACGACACCCATGCCATGTTGCAGGCCATCGACCTGGCCGGGGCTGATCGAGCCATGATGATCTACATCGGCAACACCGACAACCTGCCCAATTACTACACAACGCCCATTGAGACCATGGACGCCTTTTATGATTCGATCAAGGCCGGGCCGTGGGTCGGCCTATACTGGTGGCACTATGACCCGATGGATTCGAACTACAACGGGGCGATCGATTACCTCGATAAAACTCTGACCCGTTACAAGCCGGGATCCAAGAAACGCGTCCCCTATACCGAGGTCGAGCTTGAACAATACCGGCAGCGGTTCATCGCGTCCCGCATGCGGATGTTCAACGACGTGGTCTACGGCCAGTTCGGCTATTTGAACGGGCCGAAACCGAAGCAATAATACAACACCTTGGAGGAACCCCGATGCGATTGATTTCACTAACCTGTTTTTCCATGGCAACGGCGTTTTTCGCCGGGAACATGGCTGGCCTCTGCCTCGCCGAGCAAACCAGCCCGACGGCGGCGGCGTTTCCGGTGGAGAAATTGCCACCGGGTTTCGTACGCGGCGACGTGGTCAGTTATTCCTACGTCCCCAACCGTTATTGGGGCCGGGCCGAGGCCATCGGGATTTGTCCGTACCTCTTTGAGTACGGTATCATGAAATTTGAAGGGGATAAGCCGCTGGAGCAGTACCACGACGAAAATATCCGGCGGATCGATATGGTCAGTAAGTGGTCCACCTGCATCGGGCTCTATAACCGCTATGATCATTTTCGCGACGAGATTATCAACCTGATGATCCGCTGCTTCAAAAACCGTCAATTAATCATTCTGAGCGCCATTCCAAATCCCCAGAAAAAATCCAAGGATTCCCTGGAAAATCTGGTGGCCATTCTCGAAACACTCTGGGAGCATCGCGATCGGGAACTGGTCAGCCCGGAAGGCGACCGAGCCACCGGTCGCCAATTGATCAACAACATCCTGGCCGCCGCCACCGGCGATGAAGGCCTGAGCGGCCTCAAAACCGAGGGCTTGGCCGAGATCAACCGCATGTTCAAGGCCAAGGTTAAAGATCGCCTGTTGAACGGCGAGCGACCCTTCGCCCATATCAAGACCTGGTACAACGAAATGCAGTTTGGCATGGGCACCTACGCCGCCAACGAGGAACAACTCAACAAACAGAACCCCAACCAAGGCCCGCAGAAATGGCCGGCCAATTCGGAATTCATCGGAGTGGATACCTATCACTACTGGACACCCGAACACGTGCCGTTCGATCCGGACGATCCCTCCGTGCCGCGCTCGCGGATCATCGAAAACGCCGTCGCCTGGCAGAACGTAATCACCCGGTACTATGGGCCCGACTTCCGGGTGACCTTCGGGGATAAATGGGATCCCAAAAACCGCAACGACACCCATGCCATGTTGCAGGCCATCGACCTGGCCGGGGCTGATCGAGCCATGATGATCTACATCGGCAACACCGACAACCTGCCCAATTACTACACAACGCCCATTGAGACCATGGACGCCTTTTATGATTCGATCAAGGCCGGGCCGTGGGTCGGCTTGACCTGGTACCACTTCGATCCCTCGCATCCGGAATTCAACGGGGCGATCGATTACCTCGATAAAACTCTGACCCGCTACAAGCCGGGATCCAAGAAGCGTGTCCCCTATACCGAGGCCGAGCTTGAACAATACCGGCAGCGGTTCATCGCGTCCCGCATGAGGATGTTCAACGACGTGGTCTACGGCCAGTTCGGCTATTTGAACGGGCCGACACCCCGAAAATGACGGGGCAAACCCAGGCAACGATAACTCGGCTACCAACTGCCCCTCAGCCCATGATTCACCCACACAACGGCTATCCCGGGAGGGAGTTTGCCTAAACAGCAGGCCGTTCCAACCGGCACATTCGTTACAATCGGCAATAACCTTACAAACGAAAGCCGGCGAGCAAAAATCCAAAATAGAGCCGCTGTCTATCGGACCTGCGATGGATGCCGACAACTTGGCACGACAGGTGCCTTCTTTCCTCATCAAGGGCGGGTAATACGCCGGAGGAGGAAAGTACGATGCGTTTGGGACTATGGCTCGTGGCAGGGATTTGGGTGGCGGCGATGACCGGCTGCTGCTGCTTGTCCAAGGCACCCAGCGATTTTGGACCGCCGGCCGAAAGCTTGGTCCAAGCGCCGGTATGCGATCAGGCTCCCGAATTCGCCGCGGGACTGATCTTCGATCGAAGGCCGGGCTATTTCCGGGCCACGGATTTCGCCTCCCGCGGCTCGTGGCCTTCGACCGATTCATTCTACTCTCCAAGCCAGGTTATTGAATTCCGGGAACATTTTGTTGACTACCAGGGGCGTCCCTTCAGCGATTGGGATTACTCCTATCGCCGATTCGACACCCGGCGAACCGGGGTCGCTTTTCGCTGAACCAAAGGGGTTTTGCCGGTCAACACACGCAAGGAACCGAGAAACAGCCATACAGGACCGGCCCGGTCGGCGGGGCCGGTCCTTGCTTTTTTACTCAGTCTGATGCGATCCGCATCCCACAAGGTTGGGTCAATGCACGGCGAATCAACCGGTATAGCCCCACCCACCCCCAAAAAACTGTCACGCACCCAAAAACATTTCCAGCATTCGATTTCGCTTGACGAATGACGGATTTCCGTTATCATTCCAGTTTGCATCTGTTCTCTGATGTGCTGGACAAACATGGTGACCGGACGTATCCGCGGACACAGGGAAGTGTTCCCGATGATGGGTTTTGGCGAGTACGATTCACCACCCACCATTCACCGAGGGATGGATCATGCGAAAAGAAATGAAACTTGCAACCGGCGTGGGTTTTGTTGGCTTGGTGGCTTTGGCCGTCATCGGCTGGCAGTACAATTGGAGCCGTTCGTCGACGACGGCGGATAAGCCCGTCCCGGAAAAAATCACCCGATCAGCGATCGACGACGATAGCACCGATACGTGGCGCGATGCCTCTCATGAACCGGCCGGCCACGCCCATGTTGCATCACCACCACTTCTCCCAGACCGGGAGCCACGACAGAGTGATCGTCCGCGCACGGATATGACGCGGGAAGACGTTTCACCCCACCCCACCGTGCCTCCGGGCGAGAACTTAACCATACAGGAAGTTGTTCCAGAGCCGACCGACGAAAGCTCCCATACCGAGCACGCGCTTTCGGAAGAGCAGCCGGCCATTTCCCCGCCGGTTTCGCCCGAACCCGCGGCGGGATTACGCGCTCCGGTGGTGACGCCCCCGGCCGACACCGGCGACCGATTCAGCCGGACACCCGTGATTACTCCTCCAGCGGGTTTGGTGGTCGCTTCCCAACCGGCGGCCCGGACGCGCGAATACGTCATCAAGCCGGGCGACAATCTGTCGATCATCGCGGCTCGACATTACGGCCATGCCAAGTATGCGGATGAACTCATCAAGGCCAACCCGGGCATCAAGCCGCGGCAACTGCGCGTCGGCATGAAAATAAATATACCGGAACTCGCGACCACCACGGCCCCCGCCGGCCAAGCCTCGCCGGCCATCCCCGCTGCTCCAAAACGTATCGTCAGGGAAACCCTGCCGCCTATTCCCCCGGATCGGGCGTATCGCGTACAACCGGGCGAAGGTTGGTACGAACTGGCGGCGCGGTTCCTGGGCAACGGGAACGATTGGCCGGAACTATACGAAGAGAACAAAGGCCGCGTGCCCCACAATCCGCAAGACCTGCGGGCCGGCATGCTTATTCAACTACCCGAACGGGCGGTCAAGGACAAACCGAACTGATAAACAAACACCGGCTGGCTGGCTGGCAAAATCATAAACCCCGGGACGAAGTGCCCCGGGGTTTCTCGTTTTCAGTCTCCTTGTCTCCGTGACTCGTAAATACCCGGCTTACCCCGCCGTGGGATCGAGAATCTCGATATTGAATTCCTTATCGAACCGGGCGGTGACAGGTGCGCCTTTGCCTGCGTTCAGATAGCCAAGGTTGGCCTTAGCCACGCGTTCGGCGGCCTCGACGATGGCGACCAAGGGCACCGAGGAATCGGCGTCAGGGTAGGTGCCTTTGAGGCTTTGCCGATCCGCCAGGCCGAGCATGACCCGTGAGGCGGCGTCCAGGCCGGCGGTCAGGGCGTCGCGGCAGTAGCCGATACAGGCCGTGTCGTCCTTGCTCGTAGCCGCCCGGGGCACTTCGGCCTGAAAGTGCGGATTCTTCGTCCGCGTGCCCTTCCCGGTAATGCAACAACGCAGGCCGCGATCCTGCTGATCGACGAACACCCGGCCGAGACTGCCGACGACTTCCATCTCCTGATTGACGTTGCCCTCAAAGTCGTCGGGGTTAACCCAGGCGTTGACGTAAGTGATGTTCATACCGTTATCGTACTGGATGTTGACCTGGAGCGAGTCGAAGGTGTCGATGCCGTTGGGGTTGCGCTCGTCGCGCCAGTTGACCAGCAGCTTTTTCTGGCCTACAGCATGGAGCGAAACGGGCTTGATCTTGAGGTAATGCCCGAGCAGATCGGTCCAATGCACGCCGACGTAACTGAACGGGTTGCTGGTGGCCGCCCACTTGAAGATTTTCGTGGAGACCTCCAGCGGCTCTTCGAGGACGGCCCGGGCGTAAAGCAGATCGCCGATCTGGGGAACAACGTCAACCAATGCGCTGCGCAGGAAGGTATCGTAACGTTTGTGCATGTCGGTGCCGACGATCAACCCGCCCTTGTCGGCCTTTTGCACGATGGTCCGGGCCTCATCGAGGAACAAGGCCAGCGGTTTTTCCACCACCACATGCACCCCGCGATCAAGAGCGGCAACCACCGGCGGAGTATGCAGCGAATCAGGGGTAGCTACGAACAGAATGTCGGGCTTTTCCTTCTCCAGGATGTCGATCCAGGGCGTCTCACCCCAATAGGCTTTTGCCGCTCCACCCGGACACCATTTCCGGTAATCCTCCACCAGACTCTTGCCGAGATGTTCATACCGCTCGCCTATCGCGACGAGCTTGTATTCCACGCCGGCCAGTTCGCGGGCGTGATGATCCAGCCCGGCCGTCCCCAGGTAAGGGATGATCCCACACCGCTCGAAATCCGCCACGCTGCGCAAGACCACATCGCGGCCGAACATCCCACCGCCGATCGTGGCCATTTTGATCGTTCTGGTTGCCATACCGTTCGTTCCTCGCTTCAGAAAACCTTGCCTGTCGCTCAATCCGTTCCTTCCCGCGCCATCCAGGCCGCCAGGGGCGCCGCCCGATTGAAGGCGGCATCGACCGGCCGGCCGGCCATGGCCGACGCCAGGGCATCGCCGCGGGCTAAAGGACGCAGTTGCACCGAACGGGGCATCCGGCAGACGTTTTCGTCACCGATCTCGATCCGGTATTCATCCGCGGCGGAAAGGCGGCGGGAGAGTGCAAAGGTATGGTTTTCGGCCGCGATCGTCAAATCCGCCAGACCCGTGCCGCCGGCAAGGTGCTCGATACTGACCTGAACAGTTCCCTGTTCAGAGGCAAATTCGTATCGGTTGGGGCCGGCCAAGCGTGTCGGCCGCCAGTTCAACTGACCGCCGAGAAAAGCCGCCAGCCAGAGAGCGTCTACCCGCTGCTCGGAGGATGCACCGGCCATCCGCGCCTCGATGCGATGGATGCGTCCGAAAGAGTCGGCCGGAGCGTCATCGAAAAGCTGGGCAATCAACTCGCGAATCCGGCCGGTACGATACCAGCCCAACTCGCGAACCGGGCATCTCCAGACATGGGGACGGCCGGCCAGCGGCAGAGACATCAAGACCGGTGGCGCATTTCGTTCATGAGCCGGAGTCAACGCTTTGAATCCCGCGATCCCGGCATCGATAATCAGGCGGTCGGCCAGGGTGGTCAGGCGGGCCAGCAGCTTCGGCCGACTCGCCGGGTCAATCGTCCACCAGAACATCCGCGGCAAATCCGCCTCCAGCATGGTCAGCAGCGTGCGGTCCAGGTCGGCGTCGTCGGCCAGCGGGCCGCGGAGAACAACCTGTTCGCAGCAAATCTGCGGCCGATCCGGCTGGGGCACATGACAGACGGCCGACACCGAAACCCGCGTGACACAGTCGGATATGTCACGACCATCCTCCTCTAAAAGAACCACGATCGTGCGGGTCGGATAGAGGGGCGACAATTCGCCCAACACGTTGAAAATATCATGCTGACGGTCGGCGTCGGCCACGACGATCAGGTTGGCCGTGCAAACTCGCGTCGCTATCGCTTTCTCGCCGTCGGGTTCCGCCGCCGCCCACATCTCCGCCAGGGCATGCTCCACCTCCACCGGATCGATCAGGACCGCTCCATCGGGAGAAAACAATGCATTGTGTCTTTTGCCAATCACGTCTTCGTCAACCAAATACTGACTACTGATAGCTGACAGCTATTTGCTTTCTCACAATCTCCGCCATGCGTGGCCGGTTTCCGCGATGAAAGCGTCCGCCTGCGCGGGGCCCCAGGTTCCCGCTTCGTAATTCGGAAATTCCGGGGCGGGTTGGCTCGGCCACGTTTCCAGCAGCGGGGTGATCAGCTTCCAGGCATACTCCACCTCGTCCGCCCGGATGAACAACGTCGAATCGCCCAGCATGGCGTCAAGCAACAGCCGTTCATAGGCTTCCGGCGAATCGCCGCCGAAACTGCTGCCGTAGCGAAAATCCATTTTCACCGGCTCCAGCCGCATGCGCATACCCGGCACCTTGGCATCGAACGAGAGCGAGACGCCCTCGTCGGGCTGCACGCGGAGCACAAGCTGATTGGCCCGTTCGACCATCTGCTCGATACGGCCGAACATGGCCA
>CAZXSA010000214.1:0-8548 GCA_964642815.1 uncultured Planctomycetales bacterium | reverse complement strand
TTGATTTTCTGGTTTATCCCCGTTCGGGACGGCATTGGATCGTGGACGTTAAAGGCCGCCGGTTTCCTTATATCAACGCTCGCGGGCAGAAACATTATTGGGAAAACTGGGTCGGTCAGGACGACCTCGACTCCATGGCGGAGTGGAGCCACGTTTTCGGGGACCAGTTCGATACCCGTTTTGTTTTCGCCTACCTGCTGGACGGCCCACCGGATCGCTGGCCCGCGATTCGCCCTCATTATTTCCGTGAACGGCCTTACGTCTTCTTTTCGGTTCGTTTGGAGGACTATCGCCGAAATTGCCGGCAACGTTCTCCGCGTTGGAACACCGTGGCCGTCTCCCGCCAGGTCTTCCGCCGGATTGTCCAACCACCGGAAGTGGACTTTACCTTGGCCCAATCTGCTTTATAATAAGGTTGGATTCCAATACTCCTCACGGGAGCTGATGACGATGCGTATGTGGATGACAACCGCGATTCTCTGGCTGGCCGGGATCCAAACCTTGTTGGCCCAGCAAGCCATCCAGGAAGACAGTGTTTCGGAGATTCCCTCCGAAGGCTCGGCGCTAACCTGGCTGATCGGCGCGGGTTTCATCATCGGTGCCCTTGTGGTTGCCTTCAAGCCGGCCAAACGCTCCAACCTGCAATGACGGCCGTTTCACGCCTGAATTCGAGACACACATGGATGAAAAGTGGTTGATCGAAACGTTGACCAAACAGGTGTTGGCCGGCAATGACTTGTCTCGCGACCAGGCGGAAAAACTGGCGGCGGTGGGGGAGGCAAGCCTCGCCTTGCTGATGGATGGTGCTCGCCGCATACGCGAACAGTACTTCGGCCGCCAGGTCAGTTGCTGCAGTATCGTGGCCGCCAAGGTAGGCGCCTGTCCCGAGGACTGCGCTTTTTGCAGTCAATCCGCCCATTACGCCACTCACGTAACCGAAACGACGCAGATCGACCATGAGGCCGTTTATTCCGCCTCCGAAAATGCCGCGGCTCATGGGGCTGCCTGCTTTGGAATTGTCAACAGCGGCTATGGGCCAACCGATGAGGAAATCGATTATTGGGGACCGCTGATCCGCCGAATCCGAAACTCCGGCCGCCTTGAAGTCTGTGCGTGCTTGGGCACGGTCAGCTTGGTGCAGGCCCGTCGCCTGGCGGCCTGGGGTGTCCAGCGTTACAACCTGAATCTGCAAACGTCGCGGCATTTCTTTCCCCAAATCATTACCACGCATACCTATGACGATCGGCTGCAAAGCCTGCATCATCTGAAGACCGCCGGAATCAGCCTCTGCAGCGGCGGTCTTTTCGGGATGGGCGAAGGCTGGTCGGATCGGCTGGATCTGGCCTTTGAGTTGCGCGAGCTGGGCGTGGATGTGATCCCCATCAACCTGCTCATTCCCATCGCCGGTACGCCTCTGGGATCGTTGCGGCCGCTCGGGGTTGCCGACGGATTGAAGATCATTGCCCTTTTTAGGTTTATTTGCCCAAAACAGGATATCAAGGTCGCCGGCGGACGCGAAGTATGCCTTGGCGATCGACAGAACGAAATCTTCGCCGCCGGCGCGAGCAGCTTTCTGATCGGTAACTATCTGACCACTTGCGGCCGGGATCCTCAGGAGGACCACCAGATGGTCCAAAGCCTTGGCTTTTCCTTGGGAACCTATTCCAGGAATCCCTAAAACCGGAGACCAGGCAGTCATTTTTAAGATGGGGCCGGTATGGACCCAAAACCCGGTGTTTTCTGCTTACAGCATCGAACGCAACATAAGATACATTATCGGACCTTGGGGATCGTGCATATAAAAGATTTTCAATGCATCAACTTTAACCGTTTGCCGCTTCATATTAACCGACTCAGAGCCAGGATAAGAACCATCATTCTCTGCCCTTTTCGGGTTATCGAATAGATGTCGCGTGTTTTGGGGCCAACCAGACCGGCGGAACGTAATTCTCCAAGATGATGGTACAAGGGTCCGGCTTTCAGTGTGGTTACCTTGGTCAGCAGGTGATAACCGGCCGGTCCGCAAAGCAGTATTTTTAGAATATCAATTCGTTTCGGATGGGACACGGCCGCCAGCAAACGGCTCGCGGAATCCGGTTTAAGGGTTCTGAAAAAACGGCGTATCAAACGCTCCTTGTCTCGTAAGAGGGGGAATTGCATCGGCGTACGATCAGCCGGACACCGGAGCCTTTCCTCCAAATCCAGATCAAAATGGTCTTTTTCCGGCCCCATCCGAACCTCGAAATTCACATGTAAATGCCATGCCGCCGTGGTGGAACGACGCCGAACACCCTTGGGCGCAGCCTTATTTTTCGCGGGCATCGCCGGTCTCCCTTGAACAGGTACTCTATATGTTACGAAGTTACATAATAATGTTATAATATTATATCGTAATTATACGGGTATGAACCACACCGAATCTTTAGGGGTAGGTGGAAATAATCCTCGCGTGTCGCATCGGAGGCGTCCACCCGAGGACCGCGCTTCCCGGAAGCGGGGCGACAGGGGGGCAAGGTCACGGTCGCGTTTTTCGCCGCGTGAACGTGGTTGCCCGAAAAAGCCGGTTTGTTTACAATACGCACCGGTATATTAATTAAAAAGGGAGTTACAAAATGCCGGCCGATGAAATCGAAATGGAGTGCGAGGAACTGATGGAAAAGGCGGTCACCTTTCTGGCCCAGGAAATGCGCACCATCCGCACCGGGCGGGCCTCGCCGGGCTTGGTCGAGCACCTCAAGGTCGAGGTAGCCTCCTATGGATCGACCATGGGGATCCGTGAATTGGCCAGCATCTCCGTGCCGGAAAGCAACCTGCTGATGATTAAGCCCTACGATCCGGGCACCCTGAAGGATATCGAGCGGGCCATCCAGAGTTCCGATCTGGGCATCACCCCCATGAGCGACGGAAAGGTGATTCGCTTGCCCGTCCCCCCCCTGTCCGGCGAGCGCCGTCAGCAGTTGCTGACGCAGGTTCGCAAACTCGGTGAAGCCCAAAAAGTGGCCATCCGCAATATCCGCCGCGACGCCAATCGCAGGGCCGAGACCGAGGAGAAAGACAAACTGATGCCAGAGGACGAGGCGGACAAGTGCAAGGAGAACATCCAGAAATTGACCAATCAATATGAGGAAAAAGTGGACGCGCTGGTGAAGAATAAAAGCCAGGAAATCCAGGAAGGTTAATAACCCCGTCTTGCGAGCCTCCGCAACGCGCTCCATGCCTTATGAAATCGATCAGACGGGAAAAAAAAGGGTACCTCGACCAACCGACGGCCGAATCATTCGTCGCGCGGACGACTCATTCCGCCGAAATACACCTGAGTCTCATCCTTATCCTGGCCGGCTTGGCCCAGATCGCGATCGGCTGGCTGAAAACTCACGCCTTGGTCCAGACGGTGCTTCCTCAGCCGCAATCGAGCCTTATCGCCAATCGGTTCTACTTCGATTCCCTTTTGCATTTGTTCGTTAATTCTTCCGCCGGTGAAATGCCCGGCCCACGCGCGGAATATATCCTTTGCCTGTTAATCGCCCTTCTGTCCGCGGTGCCCATCTATTTCGTTGCTCGACTCTGGCTGGGTTCGATTTGGGCGTTGGCTGCCGGTTTTCTTTATGTTATCTACCCCAGTTTTGCCTGGTTTGTCGCCGACGCCGGACCTCTGGCCTTGTTCGTTTTCTTGGTTCCCAACACTTGGCTGCTCCTGCTCCGCTGGAACAGCGAACAGAGGGCATTGACAGCCTTTCTGCTTGGGCTCGGCCTGGCCTTGATGTCCCTGATTAATTTCGCCGGCCTGTTCCTGCTGCCACTGATAACCGTGGGCTTATTGCTACATCGCCCCTACACCCGCCGATGCCTGATTGGGGCAATGATGATGTTGCTCGGTTACGCCCTGTTGGCCATTCCGGCCCGAAGCCTGCTTTCCGGGCCGGATCGTGTCGAGTCCGAGACGGCCATGACCATTGATTTTTGGAATGCCATCGATAACGCCGACGGATCGGCCATCGCCAAGGCGGCCCGCTTGAATAAAACCAGCCCGCGTCCCCTCCTTTTTCTTCGGGATCAGGCCCGGGAATCGTCCTCCAACGTCATTGGCTGGGTTTTGCGTAGGGCATGGCGAACAATTTACTTGTCCTCGGATGATCGTTTGTATCAGGTCATATTTTTTCTGCAGTTGACCTGGATGCTTCCCGCCTTGTGGGGTTTTATAACGGCTTGGCGCTGTCCGGATCGACGCTGGGCGACCGTCTTGGCCGGTGGGTTGGTTTTCAGTTTCTGGGGAATGGCCGCCGTGGTCGAACCGTTAGCCCGAAATCTGACCCCCCTTCTGGGGATTACTCTGATTTTCGCCTTAACTGGAATCCGAGACGTATCATCCCGAATCGCCGGACGCCGTGTTCCTGCCCCGGCCGTGAACACTAAACCTCGACGTAGATAAATTGCCATGACGGAAGGCAAACCAGCCTTCTGGCGGTATACTTTCATCAATGCGAATCATTGCCGGTCAATATCGAGGACGAACCATCGCGGCCCCGGCGGGCAAGAATACGCGTCCGATTCTTGATCGGGCCAAAACCGTTTTATTCGACATTCTGGGCCACTACCTGGCCGAGCCCGGGCGCCTGCCGCCATTGGCGGTGCTGGACCTGTTTGCCGGTAGTGGGTCTCTGGGTCTGGAAGCCCTCTCCCGCGGGGCCGGCTTTTGCCTGTTCGTGGAGCAACACCGCCCTACCGCCGCCCTTATCCGCAAGAACCTCGACGACCTCAAGATCATCGACACGGCCCGGGTCATCGAAGGGCCGGCCGACACTTGTGTTTTTCCGCCACCGCCGGAGCTGGTCGGTGTCGAGCGGTACGGCCTTGTTTTTATTGACCCCCCCTATCGTATGCTGGCCGGCCCAAAACCCATTGCGGAAATGCGAACCTTGCTGGACCGTTTACCCACGGAACCGACTATCGATCCCGATGCCCTGATCGTCATTCGTCATGCTTTTCGGCCGGCGGAGCTTCCCGACCTTTCGCCCCTGTGCGAATATCGCCGCCGGGACGTGGGCACCATGACTCTGCGTTTCATGACCCTCAAACAGACGGCCGACGGGGAGGGCGTATGCACCGAACCCTGAATATCCGGCAGGCCGCCGAGAACGTCGTACGCCGCCTGCGCCAACACGGATTCGAGGCCTACTGGGCCGGTGGATGCGTGCGTGACATGCTGCTGGAACGCGAGCCGGAGGACTTTGACGTGGCCACCTCCGCCCCACCGACGGAGATCGTCCGGATTTTCAGCCATACCCGTCAGGTCGGGGCCAAATTCGGGGTGGTCATGGTCTGTCAGGGCCGCTTCTGGGTCGAGACGGCCACCTTTCGCACCGACCTCGATTACCAGGACGGGCGGCATCCGGAACAGGTCGTTTTCACTACCGCCGAGCACGACGCCCAACGTCGCGATTTCACCATCAACGGCCTCTTCTATGACCCAATCGAGCAAAAGGTGATCGATTACGTTGGCGGCCGTGCCGATCTGGAGGCCGGTATCATCCGGGCCATCGGCAATGCCGACCAAAGGTTTGAGGAGGATCATCTCCGTCTGCTTCGGGCGGTGCGTTTCGCCGGGCGCTTCGGTTTCGTCATCGAACCGACCACCGCCCAGGCTATCCGGCGACATGCCGCGCAAATCACCACGATCAGCCCCGAACGCATCCGCGAGGAGCTGGAAAAAATGTTCAACCATCCCTCACGGGCCGGATCGCTTGATCTATTGAGGGATTTGGGACTTCTGCCTTATCTGTGGCCGGGCGGAAAGAAAACCGATGAATCAATCCAACTGGCCACTGAAACAATCAGGGGCCTGCCGGAACAGGCCGACTTCATTCTGACCATGGCCGCCCTGCTCCAGGAGAATACCCCCGCCGAGGCCCGTCGTGTCGGTCGAGATTTACGTTGCAGTAATCGCCAGATTAGCGATCTCGCCTGGATGGTCGGCCATTATTCGCGAATCGATCAGGTCGTGAGCATGGATTTGGCCACGTTTAAGAAACTGTTGGCGCATTCGCGGTCGGCTGATTTGCTTGACTTACACGCAGCCATTGTCAAGGCGAAAGGTCTACCCGCGGATGCGAACCTGGCCGCTCGTCACCGGCGTGCGGAGATTCCGCCAGACGAAATTGCCCCCCCACCGCTGATCACTGGCGAAGACCTGATCGAACGAGGCTTGCAACCCGGCCCGGTATTCAAACGGATCCTCGATCAACTTTATGACGCCCAGCTAAACAAGCAGCTCACCACCCGCGATAAAGCGCTTGCGGAAATGTATACCTTGGTCGAAAATACCCGAGGTTAATAGCAGGATGGTGTATACAAATGCGTGCTTACCTACTATGTGCATGACTCCTGGTGCTAAGTGCACTTCCAAATCGATAACGGTGACAGATAAATGATCGAACCAATCCCACCTGCCAACGAAACGACAGACCGCGACAGTGGGATTGCGCTATGCCCGGATTGCCTGACTGAAAACGATCCGGCGGCTGATTTTTGTAAACAATGCGCCCGGCCGCTCAGTTGCCTTGCCGCCATGGATCCCATCAAACAGATTTATACTCAAGGTTGGATTTACCGAAAGGCGATCAGCGGACGAACCAAACCCATTATTTTCTGGGGCATGTGGTTGATTTTTGCTCCAAGCGCATTGATGGTAATTATATCCGGTGGGTTTTATTTTCTGTCCGACCATGTCATCACACCGCACGAGGGAATTCTCCAACCTATACTGACTTGGACCATGCTTGTGTTTTTCACCTTTATTTACGTGGCTATTTTATTTCGAGTCACGCAAAGTTATTTCCGATATCGTCGAATTCGTCCGGGGCATTGTGAACAATGTGGATACAACTTAACCGGACTTCCCCTGCCGCGATGCCCGGAGTGCGGCAAACCGTTTTATCCAGACGATCTGGAGGAGGATCAAGATGCGAAAAAGGAATACATAGAGGCAAGGGAAGAGCCAATCCCGCCTTTGGGACTTAAAGATATCGCCTTTTTTGCCGGAATGGTCGGTTGTCTGATGATAACCGTGTTTGCCTTTGCATCATTGTCCATCACGAATACAACTTTTCATCACAGTACACAGGAGAATCTGATCGAAACGCTACTGATTTTGGCCATATTTGCCGGTATCTTTGCTTTGCTGATGGGTCTGCAATATCTGTTGGACCCGAAGCGGAACAATCGCCGGCAAGCTTTTGTCTTTCTCTTCCTGTCCCAGCTCATATGTCTTGTGCTTACAGCGATGCTCCTGGTCTCCGCTGATTAATGATGAGTGAACAAGCGAACAAGGATAGGGAATAACGGCCTCGGAAATGTATCGGCATTGTCAGCGGCGTTTGCCCGGAATACGGGAAATTCATAAAATGCTCAAAGGATCAACCGAAAAAGACTGACCCATGAATAGCGATAAACATAAAATAGAACACGTCTCCATCAACCAGCCCGTCCGCGGCGGCGGACCAGCAAGGGAACACAAGCCCTCTACTCATACCTTGCTCTGGTTAATGATCGTGGCGGTCGCTCTGCTGGTAATCGTTTACATTTTTGGAGGCAGGTTGAAGACGAACCGGCATGATTCCATAACCACAACCGCCCCAGCCGCAAGCCAACCGACAACCACCATGCCGGAACACGCCGAATTCGTCGGCTCGGCCGGCTGTCGCGATTGCCATGAGAGGTTCTACGAACTCTGGGCCCCGTCGTTTCACGGCCTGGCCATGCAGCCGTACACCCCCGAATTCGCCAAAGCCAATCTCGATCCGCAGCCCGAGGGCGTGACCATTGGGGACTACCGCTACCGGGCGGAAATCGAGGACGAGCCGGAACGGGTCATTGAGCACGGCCCGCAAGGCGAAAAAAATTACCCCATCGTCCATGTTTTAGGCGGAAAAAACATCTATTACTTTCTGACCCTTCTGGAGCGGGGCAAGCTGCAAACCCTGCCCGTGGCCTTCGATACCCGCCGGCGGGAATGGATCGACACGGCCGGCAGCGCGGTCCGCCACTTTCCCGATCGTCTCGATGAGGCCCTGCATTGGACGCACCCGCAATACACATTTAACACGTCGTGTTTCAGTTGCCATGTCAGCCAGCTTTCCACCAACTATGATCAGGCCAGCGACACATACCACACTATTTGGGCCGAGCCGGGTATTAACTGCGAGACTTGCCACGGCCCCGGCGGCGAACATGACCGCGTCTTTCGCAAGGCCGCGGCGGCAAGCCAGCCGCCCCCGTCTGATTTGAAAATTATCAGTACGAAGACTTTCACTTTTGAGCAGATTAACGATTTGTGCGCCCCCTGCCACGCCAAGGCCGCGCCTATCACTACCTCGTTTATGCCGGGCGACAAGTTCTTCGATCATTGCGATCTGGTCACCCTCGAACACCCCGACTTCTATCCCGACGGGCGGGACCTCGGCGAAAATTATACGTTCACGCTCTGGCGAATAAGTCCGTGCGTCAAGTCCGGCGGCCTCGATTGCATGCACTGTCATACTTCCAGCGGCCG
>CAZXSA010000213.1:8055-8575 GCA_964642815.1 uncultured Planctomycetales bacterium | reverse complement strand
GGGCGGGGTGCCGTGGATGCGCGGGATTTCGTCGGTATCCGAACCGCCGTCGGCCCGCGACCAGCGGGTGTAGATGTTGTCTTTTTTGACTCCGACGATCGGGATCCTTTCGAAACGATAACTGCCGTCTCCGAACTCAACGTTTTGTCCTTCGCCACCGTGGTTGGACGAGTTCCAGGGTATCCATTCGTCCGTAACGGCATTGCTTTTCGGCATGTTGGTACCGGGAGGGGGCAGCCCATTTTCGAGGGCAGCACCGAAGGGGCCTTTGTCGGCAACAAGGGGCATATATGCGGGGCGGGTTAAGGAAGGCCGGCCGTGCTTCCCATAGGGAACCTGATAGCCATAACTGATTTCCGAATAGTTACGGAAATCCCAGAAAATCTGGGGGTTGTCCTCGTCATTTTTTTGATCGCCGCTTTCGGGGCAGATATATGAGCCGGTACTGGAATGTGCGGTACGCACCAGCATCCAAAGGTTGCGGGTGGTGGACATTTCGGTATCGTTTTCGCAAGTCTGG
>CAZXSA010000213.1:0-8045 GCA_964642815.1 uncultured Planctomycetales bacterium | reverse complement strand
AGCACCACCGCGGTGATGCTGTCCAGGGCGCTGGTCTGGCCGGCGTTGGGATCATCGATACGGCCGTTGCGATGAGTGCCGATTTTTCCGGGGGCGTAGGTTACGCGGCCGATGTTGTCATCCGTTGCCGGGGCATGGGGGGCGATGGGGAAACAGTCGTTGTTTTCCTTGGCGTAAAAGAAAAGACCTTTACCGATGCCGCAGATATTAGCTGCGCACACCGCACGACGTGAAAGCTTACTGGAAAAAGGTCTGGAACAGAAATAGAGATGCAAAAAGAAAGCAACCATTATCAGTAGGAGAACCAATATCACAGCGTCACGACGACCGAAAGCACGGCGGAGGGTGTGTTTGGATTGCTTCATGGGGCGGCTCCCTGTCTGATATCAACGCAAACGCCGATCAGGCAACACGAATGACCGTTCTTGATTATACCGCTGAAAGAATTATCGTACACATATTCGATTTATGTTGAGTGTTGTTCGCGTGCATCCAACAAAGGTAACACAATGAATTCTGGCTAATTTGGGGACATTCATGCACACAACCAAAACCGAAAAGCACGGGCATACCCTTGTCCCACCGCGGTGGGACAAGGGCCTGCCCATGCCACCCGAAAGTGGCGCCATCGTGATCGCGCCTTGATGCGAGGTGGGCAAGTACGTTCATTAAGACCCAACCTCGAAACGAGGTGGGGCGCCCGGTTCGCCATGATGAATAAGCCGCTTGGAGTTACGATGGCCTGCGGGTATGATGTGCGGCCGAAGGAGGTTTTCTATTATGAACAACAAGTGTATTTCCAAGTTGGTGATGGGTGGATTTGTTTTTGCCGGTTTGATGTTGCCGTTGGTGGCCGCTACGGCCGCCGAGCCGTTTGCGTTAAATAAGGGGCAGATGTATTTGATGCTTGATCCGCGACTGGGCGGGGTGGGCAATGCCTGCGAACTGGTCTTGCACCCATTCAAGCGTTATCCGGGTAATCCGATTATTCGGCCGTATCCTCAACGGGTACATGGCACGGGCTTGGGGGCGATATTGTGGGACGAGGATGAGCAAATATTCAAAACGTGGTATTACGCCGGGATGGATAAGACCACGCTTCTTGGCTACGCGACCAGCAAGGACGGTATTAAATGGGAGTACCCGTCCTTGGGACTGTTCGAGGTTCAAGGCAGCCGAGACAACAACATTGTATATACGGGGCTCGGGTCGGTTTGGGTCTTTCGTTTTCCGGAGGCGGCGGGTACGGACCAGCATTATATCATGTGGGGGTTGCAGATGACCCGCTCGCCCGACGGGATTGGCGAGGAAAGCGAAAACGGTATCTATCGGTTCTTTTCGCCGGATGGTATTCACTGGAAGCGGGCCTCGGAAGTGCCGTGCATTCCGGGTAATAAAAAAGTCACGCCCACCTATCCCGACGGGCCCGAAGGGTCGCTGTTGGGAATGGCGGAGGGAATTATTGATGACGTGTCCCATGTCTATTATTTCGACCAGCTCAAGAAATATGTCTGCTACCACAAGATAATGGCGATGAGTCCGCGGCCATACACCAAAAACCAAAAATTGGGGTATGTTCGCCAGTTCGCCCGATTTGAAAGTGCTGACGGTATTAACTGGAATGTGGACAGTCCGACCTGGGCATTTTACGTGGATCAAAAGGACGAGGCCTGGGAACCGTATCTGCAATTTTACGGGCTCGGGGTCTATCCGGTCGGCGATTTCTATCTGGCCACCACCATGGAATGGCACAGCGGCAAGGAGGACAACATTGAGGTCGGCTTGGCCTACAGCACGGATACGATCCGGTGGCATCGACCATTCCGCGGGCAGTTTATCTTGCCGCGCGGCGCCGAGGGCGAGTGGGACTGGGGGCAGATTCGCCAGGCGGGCACCTTTATCGAGAAAGACGGCATGTGGCGACTGTATTACATAGGGTATCCGTTCACCCATGACGATCCGCTGCGCAAGCAGCATTATTACACGGCCGTTGGGCTGGCCGAGATGCCGATTGGACGTATCGTTTCCGCCCGCAGTTGGAAGAGCAAGGGAACATGGACGGTCGGGCCGTTGGTCCTGAACGGCGAGCGGTTGTCGATCAACACGCGGGTTTACAAGGAAATGGATATCGAGTTGCTCGACGAACAGAACCAACCGATCCCCGGCTTCACCGCGAACGTTAAGATGCGCGACGAGACCAGGCTGCCGATAGAATGGACGGCCGGCAAACTGGCCGACCTGAAGGGCAGGCCGGTCAAGATCCGATTTAATATCTATGACGGGGAGGTTTTCGCGATTACCTGCGAGTAGGCTATTACATTAAATTGGCTAAATCTTCCGTGTCCAGACCGGCCTTGCGCAGGATACCCTTAAGCGTGCCGCGCTTGACGCTTTTTCCCGCATGAACCGGAACGGGAAATGTGGTTACCGTGCCATCATTTTCAACGCGACGTAGTTGGAGGTGACTACCCTTTTGCCGGACCGCAACAAATCCGATTTGTTCAAGAACCCGGACCAATTCGTCCCCCGTGATCTGAGGAAGTTTAGGCACCGACTACCACCTCAATTTGTCGGCGAATAATTTTCCGGAGGCGGGCCTGCTCGCCTAACTCTTCCATATGCAGCTCCGCTGCTTCCCGGAGGTTGGCTAGACATTCCTCCTCGGTTTCTCCTTGGGTATAGATATCCAGTTCAGGGCAATAAACCGAATAACCGCCTTCTTCTTCCGGGATAAGTTCGGCAGTCAATTTCATTCTGGTCATCCAATACACCTCACCGAAAAACACGATGCATTTGGTATGCGGTCCGATTGCTTCGGCATTAACTTCATTAAAATATTATATCATCCTTACCGCCCTCAACCAATATGCCGAAATTCTTATTCTGCGCGATCTCATATGGATTTATGGGCATATTCCTCGGCCATGGCGATACGTTTGGCGATGGCGGGGTGGTCGTCGAAAAGGATTTCCTCCCAGCGGGGCGGGGTAGCGTCGGCCAGGTTGACTTGAACGAGCTTGGCGAACGCCTCGCGGAAGGCCACGGGATCGTCGGTCAATCGCAGGGCGTCATGATCGGCCTGTCGCTCAAAATAACGACTGAAGGTATTGGTGACCGGCCCGAGCAGCAGGCTGAACAGGCTGGTGATGAGCATCACATGGGCGAAGGCAGTGACGGCACCGGTCCATTCGGCGGGCGGGTCGCCGGCATAAGGGTTAAGTCGCCACCAGATCAGCGTGACCAGCAGCGAACTGGTCACGGCGGCGATGCCGATCTGTTTGAAGATGTGGCCGCGGATGTGATGGCCCAGCTCGTGGGCAAAGACGACGGCGATCTGCTCATCGCTGAAGTTATCCAGCAAGGTGTCGGAAAGGTAAACGCGCCGCGAGGAGCCGAGCCCGGCGAGCATGGCGTTGGCTTTTTTTGTGTCTTTACTGAGGCCGAGGTCGAAAATACCGGTGATGGTCATATTGGCCCGACCGGCAAGGTTTTTCAGGCGTTCGCTCAGTGATGGGCGATCGAGCGGTTTGGCCGGGTAGAAGATCGGCAGGATGATGAGGGGAAAGACCTTGGCCAGGACGATGCTGAACAGCATGACGCCAATCCATACGTAAACCCCCCAAAAGCGACCGGTGTACCAGAGGGCGGCATAAAGGGCGGCCAAGATGCCGCCGCCGATGACCCCGGCTACCAGCCAGCTTTTAACCTGAAAGACGATCCAATCCCGCACGGTCTGATTGCTGAGGTTGAAGCGATGCTCGAGGATGAAGCTACTATGGAAATCAAGAGGCAGGCCGATCAGGGTATTGACCCCGAGCATGACGAAAACAGTTAGAAACAGGGCCGGCCAACGGTTACTCACGCTTTCGCCAAGCCAAAGCACCCAAGCATCGGCGAGCAGGCACCAAGCGGTCCAGCAGAGCAGGGAAAGCGCGATGCCCGTGAGCATCAGGATGCGTTTGCTCCGGTGATAGCCGTTGATCTGCTCGGGGGAAAAGGAGAGGGTCGAGGCCGGTTGCGGTTTCGGTTCTGGTTCCGTTGGTATCATCGATTGGGTTTCTTGTGTTTCTGCCATGCCAACAGAATAGCCGGATACCGTTGTTTTGAAAAGAAAGCTATGGCAAACCCGGATGAGCGCGACGCGGGGTGGGTTGAGGTGTTGGACCGGCCGGCGGGGTTGCCGGATTTTGTCCCTCGTCCGTTTTCATGAACTGGGCGAACAGCTTCTGGGCTTCCTGGAGTCGGGCGTCGAATTTCGCCTCCACCTGAGCGCGGGTCGTGGCGATCATTTCAACGGGACCGGCCACGACCTGAAGGATACGGCCGGCGCGATCCACGTAAATTTCGGTGATCGGCGGCATCAGCCCCTCGCTATCCTCGATCTTGATGGCCTCGACCGATTGGTTGGCAAAGTTGATCGTCCGCGGGCCTTCAACACGGATGGTGCGAAGGATGAGGCCGCGACGAAAGCTGCTGTAAGCGGAAAACGCATAAAGTTCGCGTTTTTGCAGATCGACAATACGAGGCAGCAGGGAAAACCAGATGGCGGGGGCATAGGAGGCCTCGACTTGGATGACTTTTTCCTCGAGCTTACGGGCCTTGGTGTCGGGCAGATATGAAATCAGCAGTTTGTCTTTCCGCCGAAACGCGTTTTCCATATCAAGGAGAAGTTGGCGTTTCCCGCTCGCCTGGGGAACGGTGAGGTTGCGACTGCTGTATTCCCAGCTTTCCTGAAGCAGGTCGCGGGACATGTACATGAAGTATTCGTTATTGATCAGGGTTCCGTCAGGGGCGAAGAGCCAGTTCCATTGGCGGACTTCCATGCCCCGACGGCCACCGCTTTGCCCGCTAACCTCCTGAGTTCCCACGAAGCCGATATCCACGCCGCCCCGTCGGATCAGCAGGTAATTTTCCGGGATGACGATTTTATCCAGATCGAGGGAACCGTCCTTGAAAGCGGTGAGCAGTTGCTCGCCGTGTCGCAGAGCCTCTTCGAGGTTCTTCTCGGTGTTTTCACTACGACGTATCTCAAAGCTGGCAAGAATCCGGTCGAAGGTGCGCTCGGCGACGGCGGCGTCCTTGAGAGGGGTCATGAAAGTCAGGGCATAACATTCGGCCGGACCGGTTTGGATGACCACTTCCTGGTGAAACCATTCGGTGGGTTTGCCGGTAACGAAGGTGTCCACGTCCTGGGCGAGAAAGCTCGCGGCGAAACGGGCGGCCCGACGGCTGGCCACGCGGATATTTTCCTTGCGCAGCAGTTCAACTTTGCTGTATTGCTTGCTACTGGTGAAGTTCTCGATCAGCTTTTCGCCGAGGATATCCGCCTCGGGAGGGCGGGCATCGGAGGCCAGACGTATGGCCAGCGACCAGTTGTGGGCCGGCTGGTCGAAACGGACCAGTTCGTAGTTGGAGGGCCCGAGCATCTTTTTTTCCGCTTTGCAGATAGCGCCTTTGGGGGGGCGGACGGCGAAGCCAAAGCTGGCGTCGAGATATTCGAGATCGAGTTCTCCCTTCGGCGGCTCGGAGGGGGTGGCCGGAGCGCTTTGCGGGGTTTGGGCGAGGACCAGGGATGAAAAAGCCCACCAGGTAATTGTCAGCAGAGCGGTGAAAACCGCTCGACAAGTCGATTGTTTTGATACGCGAAACATAGCGTGGTCCATGTTCGGGGTGGCCGAACCATCGGTTCAACGCGAGCCAGGCGGCAAGGCTTGCTGGAAATACCGGTCGTTGTTAATCAAATCCTTCCGCTGCCGCCACAAACCGTTGTCGAGAGAGACGGCCAGCAAAACGTTTGCATCATTATAATACAAAATCACGGGTTCGGGGGAACTGTCCAGTTGGACACGAACGGCACGGGCCTCCTGCTGACCGACCGGTAATTGCCGCATTCCGAGGGGAGTCATCCACCAGCCGGACAGGTAGGGGTAATAAATTTCCTTACCGGTGAAATAGGCCATTCCCCCCTCGGTATCATTGGCTAGCAGGCCACCGGCCAACATCAGGATAGGCTCGCACCCAAAGGTGTCCTGCACCTGGATAGACCGCTTGACCGGAGAACCGTCGGTTGGGACAAGTTCGCTCCGAAGTTCGTTTTGTCCGGGTTCGAGGAACTCGACGTACTGGCCGCGGGGATCCTGGGATTTCAAGGCAAAGGCCGAAAGGTCTTCTCGGACAATCCATGTTTGACGCATCTGGTAGGGGACACGGTGACCGAGGTCGAGGACGGTTTGGTCATCGATTTCCCACCAGATACTCGCTTCGCGTTGCTGGGGATTGATCTGGATGGCCTGCTGACCGAAGGTCAAGCCCGGCCAGCCAAGGAAATATAAAAGGGGGTTGCCTTGCCGATCGGACCACCAAGTGGAAAGTTTTTGTTCGGCGAGCAGCCGTAGATATTGGCGGGCGCGTTTCTGGCCATCAGCGACAATGCCGGCGTAGCTTTTTACGATGGCTTGCGCGGCCATTTCCTGGCAAAGACTTTTAAGTTCTTTTTCGGCGACCTTTTCACAGCGGCCTTTAAGGATCAGGCCGGTGTTTGGGTCGGTACGAATGCACCAAAGCTCCATTTGGCCATCGGCATTTCCTGGAATCGTCATGGTCAATTGACAGGCCTCGCGACCAACCTCCTGGTTCAGAGTCTGGGGTGAATGCGGCAGGGCGGTGGTTTCGAGGAGGCCAAGGGCCATGTTCGTGACGACGCGTTCAGGGGTTTGCGAGGCGGGTAAGGGAATGCGATAGAGATCGAGAAACCAAGCGGTTTCGCGTCGTCCATCCATGATTCTGAGGCGGGCAAGGTCGGGATCATTCTCCTTGAGGTAAACGCACTGGAGGTGAGCCGAGAAATCGATCCCCGCGTTTTTCATGGCGGAGGCAGGGTCTGTTTCGATCTCTATGTCGGTCATTTGCATGTGGTTGCAGATACGATCGACAAGGTGGAGGTTGGCCCGGGGGGACAGGTGGGGGGAGAACATCAGCAAACCAAAGGTCTGGCCCCCGGGAGCCATGGCCGCCCGGCCGATGATGTGTTGAATTTTTTGTTGACCGGTGGCGGGGTCAACAGTCCCGTAGACGCCGGTCTGGACGATCCCGGGAAGGGCTCCGATGCGTTCAAAGGTCGGATCATTAAGATTCAGTTGCCCCTGTCGCAGATCGATGACCTTGATCCACTGAAGGATGCTATTAGGCAGGTGGTTGGAGGGTAGGCCGAGGGTGCCGGGTCGGCCGCGAAAAATAACGATTTTTCGGCCATCGATCGTGTCGGATGAGGCCGGCTCGGCGAAGACGGCCACCACACCCTCGGGTAGTTGGGTCGTTTTGAGATTTTCCACCCATCCGGCGGGTATCCGGATATTGATGCGAGCATCGGTTAAGACGACATTGTTGCCCAATTCAAAAGCGCGGGAGCTTGTCTTATAGTGAACGAGGACATAGGCCATAAGGACCGTTAAAAGCAGTAAAAAAGCGGCGGCGGCCAGCGCCCATCGTGGCCGGCCGGGGCGCTGAATGGAATAAATCTGGTACATGTCGGGGCATCTTAGCGCGGGTGGGAACCTAATGCAAACGATTCCGGGCTTGAGGACGAAATCGTTACAATAGGGTGTTGGGGGGGTATTGACGCGCTGTGCCTGATGCCGTACATTCGTTAGGTTGATCGGTTCTGCCGTCCGTAATTCCTTGGCAGGGCTGAACTAAGGGTTTGGGTGAGGCCCGGCGTTTAATGAGCGCCATGGCATGGGTGTGTTTTGCCGCGGGTTTCGGCGTTCGACAAGGGAAATGGGGGATATAATCGTACGCCGACCGGCGTTGTTTTCCGGCACCGGCCGAGTCGATTAATCATGGAGGTTTGGCGTGCAGTTTACTATTACGGGACGTCATATCGAGATCTCGGACGCGATGCGGGAGTACGCTCAAGGCAAAGCGGGCAAACTGGCCCGATATTATGATCGGATCACCTCGGCCGACGTTGTTTGTGAACAGGAAGCCAGCCGGTATCGGGTGGAGATGGTGGTCCGGGCGGATCATAAGCATACCTTTGTGGCCCA
>CAZXSA010000212.1:0-8619 GCA_964642815.1 uncultured Planctomycetales bacterium | reverse complement strand
ACCCTGCCCTACGCCCTGCGGCGGAGGGTAGTGTGGTTGGCTCAACGGACACCATCCTATTATATCAATAATCCAGATTCGCAATAATAACCATACCCCCATCAATCGTGGTTTCAAGAAGCCGAAACAATTCACGTGGAACAACTCCTGATAGGGGTTGCTGAGATTGCGGTCCGCTCTATCTGAAACGATCGAACTCTGGAGGAATCAACTCAATTATGGATTGAGAGGTCATCGCATACAAATCCCATGTCATATCGAATTGATTCAATACATCAGCCAGTCGGCGAGCGCTTCCACCCCCACGACCAGCTGCACCACGTTTCGGCTGCCCTGTATCCGGATCGATGTAGAGGCAAGTCGCCACCTGTATGATTGCGGAGTTTGTAACGATCTCCTGTCGGGAAGCGAGTTGCTCGACGATGTCACCGGGGCTGTGAGGCGGTGTGCATAACAGTACGCGCGCCCGGTCCGGGTGATCCCGATGAGCCCTGTAGATTCGAAATGGGCCAGCGAGAAGGTGCCGGTAGTATTTCCGGAAGTCCCCAGTCGCTGGGATCCATCGCGCTAGTTCGCCCGGCTTTCGCCGCCCCTGAGTGCCTACCGGGCATAGCTGATCAAAGTAGAACAGCGACAACCAAGCCCAGATTCCACGGTCTCGTTCGATATTCTCAACGCATGCGTCGCCCAGCTTCGTATTCAGGTACTCGCCGACTTCAAACCGATCTACGAACAAACGCTGCTCAACTTCGACCTCTGGCTCTACGTGTTCAGTGCTTTCCCTCTCCGTGAGCAGTTCTTCGGGATACGTCATGGGGCTATCCGTAGTCTGGGAATCGAGAAATGCGCTCATGCGCTGCAGCCCTACGTCATTAAGCCGCCTGATTTTCATGATACCCCCTCCTCGGTCCAGTATTGACCGAACATGTGGGTGATTCGATTCTGTCGACAAAAGGATGAGATTGCTTCATCGATCCAATCGTCGATCCGTTCTGACTGGTCTTCCGTTGGTACATCGTCGATACCTGGAAGGTGTTCGGCATAGTATAACCATTGTGATTTCCACGAGGTCATATCTTCGGTGTCAAAATGCCTTTCAATCTTAAGGATATACACAAGTATCGTCCGCATGGCGGCGGGGTAGACCAGAGATATGAATACCGGGTCTCGGGCAACTGCACGCCAGTCACCAATGCCGGAGTTGATAAGGAGCAAGGGGCGATCAGTCAAGTCAATCCTGTACACCTGATCGCCTAAGTCATCATCAGGCTTGACTGGCAGAAGCGATATCCGACTCTGGTCGGTGTCTTCAGGCTCCTTGGGCCGAACCTGATCAGCTTCTGCAAGCAGCAGTCCTTCGGGGTCGCTTGGAGAAGTTACTTTAACGCGGAAGAGAACGCCCTCAGGTGCGTCAAACTCGCTGAGCGTACGATCTGACGGCAATACGACTTGCTCCACAGTACCACACGGGAATCTCATCCAAGAAGTCTGGCGGTAAGCCTCGATATATACCGGGGCCCCACGGGGCAGATCGTAAGCAGAAAGCGAGAGTTGAGCATCGAATTCTGTCAAACCATTGCCTGATGGACGCACGTAGACTATTGTATGCTCGCGTTTCAGCTTTTTGCGTCCCGTGTAGTTGAACCGTCTAATCGCCATTCGTGACCTCCTTGGCTACTGCTTTAACATAGAGCTGTCGACGTTCGTCGAATCCGACCACACTGAAGGTGAAATCAGGTTCTTTGATATCGATTACAACGCGGTTGCCATTGCATTCGACAATTTCAACATTCCTCGGTGTTGGATCGAATTGGATCGGTTTCTCATGAAGAACGAAGTCCGCTGCGTGATATTTATTAAGAGGATTGCCTCGTCTGACGTCGTAAGCAACCCGGATATCGAGTCGTTCAGGTGGCAACGCATCGTTATTGGTGGGTAGCACCGAGAAACCTCCAGCGACTTTCTGGATTCGGAACCGCTGAGGGCGTGGCGGTGGCGGATCGGGCATGTCAGGGTCCGAACCGCTTTTGTTCGTAATTTTGCGATGCTTTGTCTTGACTGGTTCTTCTTCATCCTGTGGGGCAGGTATCGAGAAGATATCTGCCAATAGTGTCGGATCCTCTTCCCTTTCGGCCTCAGTCAAAATTCGCACAAGTTCGTAAACGCTGCGCTTCACGAAGACAAGGTCCTTCCTATATCCGTACTTGTACGTCTCCTTGAGGCGGTCATAGTGCCATTGTGTGTGTGATGGATTCTCGGCCCGACGAAGGAAACCCGCCAGCGGCGTATGATGCGCCACAACTATAGCGCGCACTCCCCGCGTTCGTGGGCTGTCGACCTCAGAAATGATGATACCTTCACGGATGAACGTAGGTCGCCCAGAATGCTCAGAACCGTCACGGACAAGATAGATGTCAAAGAACGAAGCCTCAGTTTCACCGGTACGCTTGCGGACGACTACAGGCACGCGCACCGCAAGCTTGTGACCAGCATAGTACGACGCCCTCAAGGACGCCAACTGTTCGTCAGTGAATTGCGATTTCGACCACTGCCATGCATACTCGGGGTCAGGACAAATGGAGATGATGCGATCTTCATCGGTCAAGTTGTGTGCCCAATCGGCAAGATCAATGAGTGACTTGAGATCGCCTGCGATCTCGGGGGCAAGCTTCCCTACCTCATCCTTGAGCGTGTGGGAATCAAGGATCGTCTGCACCGATGGTGTTTCCACGATCACTTGAAGCTGCCCGCTGAGAATCGGGTAGAAATAGTCGCGCAACACGGCGTTGATGATCGCCGCATCGGTGATTTCTGGATCTGGCCAAGGAATTACAAGCGACAGCCCCGGTTCGTTACGTCCGCGCCGTAAATAAAATAGAGAGGCAAACTCATCGATAATATATGCATCATTTACCGGAAGTACAAGTTGCTGTTCGGCAGTCGGCGGAATGCCGAAATAACCATCCTGAAAATACTGCTCGCCAACGTAATGGGATTTCAGCACCGATTTGCCCATCAATAACCTCTGTCTGTCCTCTGCACGGACACTTAGACCGAAGATAGTGCTGATCTGGCTCGATCGCAGGAATACATGCTTACCAACACCCCAGCTTCCTCGGTCCGAGGCCTCCTTGTCCGATTGGCCTTCAGCGCGGAAGAAGTGGTAAAAATGGTTCTTTCTTCCACAGGGCGATTTGAAGGCTTCGGTCGGGTCGCCTTCAAGGCCGCTGGTTGAGAAATCCTCAAAGGCAATAAATCTGCACGGACTATTCGGCAGGGGCACCCCTTCCGGATGCAGGCCGTTTCCGGGGGCCTGAAAGTGCTCCCAAGCCGATGCGAAATAGTGATCTGCATTTTGGGCAGGGACAGCTTGCTCGTCGCCCGAAAGATATATGCGCACACGAACTGGCGCGCCGTCGGCTACCGCATCAAGTGCGTTCTGTATGCCCTCCCGTACGAGGGCTTTGCCTGGATCGCTGATTGCATCGCTAGCAAAGAACTCGCCGTGTATGGGCTCGCGAATCGTCTCGCCGGGCTGCTTGGGTCTGAAGCACCATTCCGCCATTGATTCACCTCGTGGTTGAAGGTTCTGTCTGGGCATCATACTTGAGAAAGCGCCTCCCATCGAGCTGACAATGCCTCCGCCAGCTTGTTCCGGGCAAGTACACGATAGCCCTGCCGTCCCTCTTGTACGACTAGTTCTTCAGCTTTGAACCAAGCAAGGCAGACGTATGCTTGGTATCCGGGAACCTCGCCGCCATCTTTATCGCGCAGAGGGAAAAATTCATCGGTTGAAATTGTCTGTGTGTCAGCTTTACTGTTCAGCAACGCATTGCGAAGCAGCTCTAAAACGTACTTCGGAGACTTGTGTTGATACTGCTTTTTCTGCTTTTTCGACCATCCAATCTTGATAAGCTCATCGTCACGCCGGACAAATCTCGGATACGCCGTCGCCTTACGCTGTTTCGAATTCTTTTTCACGCCATGCTCTGCTCCGCTTTGTTGTGACGTCGGAGTTGGCCGGGCTTCCACCGGAGCCTGTGCGGCACTTGCATTCGATACCTTTACAGGTGAAGTAGTTCCAATGGATAGCGCCTCCTCAGCCTCAAGAGCGATCCCAGCCACGTTTCGAGCCCAGCGTCCGACCTCGAACAGCTTGTCATATTCGCCGCTTTCTGCAGCCTGCTGGAGTATTTTCTTTAGATCGCGTTCGCATCGTCTCAGAATTCCAAGAACCTGTTGAGTTGCCATACATATACAATACACCGAAACGTTATGACGTGCAAGCCCCCCTGTTTTCGTTTTCAGTGTACAGGATCACTCCCTGAAAACCCGCCATAACCGTAACCTATTAATGGGAAGCGGCTTATGATTTCTCCAGAGTCAAATAATCGTTCAAAAACAGGAAAAACAAAAAATACGGATAATCCTGTATGATTTGCTACCGGTTCAAGTTGATGGAACACTAAGTAGGAACGAGGAATAATTTACACCTTTCAACCAAGGGGCAGCGATGTCTAACCCTTTGCGTCAGTCATAGTTATCGGTAATTTTTGGTAAAACCGCCGCTCGCTGGCCCGGATTTCCCAAATCCGTTCCAATAACTCATCAAAGTAGTCCTTACCGAAAACCCGTTTACCCTGCTTGAGCCGTTCGTCATCCAGCACGAAACCCTTGACGATGAACTCCCGCAACGTCCGGGTGGCCCAGATACGGAACTTAGTGGCCTGATAGCTGTTCACCCGGTAGCCCACGGCGATGATGGCGTCAAGGTTATAAAAACGGGTCTGATAGTGCTTACCATCGGCGGCAGTTGTTTCCAAAATGGAAATAACTGAGGCCTCCGACAATTCCCCGGATTCGAAGATGTTTTTCAGGTGTTTGTTGACGGCGGGCACCTTGACCCCGAACAACTCCGCCAGGGATTTCTGCGTGAGCCAGACGGTCTCGTCCTGGAAATAGACCTCCACCTTGACCGCGCCGTCAGGTGCGGTATAGAGCAGGAATTGCTGGTTATCGTTCATGGACACCTCCCCACGATCCGCTCCGCTTCCAGCATGCGTGTTCGTCCAGTTTGGTTTACCTAATAATTGATCTTGCGGCCTTGCTGTCGATTGTTAAATCCGGCGGTTATTATGGAGCCAAAGGCCTCATTCGTCCATTACTAGCAAAGGTTTTGTTTGTAAAACGGGTATTTGTCGGGGAGGGGGTCTTTGCACCGGAGGGGAAACAGGCAGGGACCGAGATGGGAATCACGGTCCAGCAGCCAAACGAAATCCCGTTGGGGCGTTGGGGAAGGATGAAGGCGGAAGGATGAAGGATGAAGGCGGGAAAATAAAAATCCCTTGGGATTAGCGCGGGATAGGGGGAGAATCGGGTATATTGGCGGTGGGGAAATGTGGGTGAACCATTCATTGAGAACAGGACAAGGATGTATGCGGCATGAAATACGAGCGGTTCGAGGATTTGCCGTGTTGGAAAGCGGCCTTGGATTTGGCCTTGCGCGTTCATGATCTGACCCGCGATCGGTTTTTCGTCCAGCCCGGTGATCTGTGTGACCAGCTTCGCCGCGCTGCGCTATCGGTATCGAATAATATCGCCGAGGGCTTCGAGCGCGGGTCCACGGCCGAGCTACTCGCCTTCCTTTATATCGCCCGAGGCTCGGCGGGCGAGGTGCGTTCCATGCTTCATTTCTGCGACCGCTCGCCGGAGACCGCGCATCTCAAATCTGAAATTTCAAATCTCAAATCCCTGGCCGAAAGCTGTTCCCGTCAGATTCGTGCCTGGGCGGACAGTCCGCAGAACACCGGTATCAGAGGCCAGCGCCATCTCAACCAACAATCCCGCACGGCCTACCAGCAAAACCAGCGGGCGGCGGCCTTTCAACGACGTATTGCCCAAACGCTGCACAAGGCTCGCCCCGAAATCTTTCCCGACCCGGATGAGAATTCGTGACACCAGCGATCACCCGTGGGGAAATTATCGTGGGGGGGATGTAGACGGGGTACAGACATCTTTCTTGCCCGATAACGGACTTGCCCCGTAGAATAGCAACCGTAGCCCGGATAATTCACCACGGCCTTCGGCCATGAGCTCAGGCCGAAGGGAGGTCACGGAGAAAGATAGAATATGGGCGAAGGCGAGCTACGCCTGATTCCGAATAAATAAGCCCTGTCACGACATTCGCCTACTTTGTTCTTTGGTAACTTATTTGTTCTCGATAATCTCCTTGGACTCTGTGGTAAACCACGAAACTCAAACGATATTGACCATGAGACCAGCGCGAGCACTGCGACGGCCGGGCGCGCGGTTCAGGAAACGGAAAATCCATTCAAAGGAGCCGATCATGTCCACCCGTGTCGATTCACCCGCACCGGTTTTTCCCGCGCCGGCGGCCGTGCCCGCCCAACATCGCATGGATTATTACGACGCCGCCCGTTACCTGATCGACGGGCGGGTAGTGGAGTGGGGCGGGCCGTGTCAGGAAGTACTCTCGCCGGTTTGCATCGTCGAATCCGGCGAGGCCAGGCCGCACAAGCTCGGCCACTATCCGCTGCTTACCGAAAACGAGGCTCGCCAGGCCCTCGACGCCGCCTGCCGGGCGTACGACCGCGGCCGCGGCGCGTGGCCTACGATGTCCGTCGCCGAACGCATCCGCCATGTTCAGGACTTCATCCCGCGCATGCAGGCCGTCCGTGAACAGGTCGTCAAGCTGCTCATGTGGGAGATCGGCAAGACCTGGCCGGACGCGTGCAAGGAGTTCGATCGCACCGTCGAATACATCCGCGATACGATCGAATCGCTCAAGGAACTCGACCGGGTCAGCTCCCGCTTCGCCGTCGAACAGGGTTTTGTTGCCCAGGTCCGGCGCAGCCCGCTTGGCGTGGTCCTGTGCATGGGGCCGTTCAATTACCCGCTTAACGAAACGTTCACGACCCTGATCCCCGCCCTCATCATGGGCAATACGGTCATCTTCAAGCCGCCGCGTTACGGTGTTCTTTTGCACGCGCCGCTTTTACAGGCGTTCGCCGAATCGTTCCCGCCCGGCGTGGTCAACACGGTCTACGGCGAAGGGTCGACCGTCGTTGCTCCGTTGACCACCAGCGGGCGCATCGATGTCCTGGCCTTCATCGGCTCGGCCAAGGTTGCCTCGATTCTCAAGCATCAGCATCCGCGGCCGAACCGTCTGCGTTGCGTCCTTGGTCTCGAAGCCAAGAATGCCGCGATCATTCTGCCTGACGCCGATCTCGATCTGGCCGCGTCCGAATGCGTGCTCGGGGCGACCTCTTATAACGGGCAGCGCTGCACGGCCATCAAGATTATCTTCGTACACCGTCGCGTGGCCGAGGCTTTTTGCACGCGCTTCGCCGACGCCGTTTCCGGCCTGCGCGTCGGCATGCCCTGGGACGAAAAGGTGGCCATCACGCCGCTGCCCGAGGAAGGCAAGCCGGCCTGGCTCGCCGAGCTTGTCGCCGATGCCGAGAAGGGCGGCGCCCGCATCATCAACAAGGGCGGCGGCACGATCGATCAGACGCTTTATTACCCCGCCGTTCTCTACCCAGCCAAACCGGACATGAGAATCTGCCAGATCGAGCAGTTCGGACCGGTCACGCCGATCGTTCCCTACGACGACGAGCAGGAAGTCCTTGATTGGCTGATCAACTCGCCTTTCGGCCAGCAGCTTGCGCTTTTCGGCAACGATCCGCGACAGCTTAGCTGTTTCATCGATACGGCCGTCAACCAGGTCTGCCGGGTCAACCTCAACAGCCAGTGCCAGCGCGGCCCGGACACCTTTCCCTTCACCGGCCGCAAGGATTCCGCCGAGGGTACGCTGTCGGTTTCCGACGCGCTGCGCGTCTTTTCCATCCGCAGCCTGGTCGCCGCCAAGGCCACCGAGCCCAACGAAAAGATCGTGTCCAACATCGTCGCCGGACGCCACTCGCGGTTTTTGTCCACGGATTTTCTGTTCTAAATCGGGAACGCGATGGTGATTATCTTGTGGCATTAATGAAAAAAGGCAGGTAACAGAATGAACCGTAGTACTATAAAACCTGTCAATTCGCCAAAGATCATGACGGGATTGCTCGGTGACATACGAGGTATGATTGAGGAAGCCCGTAGCGCCGTTGCCCGCACGGTCAATGCCGGAATGACCATGCTGTATTGGCGGATCGGCAAGCGGATTCATCAAGAGATACTCAAGGGAAAGCGGGCGGACTATGGGGCGGAGATTGTCTCAGCATTGGCGAGACAATTGATGATCGAATATGGAAAAGGCTTCTCTGAAAAGAGCCTGCGTCACATGATCCGTTTTGCCGAAGCGTTTGCCGAGGAGAGGATTGTCTCGGCGCTGATGAGACAATTGAGTTGGACGCATTTTCTCGCCATCATCTATTTGCCAGATCCTCTTCAACGCGAGTTTTATGCCGAAATGTGTCGGGTAGAGCGGTGGAGCACTCGCACGCTACAAAAGAAGATCGCCTCCATGCTCTATGAGCGAACGGCCCTTTCCAGAAAACCGGCGAAACTGGCAAGGCTTGAACTTAAGGTCTTGCGTGAAGAGGATCGGATGATGCCGGACATGGTCTTTCGCGACCCTTACCTGCTCGATTTTCTCGG
>CAZXSA010000211.1:0-8657 GCA_964642815.1 uncultured Planctomycetales bacterium | reverse complement strand
TTCTTTTCCAGCACCGCGAGCAGCAGGCTCAGTCGCCCGATATCCACCCCCGCGAACAACCCGCGGCGACATCGACCGAGCCGCGAAAGATCGAACTCCTTGACCAACGCCGCATCCTCGATCCTCGCGATCTGTTCATAGGTCAGGAACGCCGCCGCCTCGTCCAGAAATTCGCAGCCGAACTCCTGCCGGTAAAGCATCTCGTCGTTCATCGATCGGCGAATTTGCTCGGCATCGACTTTCAACCCGGCGGCGATCGCCTCGTCGAGCGTGACCGTCGAATGCGCGAACCGCGGATTGTCCCTCAACTCCGCGAACAGGTTCGAGCAGCCCTTCGGCGTGGAGGCCACGTCCAGCTCGCCGTCGCCGCGAAGCACGGACGGAAACACCGAAGCCCAGATTTCCCGGTCGTCCCGGTGCATGGCAAACTCGTCCAGAAAAACGTCGCCGGTAAACCCCCGCGCCGTCTGCGGGTTGGCCGGCAACCCGATGATCCGCGCTCCGTTGGGCAGCTCGACGGTCAGTTGCCGAAACCGCGTGCCCGCCAGAAACGTGTCGCCCCGAAAACACGCGGCGATGTTCAGCGCCCGGCAATGCCGCTGAACCTTCAACATCAACTCCCGGCTCTGCCGCTCGCCGGCCGACAGAAATATCTGCGTCCGCCGCCGCTCCAACCCGCGCAGCAGACGACGTAGCGACTTCGTAAAACTCTTGCCGATCTGCCGCGACCAGCAGCACCAACTGAACCGCGCCGCCGATTCGACATCACGTTTCTGATAATCCAGCAAAGGCACGAGCGGCCGCGCCGTCGCCGGTACGGTTAATCGCCCCCCGCCCGATATTTCCACTGGAACATCAGCCTGCGCATTGCCCGGCACGAGTGATCGCGTCTGTTCCGTTATAACCGCCTGTTCGCGCACGACCTGACCCCCTATCGCCGCCACGGCTCGCCGGACACTCCGGATCGGCCCAATGCACCGTAAAAACACCTTCCCCTGACCCGCGTGATCGCCCTCGTGCGGAACACCCACGCCACCGCACGGAACAGCCTCGCTCAAATCTGAAATTTCAAATCTGAAATCTGGAATCCGGCGTCTGAAATTTCAAATTTGTAATCTCAAATCCACGATCTCGAATCGGTCATTTGAAATGCCAGATATCGAATGAGAGGCATGGAAGGAAAGGCAAGATGACATAGATAAAGAAACCAAAAGGATCAGAAGGATCCATGCACACCGGCAACGATCAGAACGATCAGAAAGGCCAGTACAACCAGGCGGCGATGGCACCGCCGACCACCGTGCCGGCCAGCATCACCCCCTTGATGATCCAGACGGTCCGCTCAAAGCCGGCCAAAGCGGCCGGATCGTGGGCAAAGCGTCGCAGCAGCCGTACCCGGTTGCCAATGCTCGAATGCCGCCAGCTCCGGGCCTCGGCCGGGATGCCGTTCAGCGAGGCCACCCGCACCAGGGCTTCGGCGAACAGCGTCGCCGAGGTCGCGCACACCAGACGGCGTTCGTGGTCCGCCGAGGACAAAACCTCGCCGCCGGTTTCCCGCCGCGGACCATTCAGCTCCGTACCATGCACAAAACACGGTTGCCGACACCCGCTCGCCGGCGGGGTCACGCTCCGGGCCCCGAACAAATCCGCCTGCCATTCGAAACGCCGCGAAACCGCCCCGAACCCGAACGCCCAGACCAGCACGATCAGCAGCATCGAACCCACCTGCAGATAATCGTACATCAAGCGCCGCTCCGGGAAATATTCCGGCCACCGAATCATCGCCCACAGGATCAGTTCCGTAATCCCCCCCACGATCAACATACTCACCACCGCGAACAGCAGATAATACGTAATGTGATGATGCTTGACGTGTCCGGCCTCGTGTCCGAAGACCGCCTCGATTTTCTCGTCATCCATCATCTCCAGCAGCCCGTCGGAGAGCATGATATACCGCACCGGCCGCAACAGGCCCATCACCGCCGCGTTGACCACCATGCCGTCGCTTTCCCAGATCAGAATCTGCCGGTAACGCAGCCGCACCCGCCGACACAACTCGTCCAGCCGTCGACGCAGATCACCCGGCGGCAGCACCCGCGTATGCCAGACGTATCGCAGGATCACCGGCGCGAAAAAGAAAATCACGCCGGCCACCACCGCCAAGACCGCCTGATCGGCCCAGTCCACCTTTGTCCAGGCCCGGATTCGTCGGCCGTAAGCGCTGACCCCGTCGTTAGCCACCAGGATAAGGGTCATCGGAATTGCCATCACCAGCAGATGCTGGCGGATCATGAAACTCAGATAAGCCGCGATTCGCCAGACCGGCCGGGCCGGGGCCGAGGCCAGCAGCCGCAACTCCAGCGCCACCTGCCGCACCGCCCGATCCGCCGGATACAACACCAGCCAGGCCAGCAGCAGACCCATCACGAACGGCCCCAGCATGAGTAGTTCGTCCAGACCCCAGAGACGTTTCAGAGGGAAACTTCCGATATGAGCGGCATCAACCCAGCGCCGAACAAGCACCCCCCACTGGGTAAAAAAAATGCTCGTCAACAAACCGGCCATCAACGTTATCTTGATCGCCGTATTCGCCTGCCCCAGCCGCATCTGCGCCGCCGGCAGCCAGGCCGCCTCGCGTTCCAGCTTGACCTTGACCAGACGGCTGAAGACGCCGGCCACCAGAACGGTCAAAACCACTTGCCCGATCGCGATCGCCCACGCCCACCCCTCGCCCTCGAGGGTAGTCCACGGCGGGCCGTCGTCCGGCAAGCTCAATACGATCACAAAGGCCGCGAATACAATGAAGTACATTCAGATTCCCAAACCCGGAGTACAGCCCCGCGCACTCGCCCGGTCTTCTCGTAAATTACGCCTTGGTTGTCCGTGACCGGCGAGAAATTCCGCGAAACGACGGCCGACCCGCGACCTCGTGCGCCTATCACCGACCCATCAGGTGCGTCTTACCTACGAAGCTCGGAGGCCCGAATCACGCTTGGTGTCGTGCAGTCCACCTTGAACGGGCCGCCATCCATCTCGACCTTGACGCGGTATTCATCGGCCAATTTGCTCGGTACACGCCACGTGTACCCACAGGTGAAGCCTCAGCCAAACTCGAACTTGCCGCGCTGCACTTCCTCGCCGGCGGCCGTCGTGATGGTGAATCGCGGGGTCGTCGGGCGATCGCCCTTGATCATCAGATCGGTGCAAACTTCACCGCCGGCCAAACCGACCAGCTTCATCGAAAGATAAACTTCCTTGTCGTTGGCCATGTGCATGACCGAGACCACTGGCTTATAGGGCGGCCCAAACGGGAAAGTCACGGTCTGCCCGGCACGAACCCGCGCCTCCGGGCCGTTCCTCGTGCCCTGGCCGGAGGCATGCGTGTACTTGGGCATGTCGATCCCCAAAACCACCGAGGAATCGCCGACCACGGCCTTGGCCAGCAGGCTCAGCAAACCGCGGCGTTTTTTGGGTTTCGCTCCCTCTTCCTGCGGTTGTGTGCTGGACTCCGGCTGGCTGCCCGATGCCGGCCGGCTGCTCGATGCCTGCTGATCGGTCAGATCGATCTTGTATGAAATCATCCGCCACGATCCTTCCGGCAGCGCCGCCGGTTGCGTGGCGGTTTTGCGCATTTTCAAAAACCCGTGTTCGTCGCTGTGGACCGTCGCGATGAATGCCTCATTCGGGTTCTCGATCGTTCCTGTTTTGAGATCGACGGGCGCTAACTCAAGCCGATCGCCGGCGGGGGCAACTTTCATCGCATAATACTTGCCGTCAAGGTTGACCAGCTTGGAAACATAATGGCGACGCGAACAGCCGGCCAGATCGTAAATGGCCCGGAAATCGCTCGGGGCCGGCTCCGGATCGATGACCAGCACATCGCCGCTTTGAGGATATAGGGAATCGTCCGTACCCCTCAGATTCCTGTCCACGCTCCACGTGTCGTCGAAACGGCCGTTGCTGTTATAGTCCAGCAGCAGGATCTTGCGCCGCTTGCCCTCGATCTCGATTTCACCCGCCCGGTACGTTCGACCTTGGAGCGAGGCCCAGGATTGCGTGGTGTCCTCCGATTTGTGCGTATCAACGCTTAGAGCCACCGCATACTCGAACTCCGCTTCATCCACTTTGATCTTCAGGTCGATCCGGGGAAATTCCGCCCTACTGTAGCCTACCGAGCTGTAACTTCGGTCCTTTCGGGCCTTGATGACCTGCTCGTCGGTCAGGTCGCCGTTGCCATTAACATCGAAATAGAGCAGATCGTACCCCTTCTTCGACGAACCGGCATCGAAGACGAAACCGTACGACCGCGAACCCAGTTGGGCCACGAAGCGCAACGGAGTCGAACTCTTGTATTTCTCCGGCTCCTTCTTGATGACCTTGCGGAACGCCTCGGCTGCGGACTTCTCCATGTCCGGATCGCCAAGCATCGCCACGAAGCGCTGTTGATCCGTATACTGTAACGCCCAGTGCTCACCGGATTCGGCGGTGATTCCGCGGTCATCGTAATCTGGAGCTTTGCGTATCTCCAGCGTGCAACTTTCGCCGTGACCGATACCCGGCATAAGAACCAGCGTCATTATCCCGACCGATGCTAATCGCAGGAAACCCCGAATCATGACTCAATACTCCGTTCCATCGTGGACTTGTATGCTTGCCCCAAAACCATACTTTATCGCATACTCCTTATGGCCGTCAATGATCGATATTCCTTCTTCCCTCCCGGCGGGGTGGCATGGGCTAGGCCCTGGTCACGCGGTAGCGGGACAAGGGTTTGCCCGTGCTTTGTGCCGATGCCGAGAAGACACGGGCAGGTTCTTATCCCGCCGCTGCGAGACAAGAACCTGCCCATGCACCCAACGGCTAGGATAGAGCCGGAAATTGTTGGCAGAGGCAAGCAACGTGATTACAATACGCCCACCGATAAGGTTGCAGGGATGATTCCGCACGAATGGGTACCGCCGTTTTTCAGGTGACTTATGCGCGTCGTGTTTTTCGGATCGGGTGAGTTCGCGGTGCCTGCCCTGCGCTGGCTGATTAACAGTCGGCACGAATTGGCGGCGGTGGTCACCCAGCCGGATCGACCCGCCGGCCGCGGCAAGGTGGACCAGCCCACGCCGGTCGCCGAACGAGCCCAACAGGAAGGCCTGTGCGTCGAGCGCTGCGCGGAGGTCAACGCTCCGGCCTTCATGAAAAAAATGGCCGCCCTGCAAGCCGACCTGGGCGTGGTGATCGCGTTCGGGCAGAAACTGCTCGAACCGCTGCGGGCCGTCTTCCCCGGCGGATGCATCAATCTACACGCTTCACTGCTGCCCAAATATCGCGGGGCGTCGCCGATCCATCGGGCCATCCTCGCGGGCGAAAAACAAACGGGGGTCAGCGTTTTTCGCCTCGTCGATCGCATGGACGCCGGGCCGGTACTGCTTCAGCGAACCACCATGATCGGTCCGGAGGAGACCTGCCAATCGCTACACGACCGGCTGGCCGGCATCTGCTGCGACGCCCTGGATGCCGCCCTGCGATTATTGGAGCAGGAGCCGAAGACACCCGGCACGCCGCAGGATGAGTCGCTGGTCACCTGGGCGCCGAAGCTCAACAAGCAGGACGGGTATATCCGTTTCGATCAGCCGGCCGACAGTATCGCCCGTCTCTGCCGGGCCATGTGGTCCTGGCCGGGGGCGCGTTGCCGATACATCGGCGCCGAAGACCGCAGCCAGGAAGTGACCATCGCCGAGGTGACGGCCCTGCCGGTCGCAAGCGATCAGCCACCAGGCACGATCACGTCCGTGCTGACCGTGGCGACGGCCACCGGCACCCTTGAGATTCACAGCCTTCAGCCGGCCGGCAAGCGGCTCATGGGCTGGCAGGACTTCGTCAACGGCCGCCACGTGCGGCCCGGCGATCGATTCGCCGCTCTCGATTAAACAGCGTAGCGTCCAACTCTCGGCCGCGCGTGCAACAATAGAAAAACTTCGCCACATGAATACCGATTCCGCAAACCGATCCACTCCGCCGTTACAACGTACCTGCGTAACGTCGCTTTGCCGGATCACTGTCTTCACCGCCGCCTGCGTGCTTGTCTCCAACATGATCGGTACCGGAATCTTCGGCACGACCGGCTTCATGGCCCGCGATTTGGGTAACCCGATGCTGATACTCATCCTCTGGGCACTTGGCGGCGTGTTCGCCCTGCTCGGCGCGCTGGCCTATAGCGAACTGGGGGCAGCCCTCCCGCAAGCCGGCGGAGAATATGTCTACCTCCGCGAAGCGTACGGGCCGGTCTGGGGCTTTCTGAGCGGATGGACCTCCTTCACCATCGGCTTCAGCGCGGCCATCGCCTCCTGCGCCTACCTCTTCGCTATTCACCTGCAAGAACTGCTTTTCGGCCACGACCCGGCCGCCCCCTCGAACGAACTATTCAACAAAGTCATTGCCTTGTTGATGGTCTGGACGCTCACCACGGTACATGTCGCCGGCGTGCGCGCGGGCGGATTTGTTCAGCGAATTCTCACCATACTCAAAGTCGCTTCCATCCTCGCCTTGTTTACGGCCGGTCTGTTCGGCAAGGGCGGACAATGGAGCTACCTGACCAACGGGCGACCGGATGCATCGTTCAGCATTTCCAAGGTGTTGATCGCATTTTTATTCGTCACCTTCAGTTATTCCGGCTGGAACGCGGCCGGCTATATCGCCTCGGAAATCGATCGGCCGGAGCGAAACATTCCTCGGGCCACGATCTGGGGCACGTTGTGCGTGATGGTCCTCTACTTGAGCTTGAATGTCTTTTATCTTCATGCGCTTCCGGTCAGCGCGCTGGCGGCCGAGCCGGTCGAGCCCGTGGCCCAGAAGGCAGCCGCCGCCCTCCTGGGCGATCTGGGCGGGCGACTGGTGACCGCCATGTTGTGCGTGTCGATCCTGGGGGCGGCCAGCGCGATGATCTGGACCGGCCCGAGGGTCTATTGCGCGATGGCCCGCGACGGCGTCCTGCCCCGCATTTTCGCCGCCACCGATCGCGCGACGGGGACGCCGGCCAAGTCGATCGTCCTGCAAAGCCTGTGGATTTCCATTTTGATTCTGGCCGGGGCATTCGAGGCCCTCGTGGTCTACGCCGGTTTCGTGTTGGTCGTCTTTTCCGCCCTCGCGGTGGTCGGCGTCATTGTCCTGCGCGTGCGACAACCGCAACTGCCGCGTCCCTTCCGTACTTGGCTGTATCCGCTTTCGCCCCTACTATATGGGGCCGTCGCGTTGGCGGTCATGTGGGTAACATTGCGGATACGGCCGTACGAGTCGCTGCTGGGCGTGGCGACCGTGGCGGTGGGCTTGCCGTTGTACTGGTATCAGAAAGCGCGAGCCGTTTTGCACGCGGCTCGGAACCGAAACAAAAAAACCCAACCTCAAGGAGAACAAGAGCATGAAAAACAAACCTAGGACGGCATTGATTCTGGCGGCGTTGACCGGCGCGGGCCTGGTGGTCGCGGCATGGGCCGCGAGCGAAAAGGCCGAGACGAACGCCAAGGCCGAGCAGCGCATCCTCGACGTGCTCAAGGATCTGAACGAGAACCAGCGCAAGGGCAACATGAACTGCACGGAGGAGGACGGGCGTTTCCTGCGCGTCCTGACCGAGGCCGTCAATGCCAAACACGTGGTCGAGATCGGCACGTCCAACGGCTATTCCGGGATCTGGTTCTGTTTGGCCTTGCGGGGCACGGACGGAAAGCTCACCACTTTCGAGATCGACGCCGGCCGGGCCGCGCTGGCCCGCGAGAATTTCAAACGCGCCGGCGTGGACAGCCGGATCACGCTCGTCGAGGGTGACGCGCATGAGAATGTAACGAAGATCAAGGAGCCGATTGACATCCTCTTTCTGGACGCCGACAAGCCGGGTTACATCGACTATCTGAACAAGCTGCTGCCCAAGGTGCGATCCGGCGGCCTGATTTTGGCCCACAACACGACTAACCTGGGCTCCAGCATGCAGGACTATATAAAGGCGGTCACCACCAATCCCGAACTGGAAACTATCTTCGTGCATCAGCACGACCAGGGCATCGGTGTCACCCTGAAAAAACGCCCCATTCAATAACGAGCACCGGCCCTACCAGCCCGACTCGTGCTGCGCAGCGAAGCGCTGCTTCGCAGAGTAGCAAGCGCGAGCGAGGGACTCGCCCCGAAAGGGGCCTGGGAGGATAGCCCCGGGTGGAGCGGAGCGCAACCCGGGGTTATGGTGTTCCCCAACCGATAAACCCTGAAAGGGTGATGGATATTTCCGCCGCCCCCGTTGGGGGCTTACTATCCACAGAAAATCACCCGACCCCGGATTGCGCTGCGCTTCATCCGGGGCTTCATTCCATTATCCCTTCCGGGATTTACAGGACGAAAGAGAACGGATTCTCGTTCGAGCGATTCGCTAAACACATACGGATTCTCGGAGTGCGGAGTGCGAAACGGGCAGTGTGAAACGGGGACGGTGTGAAATAAGGACGCATCTATTTTCCAGGGCCATACGCACAATCATGGCAACAGCACACTTTACAACTGCTATTGTGGCGGGCAATAGCCTGCCCTACCGCACTACGTCCCCGTTTTGCAACTATGTACGAGAATCCTTTCTCGTTCCTCATTCAACCAGTGACTTCTCCCCGCACATCGGGCACGTGAAC
>CAZXSA010000210.1:0-8889 GCA_964642815.1 uncultured Planctomycetales bacterium | reverse complement strand
TGAATCTGGAGGCGCAGCGCCTCGATTTCGTTCTGATATTGGCGGATTTCCGCGGCGGCCTTATCCAGCCCGGCATTAAGTACGCGCGGATCGTTGACCCGGATACTCGCCCCGGCGGTCAGCTCCCATCCGCCCACGCGATCGTCGAAGGTTTCGCTGCCGAACGCGAACCGCGTGCCTTGCGTGTAGGCCGTTATGTCATATTTGGCCCGCAACAGCAGTGAACGCTTGAGTTCCGCGTCGCGGATGGCATCGGCCAGAACGCGGAACTTGGGCGTATTGTCATAGGCTTCGCTCAGCAGTTGCCGGCGACCTTCGGGAGTGCGGGCCTGCTCGATATATCGACTGGGCAGGTTTGCCGGCGGCTCTTCCAGAATATAGCCGTCGTCCGGTCCGATTCCGATAAACTGCAGGAGTATCAGCAGGTACGAATCGTAGCTTGTCCGATAGGTCTGGATCGTCATCTCGGTGGACAATATGGTTGATTGGATACGCTGGCGATCCTGCTCGCGCGTGCGCGGGTCGTGGAGCAATTCCCGCAACAGGTCCCGTTGCTTTTCATAAGCGCGCAGATAGCCCAGGTAGTACAAGGCATATTGGTAATACGACAGGGCGTTGCTCGCGTAGGTGGCATAGTTACCCAGATAGTCGATCATGGCCGCCCGGGCGGTGGATTCCTGATAGGCCGCCGAGATGTTCCGGCTTTGGCGCTTGCGCGAACCGACGAAGGGAACCTCCACTCGTCCGCGGACCGTTCCGCCTCCACCGCTATCAACGGCCTCCTGCCCTTCGCCGACCTCGCCGTACTTGATCCGGGAAGCGCTGCCCCCGCCTTCCACGCGGTAGACGGCTCCGTCAAAAGTTTCCTTCTCGATACCGGCGACCACTTCACCGCTCAGCCCCTCGGAATCGCGGCGTTTGGGAAACTTCGAGGTGAGCCCGTCGCCGCGAACGAACGGTTCAAGGCGACTGAGGTTGAACCGAAACTCCTCCAGGCCGTGCCGGGCCGCCAGCATCGCTTCCCGATCGGCGGCGACGGCCGGAGCCAATTGAAAAGTCAGGTGAATGACGTTCTCCACGTTGAGGCGATACGGCTTGGCCACCGGATCGAGCGGCTCCGCCGGTTGGCTGGTCGGCTGGGTGGTCACCGGGCTATCCGGCCCCGTCGGGTTGGCTACTTCCCAGACTTGGGTATAGTTTTCGGTGCCCCTGGGTTCGGGCAGGGGGGCTATCTTTTTCTCGAACGCGGCGCAACCGATCAGCCCGACCAGAATCACGCCGAATGAATAACCATGACCACCCCGGTGGCGAAACCGGCGTATTGAACTGAAATAGTCTGTTGCGCGCTTCATCATGGTTTACCTCGCCGCGGCCGTCTTCTGCGTATCCTCGCTTTTCCCGATGACTTTTAGTCCGACCATGCGATACACCTCGCCGGTGGCGGTCATGAGCGTATTCTCGCATACCCATGCATTGTAGATGTTGCTGGCAATCCCCGATTCAGCGGTATACAAATCATCGATCGTTGACAAAACGTCGTCGATGGTTCGTTCGGGCTGGCCCCGGCTGAGATACGTTTCCCGGCGAATGGCGAGTTCGGCCAGGTTCTTTTCGATATTTTCCCGGATCGACGGGCGCTGCTCGTAATATTCGCAGAGCTCGTTGGCCTGCTCGGAAACCTGGCGTAACACACGATCGCGTTCAGCCTCGATATCCGCCCGATAGGCCCGAATCTGGGCTTCCGCCTTTTTACGGGTTGCGCTTAGCACCCGCTGTTCATTCAACCGCACGCTCATGCCCACGCTCATCTGCCAGCCCCCCACGCGATCGTCGAAGGTGACCGACCCCGAGGGAAACTGGGTGCCCTGAAGATACGCGGTGATATCGAATTGGCCGAGAATCGCCTGGGAGCGTTGCAACTCGGCGTCGGCGATGGCGTCGGTCAGGATCTTGAATTTCGGATTGTTCTCATAAGCGTCCGTCAGCATTTGCCGGCGTCCGTCCGCCGTCCGCGACCGCTCGTAGTAGTAACTCGTTTCAAGAAAGGGCTCTTCCTGCAGTACGAACGGCTCGGTGGGTTCGATACCCAGCAATTGCAGTAAATAGAGTACTTGTCCGCGGTAGCTCCGTCGATAACTGTCCAGATAAATATTGGCATTGGCTACCGCCGCCTGTACGTTCTGGCGGTCCTCCTCTTTCAGGCGGGGATCGTCGAGCAGGCTTTGAACGTGGCCGATGCGGGTCTCGGAGCAGCGAATAAAGTGCAGGTAATACAAGGCCAGACGGTAATAGAGCAGAGACGAGTCCGCGTAGGACCGAAAATTGGTCAGGTAATTGAGCATGGCTCCGCGAGCGGTGGAATCCTGATAAGCGGCGTTGATGATCCGATTTTGATATTTGCGTGACCCGGCGAAGGGTACCTCCACCCGGGCGCGGATCAGCGTGCCGTCGCCCTCCTCGACGGCCTCCTGATCTTTTTCCACTTCGCCGAACGTGACCCGTGATCCGCTGTAACCGGCTTCGAGCCGTACCAGAAGACCCTCGAAGCTTTCTTTTTCCAGGCCGCCCGACACCTCCGCGCTGACCCCCTCGGCTTCGCGGCGTTCCGGAAAGTCATTCACAATCCCGCTGACCTGAAGGAAGGGCTCAAAGCGGCTGAGGTCGGCCCGAAATTCCTCCAACCCGTGCTGGGCGGCAAACATGGCCTCTCGGCTGGAAACGACCAGCGGGCCTTGCTCGAAGAGAATCCGCACGATGTTATCCACGTTGAGGTGATACGGTTTGGCCAAGGGGTTGTCCGAGGCGGCCGGCTGGCTGGTCACCGTGTCCCGGTGCCAGGTGGGATCCATCGTATCGAGGAGCTGCATCCGGCGGTTAACCCCCGCCTGCTCCGCGAGCGACTCATGTTTTTCCTCCATAAGTGATGCGCAACCGCAAAGGAACGGCACCACCAGGGCGCAAAAACACCGTCGGCTCAGCATTAAGCTGCACTTTAATCGCATCGTCCAGACCGTCACATCCGCTACAAATCAAGGCTGGAGATAAGTCCACGCGGCCAGCAGGATCCAAACCCAGCAATCCGGTATGTTCCCGGCCCTAATGTAAGGTAAAGCCGGTCGAAAAGCGAATGTCCCGCTTAAACGATAGGACGGGATTCTACCGGCCTTTCCCGAAAAAAGAAAACCCCTCTCATTTGCCTGATAACCAAAGATTATTATGATATGATCGTTGATGTATGTGCGATTTGTCACCTAATATTGTTCATCCGCAATCAGTCATGCCGGACGCGTTTAGCGCGCCGGAGATTGTGATCGTTTGGATATGCTGAGGTAAAGATGAGATTTTTGATGAAAAAAACCACCCAAGGATGCCTGTTGGCGTTGCTCATCGCCGGTTGTGGGCCGGCGCGGCTGCATCTGCCGACAAACTACGTGAAACCCGCCGACCTGGCCCACCTGCCTGCTCTGCCGGCCAAGCTATATCCGATTCATACCCCTCAATATTCAGGGTACACGGCCATGTGCGTTGGGCTGGACGATAAGGTCTATATCGGCAGCGCGGAATATTACGACTATGGACAATGGCTTCAGTTCGATCCGCGTACGAAGCAGTTTAAGGTGGTCGTGGACACGGCGGATTTGCTGGGCGAAAGCCTTTTCGATGTCAGCACGAACAGTAAGACGCATACCCGGCTGGCCGTCGGTCCGGACGGCAAGATCTGGGGCGGCACGAAACAGGGACACGAGCTTTTCGACACCCGGCCGGAGATCGGCGAGGAGTCTCCTGGATTTCCCGGTGGGCACATCATCAGCTATGACCCGGCTACCGGCGTCGCCCGGGATTACGGTATCGCCAAACCCTACGATGGTCTCGTCAACGGCATCATCGACGCCAAACGCAACCGAATCTATTTCAAGACCGAACCGCGATTGTACCTGTTGATCTTCGAGCTCGATACGCATCAGATTATCAATAAAGGCTACGTCAACAGCAGTTGTCGTTTCATCGAGTTCGATCATCAGGATAATGTGTGGATACCCATGGGCGGCTGGGCCACGAACGACCTGATCGTCAAATATGACGTGCAGAAAGATGAGTTGTGCGAATATACGATCGTGCCGGAGACGCCGGACGACAAATACGTGCCTGCTTATTACTGGATTGCCGGCCATGATCGCAAGCAGCTTTATAGCAATGCTTCTCCCATGATTCAGATGATTGATCTGGCCCGGGCCGATGACGAAAAGCGAACGGTGCCGATCCGAAATGTCTGCCGAGCCATGCCGGATGGAATAACGGAAGGTTTTTGTCATCGGGTCATGGCCCGCGATCGCAAGGGACGAATCTACTGGGAGGCGGTTTTTTCCGGCGCGAGGGATAAGAAGGGCTACTGTGCCATCATGCGGTGGGATCCACATAAACAGAATCGCGAATGCCTGGGTTATGTGGTGAATGTGGATGATCACAAGCCGATGGGGATCACTCCCCAGGGCTGGGGCATCACCGCCGACGGCACGTTATATATAAAATCGATTTACCCATACATCTTATACGAGTTCCCCGGCCTGACTTGTGATTAACATTATCTTGCAGGAAGGATTTCATCCATGCGTTTGGGTTCCATTGTTTTGGGCGGTTGCATTAGCGTGCTGATCGCGGGCGACGTGAGCCGGGGGGCTTGCCCGCAATTGAATATTTTCGCCGATTGTCCGGAGGCCGTACCTTTATACGAAGCGTTACCGGCCAATGAAACCTTTGTGACCTGCCTGATCTGTCGACCGGGCGATGACCTGATCATTGGAGCAACCTGTGGGAAAAAGCAGATCGGCCTGTTCGGCTACAACCATCGCAGCGGCGAGGTGAAACGGTTGGATCTGATTAACGCGCCGTGGTGGGACGAACCGGTCATCGCTCCGGCTCCGGATGGAGGTTTCTATCTCGGAGCCAAGCGCGTCCATGACAAGCAGTATGTCTTCGAGCGATTGCGCGAACGGGCGGATACACCCGACGCGATTTATCACCGCCGGTTTCAAACGCCGCCGGCCAGCGAAATCAACGAGGACGCCACCGGCATGCCCATTCGTCATTACGGGCCGGATGGCAAGCTTGTCGCGCAATATCCGCTTCCCCCCAGCATGGCCAAGGACGGCGTACGGGCGTTACTCGTCGGCGCGGGTGGAAAAATGCTTTACGGGCTCTCGTCGCCCGGCGGGCGGTTTTTCACCGTTGCCCTGCCCGGTGGCGAGGCCAAGGATTACGGAGCAGTGGTGCGTTTTCCATCGGATCACCATACCCGCCGCATCGACCGCATCCTTATGGAAGGGTTGGACGGCAAGATATATTTTACCGGTTTGACGCCGGTCCCCGATTATCGCGAACTCGAAGGAAAAAGCGATGACAGTTATCTTGGAAGACTGGCCTGTTTCGATCCGGCCACCGGCGAATTTACGGCCCAACTGGCCCCGGAGGCACCGGCCTTGCTTGGGCAACGCGCGGAATTGAAGAAGCAACTCGAATCTTTGGAGAAGGGCTCGGCGGAGGAGATCAAACAGCGGCAAGGTCGGATCGATGAACTCAAGAAGAAAATCGCGGAACTGGATACGCGGTTGGACCTGGCCGGCATAAAAACCCAATTACCGGCCATCACCGGTCGGCATCGTTTGGCGGCCATCGATGCGGCCATCCGTCTGGCCGACGGCACCTATGTGGGCGGAACGACCGATGGATACCTGTTTCGGTTCGATCCCAAAACCGTGACCGTCACCCCCTACGGCAAGCCGTTGCGTCAACAGCATATTGTTGGCCTGGGAGTCGGTCCGGAGGGATTAATTTACGGCATCGGTGGCGAGAGGCTCGGATTACCCCGTTTGTTCGTATTTGACCTGACTAACGGTGCGTTGCGTCCGGGACACTGCGCGAATGCCGAGAACGGGAATAGCAATGCTTTCGGCGCGATCGGCGGAGCGGTCTGCACGTCGGACGGCACCCTGATTGTCGGCGAGTACGAACGCCGCGGCCACCTGCTGATCTATCGGCCGCCGGGCGCGGAGAAGCCGAAATGATGCCGCCGCCTGATTCGTGGAGACAGTCATGACCGAATCAAACCTCGACGCGGTGCCTTCCTCATCGTCACTGCGAAAAATCTTCTCTCCCATCGTGGCCATCGTCGGCCCGGCGGCGGTGATGGCGGCGGGGATCATGGGGGCCGGTTCAACGGTTTCCACTCTGGCCGCCGGTTGCTGGTTTGGATACGCGCTGCTCTGGGCGGTTTTTCTCGCTTTGCCGGCCATCGTGATCTGCCAGGATACGGCTTCGCGCATCGGGGCGGTCAGCGGATCGAAAGGCATGATGCGGCTGATCGCCGATGAAATGCATCCGGTCATCATGTGGCTGCTGGTTCTCCCCCTTCTGGGCATCGGTATCATCGCCAATATCGGGCAACTCGGGGCCATGGCCGCCGCCATCGGCAATGTGGTCAACGTGATCGGCCGCCGGGAAATCGTGCCCGCCAATCCCGACGTCTGGACGAACGTGGCGATCATCGCTCCGCTGGTGTGCGCGGTCCTGGCCGTCAACGCTTTCGGCGGTTACAAGCGTATCGAAAAACTTCTAACGTTCCTGCTCTGCGTGGTACTGGTCAGTTTTTTGATCGTCGCCATCCAGGCGTTTTTTCACTGGGAGGAAATCGAAACGATATTCCGCGGGCTTTGGCCGGAATTGCCCGCCGATATCCCTTACGCAACCGACAAGGTACGCCGATCGTTCATTTCCTTCGGCTCGATTGTCGGCGGTGGTATCGCGGCGACGGCTATTCTGTCCTTTCCCTATTTCACCCGCGAAGGCGGCTACAATCTTGACAATATCCGGGCTAAATTCCGCCGCCATGTCCTGCTCTTCGCCGTCGTCTTCGGCGTTTATTCACTGATCCTGATGGTTGCCGGCGGCTACGCCCTGCATCCTCTGGAAGGTTCCGCGGGATTCGAAGGCGCCGGGCAGATGGGTAAGGCCCTGGAAAGCGCTCTCGGACCGGCCGGCACCATCTTTTTCTCCATCGGCCTGTTCATTTGCGGTTTCAATACGCTGACCGTCGTGGCCCAGTTGGCCTCTTATTTTGTTCTCGATTGCGCGGGTCGAAACTGGCGTTTCGAAAAGGGCAACCGCCTCTTTCTGGTTCCTTTTGTTCTTTTCATGGCGGTACCCGCCTTCTTCGCCGCCGTCTGGAATTTCCCCAATATGCTCAAAGTCGTGATCGCCATGGTGTGTAACTGCCTGGTTTCGCCGCTGGCGATCGTCGTGATTATGATTTTGATTAACAAGCGTTCGCTGGCCGGCCCCCTGAAGGCCTCGCTCCTGCGCAATGTGTTCCTGTTATACAGCCTGGCGCTGGTCTTATTCACCGCCGTGCTGGCCGTCATCAGGCAGTTTGGATAATCCGGCCTTTACGGCGCAGACAACCGCGGCAAGGTTGAACGATGGAGGATATATGATTCGGATCGGTGTCATCGGCGGAGGGACGTACGGCGAAAGCCACCTGACCGTTTACAAGGATATGGAGGCCGCCGGCGATATCCAACTGGCCGGCCTGGCGGAAATCAACGATGAACTTCGCGAGCGACGGCACAAGGATTTCGGCATCGAGGTCTACAAGGATTATCACGAGATGTTGGATAGGGGACGGCTCGATGCGGTAACTATCGCCACCCCGGATCACCTGCACCATGATATTGCTCTCGATGTGCTCGATCGCGGCTTGCCCTGCATGGTGGAAAAGCCGCTCGACATCACCGTGGCGGGCGCCAAGGAGTTGGTCGCCAAGGCTGAGGGAAAAGGCCTGCTCCTGCAAGTCGATTTTCACAAGCGATACGACCCGTATCATATCGAGATGCGCGAGAGCTTTCTCGAGGGCAAGTTCGGCGAAATCGAATACGGTTATGCCTGGATGGAGGACCAACTGTGGGTGGCCGCCCGGATGCTGCGAGCCTGGTCGGAAAACAGTTCACCGGTCTGGTTCCTCGGCGTACACATGTACGACCTGGTCCGCTGGATCATGAACAATCCCGCGCCGGTACGCGTGTTCGCCACCGGGCACAAGAAAAAGCTCAAGGCGATGGGCATTGACACGTACGACGCGGTGCAGGCCCAGGTTGAGTTCGCCAACGGGGCGAGCATCACATTTCACAATTGCTGGATATTTCCGGACAATTACGAGGCCGTCGTGCATCAGGGCGTCAAGCTGGTGGGCACGGAAGGCGTTTTCGAGTGCGACTCGCAATACCGGGGCGGCCGTGGCTGCCTTCGCGATGAAAAGATGCGCACCTGGAACCTTGGCATCAAGTACCGCGAGCGGGACAAGCATAACCACATGCACTGGCGGGGTTATTTTCACTCGGCCATCGCCGACTTCGCCGAGAATCTTTTATTTCTGCGGAAGGGTGGACGCCTGGCGGATCTTGAGGGTCTCTACCCCAGTGGGCGCGACGGCCTGGCCATTACCCAGATCGCCTGCGCCGTCCACGAAAGCATTCGCCAGGGCCGAGCCGTGGATATTGTCGCATAGGATCACGCGCGATGTTTACGCAATCGTCATTGAGCCGCATATTTCTACATGCATTGGCGTTACTCCTGCCCGCTTGGAACCTCGCGGCCGCCGTAAGGGAAGTGACCCTGACTGTCGAGGAGCCGGCCGGGGTAACCCGCCGCGCGGAAACGGTGGCTTGCGGCATTCCTTTCCCGCCGGGGTTGTTACCGGTCGATATGGTTGAAAGCGAGCAGGCGCGACTGACGCTGTTCACGGCGGAGGACAAGGCAATCCCCGCGCAATTCAAGATCACCTCGAAAAGGCCGGACGGCAGCGTTCGTTGGCTTTTACTGATTTTTCAGCAGGATAGC
>CAZXSA010000209.1:0-8909 GCA_964642815.1 uncultured Planctomycetales bacterium | reverse complement strand
TCGCCGGATGCGCGCGGTTATTACAGGCATTCTTCCACTCGCGATTCGAGTTTCTCGTTGGCCTTCATCATCTCGTCCCAGGTCACCATGCAGCCCTTGTAAGCGGCCATGCGCCCGAGCACGCAGGACAGGGTGCTGATCGCGCTGGTTTCCGCGTTGTTCAGATACTTGCCGCTATGGATGCTTTCGGCGAAAGCCTTCACATTGTTGCGCACGCCCTGCGCGTAGGTATCTTTCGATTCGCCGCCGGGCCAGGGTTGCTCGCCGGTAATGGTGACCAGCCCCTGATAATTCGCGTCCACGGTTCCTTTGCTGCCGTAAACACGGGTGAGAATTGTCCCCTCGCTCTTGATGAATTGCGTCGAGGAGAAGTCGATCAACACATCGTCCGGATACCAATAGATGACCACGAAATGGTCCCACGCATCGCCATAACCCACGCGTGCCTTCTGTCCGCCGGAGCCGTAGGCCTTAACCGGATGGGTTTTCAGGAACCAATTGGCCACGTCCATGACGTGGACGTTCTGTTCCACGATGATGTCGCCCGATAATCCGATATCGAAGAGCCAGTTGCGCAGGCGTGTCTCCTTGGCCGGGTTTTTCGGATCGATGCGAGTTCGCAGGATTCCGCAGTCATAGTAGACCTGGCCGCAGACCGGTTGGCCAAGCTGGCCATCATGTACACGTTTGGCGGCCTCGTTGAACAGCGGCATGGCCCGCGTCTGGAAATCGACCAGAAAACTCACCTTGCCCTTGGCTTTCTCGCCCGCTGCCATGATCGTTCGGCAGCCGGGCACGTCCGTCGCTACCGGCTTGGCCAGGAATACATGCTTACCCGCCTCGACGGCGGCCATGGCCTGCTCCGGGTGGCAATACGGCGGGCTCTCGATCATGACCGCGTCCACCTTGGAGGCGAGTAATTCCTTATAAGCATTAAGGCCGAGGTAGCAGCGCTTCGGATCAACTTTTTCCTTTTCCTGTCCCTCCTTGAGTTTGTCAGCGAACACGTCGGCAAGGGCGACGATTTGGTATCCGCCGTGGGTGTGAAAGTGCTCGCTGATCCATGCTCCCCGGGCGCCGAACCCGATGATCCCGATCTCGATTTTCGAGTTGGCCGTCGTGCCCGCCACGGATTTGGCCTGCACGATGGAAAACGCCGTGGCCGCCGCCGCGCTTTGCCCGAGGAATTGCCGCCGACCGATGGTTTTCCTCTGTCCGTTCATGCTCGTGCTCCTTATGAAATGGCTTGTTATTCCGGACCCATGTTATAACCGATCGGCAAATCTTCCGCGACCAGGGAATATCAACAATGATGGGATCAGGCATGTCCAAACGGTACGAAGCGGCGCGGCGGATGTATATACCACTTGGATAAGCGCCTTGCCGTCTTTTACTCCAAGGTCAGCGTCGCCTGATCATCTCCCGTTAAACCAGAAGCCAACCTGATCACTCTATGTTTAAGCGCGGATTCCCAAAAGTTCCCTCCCCTGTTGCCTTTCAGGAATTTTGCATTATTCTATCTTCTTGTTTTTTCAGTTTAATTTGTTGGACCCCTTCTCGTTTTGTTAAGGAGAGAATCATGGCTACCCTTCAATTAGAACCCATGTCACTGGGGCGGATCATCGATCAGGCGTTCCGGCTGTATCGATCCAATTTTACACGCTTTATCGCCATCGTGGCTATTGTCTACGTACCCCTCGGTCTCGTTATGGCCCTAGGCGTATCTCTGCTAGGAACGGCCGTACCAGGCAATCCTTACACGACCTCATTCACGGATTTGCCGGCCACCGAATATTCAGACGCTGAGGGGATAAAAGTCGAATTTCAATATTCGGAAAGTTCCGTAAACCCTGCGATTGCCGGTGTGTTGGTTATGCTGATAGGTGTTGTCGGAAGCGTCCTGGGTTACAACTTGTGTAACGCCGCCCTGCTTAAAAGTATTTCCGAAACATATCTGGGTCGCGAAGTGCTGGTGAGTGAAGCTTATCGCTTTGTATGGCCCCGCGTTGGTACGGTCATCTGGGCCGGTATCCTGGTGGCCTTGCTAATCGGGCTGGGATTTCTTCTTTGCTTTGTTCCAGGCATTATTATCGCCATGTGGCTCGCTTTGACGACGCCGTCCATTGTGGTCGAAAAACTGTCCGCCAGGGAGGCCATGCGCCGGAGCAAGGCGCTAACGTCCGGCAATTTGAGTAAGGTTTTTGGCCTTCTGTTTGTCGTGGGCATCATTTCCATTATCGTAAATATGTTCATCAGTTGGGCGGGAGTCTTTGTGGCCGGCCAATTGGCCGGGGAAAGCGCGGCGGCTAATGTGTGGATCAGGCAGTTTTTCGAGATCATCGGGCAAATCCTGGTGATGCCGATCGGAACGGCGGCGATCATTTTGCTTTATTATGATCTGCGTATTCGCAAGGAAGGTTTTGACCTGGAGATGTTACTCGAAAGTGTCGGCGGCGGAACAAATATCGTCCAAGAAACCGCATAACGGATATATGGGATACTGCTCAATCCGTATTGGGATCTTGATCGGCCTCTTGGTAGGCATCTCTGGGTTCTTGCTTGATGCTCGGGCTCAGTCCACCGTTGTTGCCGAATCTTTCGTCCGGCCGGATGTGGCGGCGATCCGCGCCCAGATCAGGAGTATCCTAAGTGATCCGGATTTCGCCCCACGCAAGTCGGCCTGGCAATGGTTGACTGAAAAACTTTCTCACATCGACGCCCCCGATTGGAACCTACCCCCTTGGTTGGGCGAGGGTTTGATATGGTTATTGCTGATCTGGTGTTTATTAACCTTGCTGGCCATTATAGCTCATCTGATCTGGACGCTGATTGTTTTCCTGCGGAACAAGGGTGGACACTTCGGAGCGAATTGGCGCAATAGTATTCCAGTAGCCCAGGGACGGCTTACCTTTGAGGAGATTTGCCGTCAAATGGAAGAATTAGCCGCGGTCGGTCGATACCGCGAATCATTGGCGCTGATGATCCTGGCTCTCGTGTGTCTGTTGGATCGCAGGGGTATTTTGCGGCTGAGGGAAAGTAAAACCAACGGGGAATACTTGCGCGAGTATCCCTTTGAGCGAGGTGATCGCGCCGAATTTTGCCAGTTTGTTCTGGCCGCCGAAGACTATGTGTATGGCGGGAGCACGTGCCCCCCGCATATCTATCGGGAATTATTTTCGCGTTTTGATCGTCTGCGCCAAAATGTCCAGCAAGACGCATAATTCGGATTACTTCATTCTGGTTGTCCTGGGACTCTTGTCCGCCGGCGTCCTGTTGCTGTTTATTACTCTGGGATGGATCCAGGACGATGCTCGAACCGGCCAGTGGGCACGCACCAGTCAGTCAACCAACGTGGAGGGAACCCGTGTTTGCTACACCCTATATGAGCGTTTGGGGATTCCGACGGAACGCCTGGAACAGCCTTCGCTGGAGGAAAATCTGAGGGGCATCGGGGCCCTTTTCTGTTTGGAGACTCCCATCACTTTTCATGGGGGGGAATGGCTTGCCCTTCGTTCCTGGGTCCGGCAGGGAGGCGTGTTGGTCGGGCCGGCTTACCTGAAAAACGTCCTTGTCGATTCGGTTACGACGGATTCAACGTGTTGCCATTTGGCCCCCCGGACAATACCTGGTCCCTCAGTCTCCGTCAGGCAATCCGAACTGCCCGCCGAGTCCCAGGCACAGCCCCTGACCTGCGACGTAAAGAAGGTATTTTTTAACACCTCCGCGTCGCTTGATCCACTTGAAAATCGGATACAACCATCGGAACCGCGAATAGACGATTCCCAACAAACGCCGGCCCCCCGGGTTCTGTTCAGCGATCAAGTCGGCCCGCGCATCGTGGAGTTTCCGTTGGACCAGGGCCGACTAATCGTGTTCGCGGACAGTTCGTTTTTGGCTAATGGTTTCATTGCAAAAGCGGATAACGCGATATTGGCCGTCAATTTGGCATGTTACGCGCAGGCCCATGCCCGGTCACCCCGTTTTGCCTTTGATGAATATCACATGGGATTTGGACGGCATCAGACAGGTTGGGATGCTTTCACTTATATGCTTACACACACTAGTCCCGGCCGGGCATGGTTGGTCGCTAGTTTTGCCGGGATTCTGTTCCTTATATACAAAGGCCGTCGCTTGGGCAGCCGTCGACCGCCGCCGCCCTCCCGGCGACGCTCGAAAACCGAATACGTTCACGCCGTGGGATCCACCTATCGGGTCGCCGGGGTTCGGCGATTGACCCTCGACCTGATTTTTCGGGCGTTTGTTCGGCAAGTCGTGGGACAGGTGGGATTGCCGGCTTCCGCGTCGTTCCCGGTAATCGCCGAGGCCCTGGCCCGCCGTTGCGGAGGGAATGCCCGACAATATGTCGCCCTTTTTGATGCATGTGCCGCCGCGTCCCAGGGACCACCCCTGCCTGTTCGCAGGTTCGGTATTTTGTTAAATCAGTTGGCCCAATTGGAGAATGAGTTAACTCATGGAAAGTCAAGCAAGTGATCTGGCCGGTCGTATCGTATCTGAGCTGAAAAAAATCATCGTCGGGCAGGATGAGACCATTGAAATGATGGTGATCGCCCTCATTGCACGAGGACATGCCTTGTTGGAGGGCGTTCCTGGGACCGCGAAAACACTTTTAGCCCGTACCTTGTCCTATGTGACCGGTATGTGTTTTCGCAGGATCCAGTTTACCCCGGATTTAATGCCGTCTGATGTCCTTGGCGTCAATATCTACAATACGGCCACGGGCACATTTTTGTTTCGGCCGGGGCCCATTTTTTGTGACATTCTATTGGCCGATGAAATCAATCGAGCCCCGGCCAAAACACAATCCGCCTTGCTGGAAGCTATGGAAGAGCGCCAAGTGACCCGCGATGAGGAATCGCACGCGCTTTCGCCGGCCTTCACGGTCTTCGCCACACAGAATCCCATCGAATTTGAGGGAACTTATCCCTTGCCCGAGGCCCAACTTGATCGCTTCATGATGAAAATCCTGGTGCCCTATCCGCCCGAACGGGACGAATTCGTCATTTTGGATAAGGTGGAGGGCGGTTTCGACACGTCCGATCTCTCCACCGGCGGTGTGGAAACCGTTCTGGATTGCGCTCGGCTCGCTGCGTTACGTCAGTCCGCGAGGAATCTTCATGCCGAACCACAGGTACGCGAATACATTACCCGAATTGTTCGGGCCACGCGGTCGATGCCCCAGGCCTCTCTGGGGGCCAGCCCGAGAACAGCGGTCATGCTTTTACAGGCCGCTAAGGCCAACGCCCTGCTTTCAGGGCGAACCTTCGTTACCCCGGATGATGTCAAGCGCGTGGCCCCGGCGGTTCTTCGACATCGGATTATCCTTTTGCCCGAAGTGGAGGTCGAAGGGCGTTCGACGGATGATTGTATAGGTATTTTGTTGTCCCAGATCGAGATACCAAGGTAAAGTATGTTGCCTTCTCCGCGCTTCATCGTAATGGTTTTCTTGGCCGCACCATTATTTTTGGCCGGTGTGTTCGGCGATTTTTTTACCGCCGTGGGCATCGTCTATTTGTCCTTTCTGGCCATCTATGCCATTTTGGATTTACTCTTGCTGCCCGGACACCGCAGCATTACCGTACGCCGGAGTGTTCCTGAACGATTATCCCTATCGGAACCCACGTTCATTTCATACGAGATCCGCAACGATACGAGGCGTTCAGTACAAATCGTCATAGCCGAGGATCTGCCTGAAAATATCGACGCTCAACCCTCGATCTGTAAAATCCTGATAGGGCCTCGGATGGAAGCCGTCGCTACCTGCAAACTCACGGCCCATAAGCGAGGCCAATACCAACTCTCCGGACTGGATATCCGCGTCCTACCACAGATGGGATTGTTTTATCGCCAGTTTCGTCTGGTTCTTCCGGCCGAAGTCAAGGTATTTCCCAACCTGCTGGATCTTAAACGCTATGACTTGTTACTCCGGCGCGGTCTGGCTCGTGAAGTCGGCCTGACCCGCCTCCGTCAAATCGGGCAGGGCTCGGAGTTTGAAAGCCTGCGCTTGAGGGACGAAGGAGACGATCTGTCCCGTGTAGACTGGAAGGCCACTGCTCATCGCGGCCAGATCATCGTTAAAAACTATCAGCCGGAACGACAACAGAGTGTCGTCGTGGCCATTGATCTGGGTCGCGCCACCGCGGCCGAATTTGACGGCCTCAGCCGCTTAGATTATTTTATCAACGCCACCCTGATGCTCGCTTATAGCGCCTTGCGCCAAGGTGACTGGTTCAGCCTCATCGCCTTCAGTGATCGGATCGAAAGCTATCTTCCCCCTCTGCGGGGGTTGGCCAATATTGATCGGGTGGCTCGGGGCCTCTTTCAACTGCAACCATGCTTGCGGGAGGCGGATTATGCAAAAGCCTGCCGTTATCTACTACTTAAAAATCGCAAACGCAGCTTGATCTGTTGCATGACCGATGTCCTCGATAAGGAGGCCAACGCGGTCATCATCGGATACCTGGCTCGGTTCGCTCGCTATCATTTGCCGTTGATCGTTACCCTTGCCGACCCGGCTATTCATCGGATGGCGGAAGAGCCCTTGGCCTATTGTTCCGATCCGTATCAGAAGGCCGTGGCCATCGATGTGCTCACCACGCGTGAGGAGGCTTTGCTCACCATGCGCCGCCAGGGCGTATCCGTTCTTGACGTGGAACCCAAAGCCCTGACTCCTAACCTGATCAACCGTTATATTCAGATCAAATCCACCCATCTTCTGTGATCCGGCGACATGTTCATGCTCTCTTGAAAAAGGCATGGGAATTTGCTATCTATGCGCATGTATGACCTTACAGGAATACGAACTTATCGAAACTCCGGAGAATGTCGAGCTGACCCAGCGTTTAGCCGGCATTGGCACTCGACTTCTTGCCGGCATCATGGATACGTTCATCATCGTGGGTGTTTTGCTTCTCCTGGTCATCATTTTACTGATGACCAGGTCCGGACTGACGCGTCTTGCTCATGATGCCGAAAGCTGGTTGGTGGCCACTTTCATCCTGATCGTATTCCTGCTTACCTGGGGTTATTTCGTGGCCTTTGAGTTATGGATGAACGGCCAGAGTCCCGGGAAAAAACGATTGAAAATCCGCGTGGTCAAGCAGGGGGGCGAAGCGTTGTCCTTCTCCGATGTCGCTATCCGTAACCTGCTGCGTGTTGCCGATGGCATGCCTCTCTACCCCATTGCCGGACTTTGTATGTTTATTACCCGGCGCACCCAGCGCATCGGTGACCTGGCTGCCGGGACTATAGTGATTTCCGAGGAGAGCGCGGATTATTCGGCCGTGACGGACAAGAAAAAACATGTTCACTGGGAAGAGGAAATAACTCCGACAACCCTGCGAGCAACCGGTTTAACCCCCCAGGAATACCGGCTTTTGCGGAACTATTGGCTACGGGCAGGTGAAATGACCGTCGAAGCCCGAGAACGGCTTTTGCCTAGATTGCTCATGCCGATTCTGGCCAGAAAAGGGGAAACCATGACGGAACCGTCTTTGGGTAAGCTTGAAGAGTGTTTAAGCCGGCTCATCGAGGAGGCGAGTGCAGCGAACACCCCTCCACCGGTATCCGGCCAACCGGCGGAGGATGTCCGTTGACACCCTCACGTTTCCTCGAAAACCGCGAATCAGCCTGGATCCGCCTCGAAACTCTCCTGGGAAAGTGCAATCGCCGCGGCCTGGGCGGCCTGGAGGAAAACGAATTGCACGAGCTGGCTCGTCTTTATACGACGATCGTCGTCGATGTTTCTCAGGCTCGGATGTACCAGTTGGATCCAAAGACGCAACAGCGGTTGAATAATCTGGCCATCAGGGCTCACGGTTTATTATATCGCCGACCGCATGTCCCTTTATTGCCCGTGGTGGGGAAATTCTTTATGCGGGATTACCCTGTCTTGTTCCGTCGCCTGTGGCCGTACATGGCCATATCGGTGACACTCTTTGTCATCGGCTTCCTGGGATCTTACACCAGCACGCGTTGCCGACCGGCGACGGCCTATCTTTTTGTCCCCGGCGACATCGACTTGCCCGACGGACATCTGGGTTTGTCCGCCGAGGATGTCAGTGAGCGTTTTCGAAAAAGCTCAAGACCACCCATGGCGGCGGGGATCATTACCAATAATATCTCGGTTGCGTTCAACGCCTTTGCCCTGGGAATTACCGCGGGCGTGGGAACATGCTATCTTGTCCTCTATAACGCCATGATGCTCGGTGGATTCGCCGGACACTTCGCCAACCACGATCTGCATTATCCGTTTTGGTCGTTTATTGCCCCTCATGGAGTCTTGGAAATCCTGACCATCCTGATTGCCGCCGCGGCCGGTTTGCGCTTGGGGTTCTCGCTCGTAATTCCGGGTCATTGGACTCGACGAGCTTCCCTTAACAACGGTGCCCGCGAAGCGGTACTCTTGGTGCTGGGTACGATCCCTATGTTCATAGCGGCCGGTATCATCGAGGGTTTTATTACCCCTTCGGAGCTCGACGGCAGAATAAAAATCGCCATTGGCTTAACGGTTGGAGCGGTGGCCATGCTCTATCTTCTCCTTGGGGGTAGAACAAGGCATCGCGAAAGTCGGATGGCGCCACCACAACCCTGAGCGACCTGCTTGTGACCTCATACCTTGATATAGGAACATTTCGTTTAACCCCATTGTGATCCCCCTTATATTGGCAAGTCGTATTATGGCCGGGAGAAATGCGCTACGCATCATGCGAAACTCCAATTTAATGGAGGATAGACAGTGATTGTCGATTTGTTTGCGGCCGGTTATCTCAAAGATATGCCGAACTCAGCCAGCATGCGCAGAACCAGCTCCATTGGCAGACCGACCACGTTGGTGAAACTCCCCTCGACACCGGTTACGAAGGCATCCGCTGACTCCTGGATGGCGTAAG
>CAZXSA010000208.1:0-8977 GCA_964642815.1 uncultured Planctomycetales bacterium | reverse complement strand
TTCAGGTTTTCGCAAGGAACGTCGCGCTGGCCCCGTCCCTGACGGAGTTCATCGAACGCCGTCTGCAATTCGCCCTCGGCCGCTTTGCCTCGCGGGTGAACGAGGTGATGGTACGTCTCGATGACCTCAACGGCCCACGCGGCGGGATTGACCAGCAGTGCCGGATTGACGCGAATGTGATTCCTTCCGCCCACAAGACGGCTGCGGGCAAGGGGGCGAGCGTGCATGCCGCCATCTGCCAGGCCGCCGACAAGATCGCCCGGGCCGTCCGCAAAGACCTGACTCGCCGCCGAACTCGACGGGTACGCGCGAGCCGACGAACCGCGATATAAGAGTGCATCCTAAAACCGGTGTGGCACCGGCGTCTCGCCGGTGTTCGTCGGCCCGGTGGGGCCGACGCCATAGGGTTTTATGATGCACTCTAAGTTGCGAAAAGACCGAATTAAGACAACGTGTGTAACCGGTCAGCATACCGACATTGTGGCATGAGCAGGCCCCGGTACTCCGGGGTTAGCCCGTGTTCCACGCGACCTGAGATTTGTCGCCGTCGTTGTTTCAAACCACCGGGTCTCTGTCATCACTCCCCGACCTCATCGCTACGTTAACGAGGTGGAGCCACCCACCCGGCTCGCGATAATGAATCACATGCAGAGCATTAACAGTAATTGAAAATTAACATAATGAGCGGGACGAATATAGCTGCGGTGCCAATGCCTCCAATAATCGGAAGGAGGCAAATGATAACCGTTCGCGATAATGAATGTCGGCTACGCGCGATAATTGCCTGGGCAAGATGATGCCACCACCAGACCAGACACAGTAATAACAAAGGAATAATAATCGCGAAAATAAATGCCACGGCAACGGAATTGGATATTGTTGATGTCATAACGAGAAAAAGCCCGATCAATAGGCACGGGCTAATCAGGTGGCCTGAAAAACACTGACATATCGCCAGCCAGAATCGATAACGCTTCCTGGGTGGAACCAACAACGGAGATACGTATCTGGACAAAACGGCGGCGATCAGGCCTTCTCCCATCATTGACGTGAGTAAACCCAATGCAATGGCGAACAGGAATAATCCTTGATCGGGCAAATCAACGATCAGGCTCGCGACAAGACCCGCCATGAAAACAAGCAGTCGGGTCAACAAACCATAAATGATACTCATGATGAGCGAGGGTTGGGGACATAAAGCAAGCGCCAGAAGCCGGGGACAGAACAGACTGTCGAGAAATACATCGACGATAAACTGGTGACTCGACCATGTGCCCCGCAATATGGCATTCTGGTCATTCGCCATTTCTCTCCAAGGCAGCAATTCTTCCCTGTTGAACTGTTCACCGCATTCGGGGCAGCGGTCCTCCGGCAGTCCGGTCAGGTCATAGTCGCAATGCGGACAGAACAGACCCTCCGAATGGAGCGGAGATGATGGATTTCTCACGTCCTCATCGTCGGCTTTCAAGGTGTTACTCCTCGTTATCCGTTAGGTCTGCAAGGTCAAGCGTTACGTCGGTTTTCGCCATCATTCAAGGGTGCCGTTTACACCCGCGGGCAACCACATGCTCTACTTGCTATAAATATGAAAAGCAAAAGTTTTGTACAAGAAAGGGAACAAGTCAGCAAGGGAGCGAGTCAACATGGCAGCAGGGGTGGAGGCCCTTCCTCGTTCACTCGCTCACTTGCTGACTTATTCCCACGCTTTGTGGACAAAATGTCTTAGCGTCCGGCCGGTCTTGAACTTTCCGGGCCGCCAAGCATAATCAAACACGCATGGCGCAGATCCTGGATACAGTATGGGAAATCCTCAGGGCGTTCTGGCCTCATTTGTTGACGGGCCTGACCCTCTTGATCGGCCTGTCCGCGTCGAGCCATGTCATCCTGCACAAACGGGACACGCGGTCGGCCATCGCCTGGGTTGGGCTGATCTGGCTGGCTCCGATCCTGGGGGCGATCCTCTACACCTGGCTGGGGATCAATCGGATTCATCGACGCGCCCGAATCCTGCGGCAACGCCATCCGCTACCGATCGGATTCGCCAATGATCGGGCTTGCCCATACCAATCACCCGGCGGCCGATTGCCTTTCGAGAATAACCTTTGCTCCCTGGCTCGCCTGATCGAGCGGGTCAGCGGACAAACGCTCCAGCCCGGAAACCGTGTTACCGTTCTGGACGCGAATACCCCTTGCTACCCGGTCATGCTGGAGGCCATCGAACAGGCAACCTCCTCGGTCAGCCTGGCGACGTATATTTTCGACAATGATCGGGCCGGACAGGCGTTTTTAGACGCCCTCGCCCGGGCCGTCGCCCGCGGCGTTGAAGTACGCGTCCTGATCGACGGCGTGGGGATTCGTTATTCCTGGCCAAGTATTGCCGGTCCCCTGCGGCGCGCGGGAATACGATTCGCCCGATTCCTTCCGCAACTGGTACCTTGGAGCTTCCCTTATTCCAACCTGCGGAACCACCGCAAGATCATGGTGGTGGACGGACGCATCGGTTTTACCGGTGGGATGAACATCCGCGAAGGGCACTGGCTCGATCTGCATCCTTCCCACCCGATCCAGGATCTCCATTTCCGTATCGCTGGACCGGTGGTCGCCCAGATGCAGGATGTATTCGCCGAGGATTGGTTTTTCTGCACCGATGAGACCCTTGACGGGGAACGCTGGTTCCCAACGATCGAGCCCGTCGGTAACGTACACTCCCGCGGAATCCCGGATGGGCCGGACATCGATTTCGAGAAGCTGCGTTTATCGCTACTCGGCGCCCTGGCCTGTGCCCAATCCTCCGTGCGCATTGTGACACCCTATTTTCTTCCCGACGCGGCCTTGATCACGGCCATGGGTATCGCCGCCTTGCGTGGGGTCGAGGTTGACGTGGTCCTGCCCAGTGAAAACAACCTGCGACTCGTACAATGGGCCTCGACCGCGATGCTCTGGCAGATTCTGGAACACGGCTGCCGGGTCTGGCTCTCGCCGCCGCCCTTTGACCACACCAAGTTGATGGTGGTCGATGGGGCCTGGACCCTGCTGGGCTCAACCAACTGGGATCCTCGCAGCTTGCGGCTTAATTTCGAGTTCAACCTGGAATGCTACGACCGCGAATTGGCCGGAAAGCTCGAAACACTCATACAGAACAAAATTCGACAAGCCTCAAGCCTGACCCAGAAAGACGTAGACGGCCGGAGCCTGCCGCGTAAGTTGCGGGACGGCGTGGCCCGCCTGCTATCGCCCTACCTGTAATCAAGGGGATGCACCGCATTCGATTCAACGTTTCCACCAGATCGGGTAGAATGCCCGTTTTGGCATGTGCATCGTGACCATGCAAAGCCGACCGGCATGACCAATCAGTACCCGGAGCGGAAGCGACGGGCCGATGCAGTAGGATGCATCAAGTGCCGTGAAATTATACTCCCTCGGCCCCGCGCTGCCCCGCCACGGCCCACCCAGGCCCGGCTCCGCTGGGCTCCGCCGTGGCGAGCATTGCATGGTCGCTAAACACATGCCCGCTTTGTGCCATACACAGAAGGATATCGAATATCATGAAGTCATTGGTTCAACAACTGCAAACGCTGTTTCGTCAAGCCCTGGTAACCAACCTCGGCAATGCCGGCCGTGACGCCGACCCGATGATCCGTGCCGCCGGCGACGAACGGTTCGGCGATTACCAGAGCAATGTTGCCATGAGCCTGGCCAAAACGCTTCAGGCCAAACCGCGCGACGTGGCCCAGCGGATCGTCGAGGCCCTGCCTCCCGAAACGAACGAGCTGTGCGAACCTATGGAGATCGCCGGGCCGGGTTTCATTAACATCCGCCTGCGCGCGGATCGGCTGGCCGTGATGCTCGAGGCCGTCCCCCCCGCCTCCGAGCTTGACCGCCTGGGCATCGAACCGGCCGATCAGCCCCGCATCGTGGTCGTCGATTACTCCGGGCCGAATATCGCCAAGCAGATGCACGTCGGCCACCTGCGTAGCACGATTATCGGCGATACCATTGCCCGGCTGCTCGAATGTGTCGGCCACAATGTTACCCGCCAAAACCATATCGGCGACTGGGGTACGCAGTTCGGGATGCTCTGCGCCCTCCTGAAGGACAAAATGCCCGCGGCCTTGACGAACCCCGAAGCGGTACACCTGGAAGACCTGGAGGATTTCTATCGCCAGGCCAGTGCCCGGGATAAGCAAGACGCGGCTTTTCACGAACAAGCTCGTGCGGAAGTCGTCGCCCTGCACAACCATGAGCCGTCCACCCTTCGGGCCTGGCAATACATCGTCGACGAATCCCGTCGCCATTATCTGCCCATTTATCGGCGTCTTGGGGTCAGCCTCACCCCCGCCGACGAGCGCGGCGAGAGCTTCTACGCCGGACGTCTGCCAGAGGTGGTTAAGGAATTCAGCGAGCGTTTCGGCACGCAGGCTCCCGCCGCCCTCCTCGCCGTGCGCCCGGACCAAGGCGCCTTGTGTATCTTCCATTTTACCGGCGAAGGCAAGCCGCGTTTTAAAAATCCCGAGGGCGAGCCGCTACCGATGATTATCCGCAAGTCGGATGGGGCGTTCCTCTACGCGACCACCGACCTGGCCGCCCTGCGCTTTCGCATTAAGGAACTCGGTGCCCGGCAGGTTATTTATGTCACCGATGCCCGGCAGGCCCTGCATTTCGAGATGCTCTTCGCGACCGCCGAGGCCGCAAGCTGGACCACGACCAACGGCGGTGTACAGCTCGACCATGTAACCTTCGGTTCGATCCTCGGCGAGGACCGCAAGCCCTTGAAGACCCGTAGCGGCGAGAATATCAAGCTGGCTGACCTGCTCGAGGAAGCCGTGCGTCGCGCCGAACAGTTGATCCGAACCAGCGAGGCCGACGAGACCAAACGTCGCGGCTTCAACGAAGCCGAAATCAAGGACATCGCCGAAGCCGTCGGTATCGGCGCGGTCAAGTACGCCGACCTCTCCCAGAACCGGCAAAGCGATTACGTCTTCAGTTGGGATAAGATGCTGGCCATGGAAGGCAACACCGCTCCGTACATGATGTATGCCTATGCCCGTATCCGAAGCATCTATCGCAAAGGCGCCGAAACCATCGGTGATAACCGGGAGGGGAAGATTATTATCGAGGAACCCGCCGAACGTTTCCTCGCCCGTCAGATCCTGCGTTTTGCCGAAACGCTCGAGGCAACCGCCGCCGGGCTGAAAATTAACCTGCTCACCGATTACCTTTACGCCCTGGCCGGCGTGTTCATGAAGTTCTACGAATCCTGCCCGGTTTTGAAGGCCGACACCGCCGAGCGCAAAGCCTCGCGTCTGCGTTTGTGCGATTTAACCGCCCGGACCCTCAAGCTCGGCCTCGAACTGCTCGGCATCCGTGTCGTCGAACGCATGTAAACAGGTTATTATCGGTCGATCCGAAATGCCGCCGCATCCGGTTTGCATGACAACCTGCTGAATCGTAGGCTTATAGTGACTGACGACCGGCAGGGGTTGTTGAACGGGAATGAAGCGACATGCCGACACCATTAATCCGGGCCATGCGGGATGATTGGACGCGCGGGGATGACCGCGCTCCGCGGACACTCAAGCCGCCGGTATTGACCCGCCGCACGACTTGCTTGCTGGCGGTGCTGGGCCTGGCCGCCATCGCTTATGTAACCCTCTTTCCCTTTGAATACGATATGCGCCGTGGCTTGTCCTGGTATCTACCCTGGCATACGCCCGCGGCCGGTGATGCGATGGCCAACATTCTGGCCTACATCCCACTGGGCGCCTTCGCGAGGCTGGTATTCCGTCGCCGAGGATTATTCCGCGTGGTCGAATGGGGCTTCAGCCTCGTATTGGTGGCCGGCCTTTCCTATCTGACGGAAGTCATGCAGTCGGCCATCCCCGCGCGCGTGCCCAGTTCGGGCGACACGTTATGCAATATTTTCGGCGGCATCATCGGTATCGCCCTGGGACCATGGTTGCAGCGGAGCCTGCGTAACCTTCATGCCTGGCTGTTCACCCTGTTGCGGACCCGCCCATTCGAGGCGGCGGCGATGGTCGCCATTTTAGGCGTACTTGCCCATGCGTTGATGCCTTTCGATTTCCACCCTACGCCGGGTCATCTCCTTCGCGCGTTGGCCGCCTTCAAGCATGCTTGTATTGACCTGAGCACTGGGTCGATCTACGCCTCGCTGTCGGCCAGGCAAATGGTTGGCAAGCTCGTGGCCGCCGGCGCGTATGCGCTGCCGGCGTTTTTACTAGTATTGTCGGCCGTCGAGTCGGGTTGCTCCTTGCGCTTTGCCGCCTGGCGGGGGTTGAGTCGATGCGGCCTGCTGGCCCTCGCCATCGAGACCGCGCAATTCCTTACCATCTCGCATGTCGCGGACCCGGCGGACCTGCTGACCGCCTGGATGTTTGTCGGGATCGGAACCGCCCTCGCCTGGATGCTGTGTGCTTTTTCTCCGCGAACAATCCACCAACCCCTTGCGGTACTACGCGGATTGGTGTTCATGGCCGCCGCAGGCCTTGCCCTGTGGGGTATCGCCGGATTGCTGCTTGGTTCCACCCGCAGCATCCCCGCCGCGCACTCTTCCTGGTTGCCCGTGGCGGGAAATTTTGAGCGATCATGGAATAGCGTGCTCGGCGATTACACGACCGGTTTCTTTCAATACATGCTGGTCGCCGCCCTCATCGCGCTTTGGTACCGTTCGCGACGGATGGCCCCCTCCACGATCATCGTGTTTTGCCTGACCGTTATGACTGCCCTGCTGGTGGGCATCGCCCAGGCCATGCTCGGCCGCGCGCTGCTGGATACCGCCATCGTCCTGTTGGCCTCTCTCGCGGCGGCCATCGTCGTACGCCTCGACTACGCGGTATTCGGTCATCGCGCGGTCACTGCGTCGTCCGCCTCCTCCACGAATCTGCTCCCTTCGCAAATGGCGCAACGGTAATCTGGTCAGCTCATCATAGCCAGAGCCATTTGAGCGGTTGTCCCGGCCGCGCTAGCGGTGCCCAGAGAGGCGATGACCGAAGCAAGGTCTGCCTGCATGGTTTGACGGCGATGTTTATCCACGAGTAGGCCGAGGGCCTCGGCGGCAATCGGTTCGGTCGAGGTGTAATAGGGCATGAATTCGGGCACGATGCGCCGACCGGCCAGAATGTTGACCAGCGAAAGATGAGGCGTGCGTACCAGCCAACGCCCAATCAGCCGATAGCCCCACTTCGAACCGTTATACATCACCACCATCGGCACGCCATGCCACGCCGTCTCCAGAGTGGCCGTCCCCGACGCGACCAAGGCCAAGGTAGCCGCCGACAATATCTCTCCGTTACATTGCCGCTCCACCCGCCATGTAAACGACTCGCTCGCGAGAGCCGACCGGACCATCCGTTGCGCCGATTCATCGGCCGCGGCGAAAAGGAAACCGGTGTTTTCATGTTTACGGGCAATGGCTCGACAGACTTCGATCTGACCGGGCAGGACTTCCTCGATCACGTGTCGACGCGAGCCGGGAAGACAGGCGATGATGGATCGAGCCATGGACTTGAATTCCGCCACCCGCGCGGCCGCTGGGCGATAACTGCTCAACTGGCTGATTAATGGATGGCCGACGAAGCGGGCCTCGACCCCCCGCCGTCGAAAGTATTCCTCCTCGAAGGGCAGAATGACCGCCAGTTGATCGATCCTTCGCCGAACGCGGCCGATACGCCATGGTGCCCACGCCCAAAGTTGCGGTGCGATGTAATACAGCACGGGGCAACCGGCGGCCTTTATTTTCCGAGCCATGGGCAGATGTAAAGCCGGCGAATCAACAAGGATCGCCAAGTCGGCCGATTCGCTTCGCAACTCCCGATGAACCGTCCGAATCAGTCGCCAGGCATGGCCGGCCAGACGGACCGCGCCGAGCAGCATGGCCGATCGGCCGGTAAGGTCATCCATCGCCTGGCATCCGGCCGCCCGCATTAACGGACCCGCGACTCCGAAGATAGCCGCGTCCGGACGGGCTTCACGAATTTTGCCGATCAGCTCGGCCGCATGGCGATCCCCGCTCGGCTCGGCGGCGGATATGAAAATTCGCGGCGGTCGGCCAACTGTCGAACCGTTGTTATGCATGGTTTCAGCCACGGTGGAGGAATCTATCTTCTGCTCCGGCATGGGTCAAACGATATGCCCTGCAAAACCTTCTGTACACCCAATATTCCATTGTATTAAACACTTATCGCTTATAGCTTATATTTTCGCCCTTTACAGTAGTTTCAAGGCGTTTTTCAAAGGGTCGCACTGCTACAGTGATTCATATAGGAGGAGCGTCTCTGTGAACCATAATGTCATTCCGAAACCGAAAAAGCACGGGCAACCCCTTATCCCGCTACCTTGTGACAAGGGCCTGCCCACGCCACCCTGCCTAGGTAGCCCCCTCGTTCGTCGGCCGACTTTTTAGCCGGTTGCGGAATCTTTTTCTGATGGTAATATAACGGGGCTATTGGTCCCGCTGGCATATTCCTCGAATTTCCATTAACATGCGGGATTCCTGTATCGTCTCGGCCGGTTGGGTGTTGAACCAACCGTGCGGGGGTGAGCCCGTCACGACGGCGGGTGTGGGATGAATCATGCGGAATAGTCCGCGGCCCGGGCAGGTTCGCGACGCTTGCGTGGGTTCTTTCTAGTCGCCTCGGGAGGTGCTCATTGGCATCGGAACTGGTTCGTCAACTGCTGGACGCGGGGATTCACTTCGGTCATCGCACGAGCCGCTGGAATCCCAAGATGAAGCCGTATATTTTCGGCAAACGCAATCTGATTCACATCCTCGACATTCGCGAAACGGTCAAAGGTATTCTGCGCGCGAAGAAATTCGTGACCCGGGTCGTGGCCAAGGGCGATGATGTCCTCTTCGTGGGCACCAAGCGCCAGGCGCGCAACGCGGTCATCGAGGTGGCCAAGAAGCATAACATGCCTTATGTCACCGAACGCTGGCTGGGCGGAACGCTGACCAACTTCC
>CAZXSA010000207.1:0-9185 GCA_964642815.1 uncultured Planctomycetales bacterium | reverse complement strand
ATCCACGAAAAACACGTCCTGACGGTTGTTACCCCGCTGCGTCACATGATGCGGCTGGCCCGGAAGCACGATTCTGGATACACGTGGCATGAACGCACGATAGGCGGATATGCTCCACAAGTCAATATAGGCGACTGTCCCTTGTTACTCCTTGTTACTCCTTGTTACTAAAATCCGCGCTGATTACTTTCCTTTCGATCCGATCTGAAACGTAGCCTTCGTTTCCGGACTGTCCTTGTAACCCAACCGGCAGGCCTTGGCCCGCAGAGTGAGCGATTCACGCACGTGCAGCGGCTCGCTATAGAGCTGCCAATGCGCTCCCTCGCCAGCTTCGGTTGTATAGGCGATGGAAGCGCCTTCCGTGGGGCAGGCGATTTCGACCTTCACCGCTTCCTGGAATTCTCCGCCGTCCGGGGTGATCTTTGGCGCGGCCGTCACCGACCACTGCCCGCCGGGACGCATCCGTTCCTTCAGTTCCGGTTCGGGGATCAGGCCCAGATCCTTGGTTTCGTCCATCCATTCCTGGAGAGCAGCGCGCATCCGCTTGAGCACGTCCTGATGATCCGGACGGGCCGCCAGATTGTTGATCTCATGTGGATCGGCGGCCGTGTCGTAGAGTTCTTCCTCGGGTTTGCTTGGAGCAAAGAAAAGCGTTTGCGGGCCGATCAGTTCGCCGGCGGCGTGGAGCCGGCGCATTTCCCGCATGGTGGGCATCTGCTCCATGTAATGGATGTATTGAGCGTAGGGTTTTTGCGCCTCAAAGTTACGGATGTATTTATACTGCTTGTCCCTTACGTAGCGGATGATATCGTATGTTTCGTCCATCCGGTCGCGGGCCCCATAGACGTATTGCCTGGGGGACGCTTTCTGCTCACCCGCGAAAGGCCGCCCCTGCATATAATCGGGCACCTTGACGCCGGCCATGGAGAGAACCGTAGGAGCAAAATCGACAAAGCTGACCAGCTCATCGTTAACCGTCTTGGGCTGAAAACGTCCGGGCCAGCGGATGATCAGCGGGACATGTATGCCGCTGTCGTAAAGCCAGCGTTTGGCCCGAGGCAAGCCGCGCCCGTTATCGCCGAAAAAGAAGACGATGGTATTGTCGGCCAGCCCGTCCTCATCGAGTTGCCGGAGAATTTCGGCGGCTTGCAGGTCCATGGCGGTAATCAGGTCATAATAACGGACCCAGTCGCGGCGGGTGACCGGCGTGTCGGGATAGTAGGGAGGCAACTGAGCGTCGGCCGGGTCATGCCGGTCCTTGGGTTGGAGCTTCTCGGTCAAGCGGGCGAACTGCTCGTCGTCACAACGGACCTTGCTTTCGTGGGTGGTCATGAAGTTGATGACGTGAAAAAACGGCCGGCCTTTCGGGCGGTTGCGCCAATGGGCCGTGGCGCTGCATTCATCCCAGGCGGTTAGCGGCGCGTCGAAGTTGTAATCCGTCTTCACATTGTTAGTACAGTAATAGCCGGCCGCCCGCAGGTATTCGGGGAAACATTTGACGTAAGCCGGCGGCACGCCCTGGGAGCGCATGTGGTGGGTGCCGATCGAGGTCGGGTACATGCCGCTGATTATGGCCGATCGGCTCGGAGCACAAACCCCTGATATGGAGAAGCACCGGCTGAAACGCACGCCCTCGGCCGCCAGCTTGTCCAAGTTCGGCGTGCGGGCCTGCGGATCGCCGTAGCAACCCAGATCGGGGCAGATATCCTCGGTGCTGATCCACAGAATGTTGGGTCGTTCAACCGGCGCGGCCGGAGCAGTGATTGATCCAGTCAGAAAAGCCGCCAAACAGAGAAAAATAAACACACCATGTGGCCGAACAGATGATTGCATACTCTTTGTTCCTCGCGATGTTTGCGGTCTTTACGCCCGCGAAACCCAGATCGGGCTGGACCAGACGATTTCATTGTTGTCCTGTAGCGCTCGCACGTAATAATAACTCGTCTTGCCGCCGTCGAATTCCTGGTCAGTAAGATCAATCGCGCAATTTGTGCGGCCGGCCAGTTGATCCGTCTTAAGTTCGTGGATGATGCGACCGTCGCGGAAGAGCACGACGTTGGTCAGCGGGGCGGCCGCTTCGATTGTTGTCTGAATATGCGGCCGTCCGGTGATGGCGATTTCCTCGCCCATGATGGCCTTGTCGATCCGGAAATCGATGAAGATCTTATCGCCGGTGGTGGCATAACATCGCCGCGCCCGCAGGGCTTCGATGATGCCTTCCTGAGAAATATCCTTGACCAGCAGGGCGGCCAGGCCGACACCCATGTGATTATGATCGCCGCTGGCGATAAAGCCCATTTTATAACCGCGGGCCAGAGCGTCCTGCACGTAACCGCCCGGAATCTCGGTCCTGCGCGGCTCCTCGCGCGGGCAACCCGCATGTTCGCAGGACTGGCGGGCCTGGAAGATTTCCACCACGCACTGATACTCCGGATCGTGATAATTCCAGTCCATTGGATGGACTTCATCGACAGTATGATGCGGGATGGTGACGGCCTTGATCTTTTTATCGCGCAGCAGTTGCCACACCTTGTCCGGTAAATCGCTTTCCGGCATGTGACAGTGGTAGACGTTGTTGGCCCGTTCGCAGATGAATTGCGCCGCCTCCGCGTCCGAGCTGAAGATGACGTTGCGATGGCCCGAGCCCGGTGGTTTCTTGGGGCTGCTGAGGGTCCATTCATAAGCCGGCAGGGCGACAAAGTGCGGTCCATCATTGTAGAACCGGGCGGCCCGACGGGTCTTACGCCAGGCGACCTCGTAAAGATCATAGCCGTGGTCCGTCAGGGCCACGAAATCGTATTGTTCCACGTCCAGACCAAAACGCATGTTCTCGTGCAGCTCGCCGTCGCCGCGTAGCGCGCAACGCGAGATATTGGTATGTTCGTGAAGATTACCGAAGAGAAGCGTGTAGGTGTCTCCGCCGCGTTTAATTTTCCTGCGTTGAGGCCGTGGCCGCCCGAACGGCCGTTTGGCTCGTTCGCCCGGCGATGTGGTTATCAACGTCGGCGGACCAAGTGACTCTTGCGCAGGAGGTAATTCGACCCGGGCTACATGCAAGCAACTGAACAGGTTGCGGACGTTGCTGGCCCCTTTCGCTGGCCAGATGTCTTCGCTCAACACGTTGTCCGCCTGCCAGCCGATCCACAGCCCGCCTGCTCCGGCCGAGGCGATGGCCGTCGGCGAGCACCGGCCTCGTGGCTGTGGAGCAATCAGTTCGACGGGCGCCGTCCAACCACGCTCCCCCTCCAATAAGCTGGCGGTCATCGACCAGGCGCGGCGCTCCGGATTGGATTTCCGACTGAACAGCCATAGCCGACCGGCCGCATCGTGCCGCAGGGCGGGCAGGTGATGGTCATCACCCATAAGAACATTCTTGCCTCGATAACCGCGACCGGCGGGTTGGACCGCCTGTAACCGACCGTGGTCATAACAGGCAACCAGACATTCCATGTTGCCGAAAAACTGCGGGGTGGGTTTGGCGGCGATTCGCTCCCAGGCGATCCAGATTAGTCCTTGCGTATCGGCAACGATGTTCGGGTGGCCGCTGAGATAGCTTTCCGTCCCCCCCAGACTGATAGGAATGGCCTCGCCGAGCCGATCTTCCCGCGGATCATAGGATTTCAGATAGATATTTTTTTCTCCGCCCTCGGCCCGGCTGTAAGCGATCCATACCGTGCCTTTCGGATCGATCGCCAGAGCAGGTTCATACGTGTTTTCCTCTCCGGCGGTGACCTCGATCATCTTGCCCCAGCGCTGTTCGGCGAAACGTTTGAGCCCGATACGGAAGCGTCCATCCTGATAATGTTCCCAAGCCATCCAGTAGGTACCGTCGGGAAGGGCGAGCAGTGTGGGATTCGTCGCCCGACCGGATTCAGGTGTGGCGGACATTGCCGATGAAAAACGATGACCATCGTGCAGAGCGCTGTTGATCCGCCATTCCTCGCCCTCGTTGGCCATCCAGACAATCATGGGCCGCCCCCGTTCGGCGCAGGCGATTTGCGGTGCCTCGAAATAGCCCGCCTCGCTGGTAAGCGGTGCGGCCGGCGCCCATTGGCCGCGATGCTCTCTGACCATGATCCGCTCGCGGCCGTCCTTCAAGCGACTCAGCCAGATGATCCAGGCCGTTCCCGCGCTATCCGAGGCCAGGGCGGGCGCGTCCACGAAATCGTCTTCTTTTTCGGTTAAAGCTTGTTGGTCGGTGACGCGAATTTCCGGCTTGGGCGTGGGGCACTCGGCCAGCCCCATCTCCTCGACGCGAATGCGACAAAGGCTGACTTCCTGTAAATTGCTGATTTTCGTGGGGAGGCAACGTTCCGGTTCACCTTGTGTATAGAGTTCCCGGGCGACGTGGTTGTGGTTGGTGATGACCACGTTCCCCAGGAAAAGCAGATAATCGCCTGGTTTTTCCGATTGACTGGAGATGCCGATCTCGCATTCTTTGATAGTGCGACCGGCGCAGGCCGTCAGGTCGATACGCCGATGATACCAGCGGTCGCGGGCGAACTCGTCCAGGACGGTGGCCGGATGGCTGCTCTTGCGGTTTTGGTCCTTTACGCCTGACTCGCGTAGGGAACCTTCGTCGGCGAAAGTAAAATCGACGCCACCGACGATACGCGGCGAGGTGCCTTGGATGAAAAGGTCGTATTCCAGATGATCGTCCGCTTGAATCGTATAGTCCGGTGCGATAAACGCATAATAGGCGTAGCGTAATCCCTTTTTTTCCGTCTGGTTGCGTGCCCGGTAACGAAGAATATCGCCCGTTGGGGCCGTATCGCCAATGGAGGTGGCCTGGGCCATGACGGATCGGGTTAATCCCGATACTCCGAGCCCGGCCCCGGCGCTGAGTTTAATGAAATCACGGCGGTTGATAACGGCCATTGGGCGCCTCCTCTTAGATCCTGGGGTGGAAGCATTTCAGTCGAAAAGTTTTTGCTGGCCGGGGCTGCGGATTTTCTGGCGGTCCATGACATCCCGGGCTTCGTCAATCAGTTCGCCGAGGTCGCGGAACGAGCGGTAGACGCTGGCAAAGCGGACGTAGGCGATCTGGTCCAGGTCGCGGAGTCGGTCGCAGACCAACGAGCCGATTTTCTTACTGCTGATCTCGCGATCATGTTCCTTGAAAATGGCGTCTTCCACTTCCTCGACCAGCTTGAGCATGGCCGCCTCGTTGACGGGGCGCTTGTAGCAGGCCCGCTGGATGCCGGCCAGGATTTTGTTGCGATCGTAGGGAACCCGCCCGCCGCCGTTTTTAATGACCATCAGCTTGACATCGTTTTCCACCCGCTCCTTGGTGGTGAAACGTTTCTTGCAGGCCTGGCAGACCCGGCGACGGCGAATGACCGCGCCACCCTCGCTCAATCGCGAGTCGATGACCTTGTCGGAGTTGCCTTCGGTACAATATGGACAGCGCATGGTTTGCGGGTTCCATCTTGTGTTTCAGGGCGGGCGCCCTCCGTCGTGGGTGCCCATATATAGAGTATAACGAAAAATCGCCCACGACATAGAGGCGGATGGGAAAAATTTCCATTTTGGGCCTTCGGGGGTTGGCAAAAGAATCGGTTTGGGCGATAGTGTCGAGATGGCTTCCAGATTGACCGAGAAAACGATTGGCGAGGTTCGCATTCAGGGGTTCAGCCTGGCCGGGGAGGAAACGGTTATCGTCCTGCCCGACATGAATGTAGCCTTCGATATCGGACGAGCCCCCCGCGAGGCGGTCCACGTAGATCATATCTGCCTGTCCCACGGGCACATGGATCACGCGGCCGGTATCGCCTATTACTTCTCGCAACGCAATTTCCAGGGGGTCCAAGGCGGCTGCATGTTGGTTCATCACAAGCTGGTTGGCCCTTTGGAGGATCTGATGCGGGTCTGGGGTCGTATCGAGGGGCATGTCTCGCCCTTCCATTTCGTGGGGGTGGACGAGGGGGAGGACTTTACGATCCATCGCGGTCTGGTCATTCGGCCTTTTCGCGTTCGGCATCCCGGCCCCACCCTGGGGTTTTCGCTGATCGAGGTGCGCAAGAAGCTCAAGCCCGAATACGCCGAGCTTTCCGGCCAGCAGATCGTGGAGCTCAAGAGACAGCGGATTCCCGTGGAAAACCGTTTGGAGATTCCTCGGGTCGCTTATTGTGCCGACTCGGCCTTGGGTAACTATCTCGACCATGATTTCGTGCGAAACGCGGATGTGCTTCTGGTCGAATGTACCTTTATCGACGAGGAACACCTTGATCGGGCCCGCAAGGGTCAGCATACCCATCTGCGCGACCTGCCCGAGTTGATGACCCGAGTGCGCAGTCCGAATGTTGTCTTGTTCCATTTGACCCGACGGACGGGGCTTCGGGAAAGCAAACGCATGCTGGAGAATGTGTTGTCGCGCGAGGATCTTGAGCGGATAACCGTTTTGATGGACCGACCGCGTCGGCCCATGCGAGGAGAAAGCGAGCAGTAGAGAGATTACTGGACTTCAACCACCGAGTTAAGCTCGCCGAAGGGGTTGGATTCAACGTAGGTATTGTGGGGGTCGTTCAGCCATTGCCCGTCAACCACCAGGCGGTAACAGTACCGGCCCGGGGCCAGGGGGAGCAGGGCCTTGAAGGCGTTTTCGTTCGCCCGCATCATCGGAGTGGCTTCCGGCGACCAGTTGTTGAAATCGCCGGCCAGATGCACGGAGGACGCGCCCGGCGCGTCGGTCACGAACAGCACGCCATCCTGGGTGGCATGCACGCCGTAGATTTCATCGATCTTCTGCTGGATTTCCTCATGAGTGGCCGGAGCTTGTTTGCTTTCGTTCAAGTTCTTGCGGTCGAAAAGGGGCTTGGTGGTGGCCAACAGACGTTCGGCCTGCTCGGCCAGTTCATCGGCTTGACGCAACAGGGTGGTGGGTACCATGTCCGGCCCGCCGGAGGAGATCAACTCGCGCGCCAGGCGGACAAAATCGCGAAAACCCATACTGCCGGGGTCATACTCGGTAATGGGTTGTCCGAAACTGGCCCCTTCCCGAAGCTTGGTATTGAAGTTGATGAACGTGTGGCACATCACCGGCCCGAACTTACGTTTCAGCTCGTTCAGGATTTCACGCCCCAGCTTGGTCCGCACGTCGTACAGGTTGGCCAGCACCCGGACATCCAGGGGATTGTCCCGGCGAGCCCGCAGGGCCTCGATGGTTTCCAGTTGCTTGCTCAGCCCCTGTAAGGAGAAATAGCCGGTATCAACCGGAATAATCACCTCGCTGGCGGCGTAAAGGGCGTTGTGGGTCAGAGTGCCGATATGCGGCGGGCAGTCCACGATGGCGAAATCATACTTGCCGGCTACCGTGGAGAGGGCGTCGGCCAGACGTTCCTCCCAGTCCGGCAATGATTGTTGCATCGGCTCGAACTCCGCCAGCTTCGTGGTCGAGGGAGCCAGATCGAAGTTGGCGGTGATCTGCCAGATGCTGCGGCCGATATCCACCCGGTCGCCGTTGTTCCGGTGAACAAGGACATCGTAGACGCTGATCTCAATCTGATCTTCCGGAACGGCAAGACCCAAAGCGCAATGTCCCTGTGGGTCCATGTCCACCAGTAGTGTTCGTCGCCCTTCGCGCGCCAAGCAGGCGGCCAGGTTGATACTAACGGTGGTTTTGCCACATCCGCCTTTCTGATTGGCGACGGCGATGGTTCTCATGATGGTCGCAACCTTCCACGAAATGAACGGTTAATAGCGCAAGGCGCGCTCCCAATCCTAACAACTACGCTCATTATGGCGCTTTTATCGGTCGGTCGATGCGCAAAACTTTACCGGACCTGAAAGGGATTCCAAATCCTTATGGTCCCATAACTTAGATCAAGGGGTTAAAATCCGGAAAAATGAACTTGCGGCAATTTTGATCTGTTTCAGTCGGTTGGCCGGTAGATGTTCCATTTGGCAACGTTTTATCGCATGGGTAGCGATTTTTTGCCGTTTGGTGTCATTTCGCAGCAGACGGTGAATGGTATGAATTAGTTCTTGTATATTAGCAAAACGGACCATTTCTTCATCATTTTTTAGCAAAGAGCATAGTCCGCCAGGTTCGTTATCCCTTGGATGAGATTGAGCAAGGACGACAGCGCCATTGCCCGCTGCCAGCATGGCCGTAGCCGAAACGGTACCATGAAGGTCGGCATGGATCATTAATTTTGATTGACGCAAAACCGCCACCTGTTGCTCAAGCAAGACCGGCGGATGAATTTGGGCTCCGGTTTTATCCGGCCAGCCAAATCCATGAATATCGATCGTAATATCATTATCAACAAGGCATTGTGCGATATGTTTCCACCGCAAGCGGGGAGCTACCCAGTTTTCCAGCGACTCAATCATGGACTTGCGTAAATCATTGTCCTCGATACGAACATGTAGTTTTTCTTCGGCCCGGGCAAATAAGGTATCGATCCTGCCGCCTTGGTCGGTGTAATTCTCGATCTCAGCACTGAGCAGATCGACTACGGTATTCCAAATATTTCGAGGGGTTGTCAGCGTATAGCCGAACACCGCGGCTTCGGTCGGTCCAAGATTGGCAAAAATGGCTACGTCGATAGGCCGATCAACAATATCCTCGGCATGAGCAGCATCCACGCTTTTCAGGCATGGCGGAGGGATGACGGATAATCGACTTTCGCTGATGCCGATTTTTCTAGCCTCGTCTCGAAGATAGGGGCAAGTGACGGCCACGAAATCCGTGGAGGCCAGCCGTTGGGGTTGTATGGATTTGACCGTTGCACGGGTAGACAACCAGGAAATCGTTGGCACTTTTTCCGGAAGGAAAGCGTTGACTTCATGGCGGCCAAGATCGATGAGGATCGCCTGGTCGGGTAGGCGGGTTCCCGCCTTGGCCAGTTTTTCAGCCCTGGCCAGCGGATGGACATCGCTCGGCTTACGTACGTCGATGGTAATTGAAGACCAACCTGAATCCGCGGCTCCCTGCGACAGCATGTCCACCAGGAACCAGGTTTCAGGGTCAACGCGAGCCGAGAGCAAGGCGATATAAGACGGCGTGTCGGCCGATGGGGAAGAGGGCAGTGAAGTCAGTTGTTCCCGGATAGTCAACAAAGCCCGTTCTCTATGCTGATCGCCGCGGGAATAGGCGGATTCGACGGTGGCCTGCACGTCGGCGAGGTCCATGGGAATCTGCCAAGGCCACAGCATCAGCCGGTTGGGGCACATGTGCCCTG
>CAZXSA010000206.1:0-9233 GCA_964642815.1 uncultured Planctomycetales bacterium | reverse complement strand
CCCCACCAGCCCCCGTTGGCGATGGTGCAGAGCGATTGGATCACCTGATACCCCTCCCCCTGCGGATCCTGCCAAATATCGAGAAACGTCATCAGTCGGCGCATGCGGTGCTGCCGACTGATCAGCAGATATCCAAAGGCGGGCACCACCGGCAGGACCATCAGCATCAGATGCCAAAGCCGCGCCCCGCCAATCAGCAGCATGGCCCCGGCCACTCCCGCCAGCAGGGCGGCGGTCCCAAAATCCTCCAGGCCGATCCCGGCGATACAGATACCGATCACGCCCACCACCGGTATCAGGCCGGTCCAGAACCTCGAAATATCCACCCGGCGGGTCATCCACACCGCCAGGAAAATCGGCAGCATGATCTTGACCAGTTCCGACGGTTGAAAACGCAGGCCGATACTATCCGGGCTGACCCTCACCCAGCGCCGGGCCTGATTCACCTCGACACCCAGACCGGGGACATAGACCAACGCGAGGGATCCGATGGCCAGCACCAAAGCGACTACCGCCAAAGCCCCTCCTCCGACCGACCAGATGCGATATGGAATACGGGCCACGATCAACATGGCCACCATGCCGGCCAGGATGAACAGAAGTTGGCGACCGGCCTGAAATTCCCAAAACCGCCAGCCCAGCAGCGGCCGCCCCAGCGTGGCGCTGGCCGAGCAGGTCATGATCGCCCCAATCCCCATCAATCCGACGGCGATGGCAATGATAGCCCGTGAGGTAAAAAGTCCCGCCCCTTCCGTGCAAGCGAGATCGGGGGTATCGGCGGTCATTTCGCTCATAGGTAAAGGCAGGGCCTCACTCATTGAAAAGCGCTCCCCCATCGGCTGGCCGCGCGGGCAGCCGTGGGCTTAGCCTCCTTTTACACGTCTTGCATTTGTATCGACACAACGCCGCCTTTCCGTCCACCCCTCAACGCAGTTTCACGGTAGCCAGGGCGATACCGGCAAAGATGGCCGCCATCAGCCAGAAGCGAATCACCGTCTGCGTCTCCGTCCAGCCGCCAAGGTGAAAATGATGATGGATCGGGGCAACACGAAAGATGCGTTTGCCACCGGTCGCCTTGAAGTAACCCACCTGGAGCAAAACGGAAATGGCCTCGATCACGAACACGCCGCCCACGATAAAAAGCATCAATTCATTACGGGTCACGATGGCCACGTAGCCGATCAACCCGCCCAGCGGCAGCGATCCGGTATCCCCCATGAAAACCTGAGCCGGGTAGGCGTTGTACCACAGAAATCCCAGACAGGCCCCGAGCATGGCCCCGCAAAGGACGGCCAGTTCGCCGGTCAAAGGTATATAAGGTAAGAGAAGGCTGTGGGCTCGCTCGGCATCACCACCCAGATAGACGAAAACCATGAAAACGAAACTGCATAAGGCCATGCACCCGCTGGCCAGCCCGTCCATCCCGTCGGTCAGGTTCACCGCATTGGAGGTGCCGGCGATGACCAGGACGGTCACGATCAGAAAGGCGGGGATGCCCAGTTGGATGCCATATTTGTAAAAAGGCACGCTGAGAATGCGAAACGCTTCCACCGGTTCCCCGCTGACCACGGCCAGGGCCGCGTTCTGCTGGCCGTGACGATAGATGAAGAAGCCCAGCAGCACACCCAGCCCGATCTGGAACAGCAGTTTCTCATACATCTTCAGGCCGTCCCGCGTCCCGCTGCGGGTGTGCCCGGTCAGTTTCAGGTAATCGTCGATACCCCCCAGACAAGCCAGCCAGCCCATGCAGAACAGCCCCATCCGGATGTAATAGTTTTGCAGGTCACCCAACAACAATACACACACCAGTATCGCCGCCACGATCAGGATGCCTCCCATCGTCGGCGTGTTCTTTTTGTCCTTGGCAATCTCGTTCAGGTCGGCATGGTCGAATTCCGGACGATCCCCGATCTTGCGCCGCACCAGCTCCCGGATCACCCCCGGACCCAGCAGCCAGACCACTAGAAAACCCAGCAGCACCGCGCACGTCCCGCGGAACAGCGCGTCCTTGTAAGCATAAGGCCCGGGCGGATAGTCCAGCAGATAATTAAATAAATGATAGAACACGTCTTAGCCAACCAATTTCATATTCATATCCACGTACGCGAATGAATCTGAGGGAGAGACAGAGAGAAGGAGAGATAGACGCTGGTTCAGGGATGTCTCTCCGTCCATCTGTCACTCTATCCCTCCATCATTCCACCCCATTGTTACCCCTGTACGCATGGGCAACAACCCTATCCGCTCGTCATGTCAAACCACTACCGACCCGCCCACTCCCTAATCTTCTCCGCCAATTGCTCCAACGCCAAAGCTCGCGAGCCTTTTATCAAGACGGTGTCGTCCTTTTTCAAATGCGAGGTCAACCGGCGTCGGGCCAGGGCGGTTGTCGCGTATACGTGCGTTTCGATCTTGTCGGCGGCCTCGTCCCGAATGGTCTGGCCGAGCAGAGTAGCGTTCTCGCCAACGGCAATTACCACATCCGGTCCGCTCCGCACGATCCGAACGGCCGCCTCGCGGTGCAAGCGCTGAGTATCCGCGCCCAACTCACGCATATCCCCAACAATCAACACCCGCCGCCGGGCGGGAGTGTCGGCCAACACCTCGACGGCGGCGGCCAGCGATGCGGGGTTGGCGTTGTAAGCATCATTGATCAGGGTCAGTTCCCCAATCCGCTCGCCGTTCAGCCGCATGGCCGGCAAGGTAAAAGAGGCTAATCGTTCGGCGATTTCGTCGTGATCCATGCCGAACCGCCGGGCCACGGCGATGGCCGCCAGGGCGTTCATTCCGTTATGCCGTCCGGGCACGGGCAACCGATAGACGAAACGATCGTTGACCTCGAAAACCAGCCCCGGCAAACCCGTGGCCCCGGTATCCATCGGCTCCACCCGTAGATCGGTCAGACGCAAGTCGGCCTGCGGCCAACGACCGAAATAAACCAGTTTCTGTCGGCCAAGCTCCCGGTCTTTCTGGATCGTCTCTCGGATCACTTCCTGGTCCGCGTTGACTACGGCGCAGCCTTCGCCGCGCAGGAATCGCAATAACGACAATTTCTCGGCGGCGATTTTTTCCAGGCTGCCCAGCCCGGCCAGATGGGCTTCCGATACGCCGGTAATAACCGCGATCTCCGGCTCGATTAAATACGCCAGTTCGGCGATCTCACCCAAATGATTGGTACCCACCTCGCAGATGACAAACTTGTCCTTAGCCTCGGTCGAAAGCAACGTCAGCGGAACTCCGATCGCGTTATTAAAGCTCTTGATCGAGGCCTTGCCCAACCAGCGGCCGGCTAGAATATGGGCGATCATTGTTTTCGTGGTGGTCTTGCCGTTACTACCGGTTACCGCCACCACGGTTACACCGCCGGCCAGCACCGACCGACGGTAATAGCGGGCCAGGCGGCCGAGAGCCTTAACCGTATCATCCACCCGAATCAGAAACGCCGGATAAGCCGACTGCGTCCGCAAGCCGCGCGGCCCGCGCACCGTTTTCGGCGCGTAATCGTTCCGGACCACCGCGGCGATCGCCCCGCCGGCGGCCGCCCGATCCACGAAATCGTGCCCGTCAAATCGCTCGCCAGGAATCGCCACGAATAAATCGCCCGGCTCGATATCCCGCGAATCAATGGAAACGCGGCTTACATTCCCCAGTGGCGCGGCCCGATCGCAGGTTCCCTGCATGGCCGACACAACTTCTTCAAGCGTCAAGGGTTTCATGATAAAAAGCTTTCAGCCATCAGTGATCCGCGACGGGTAATCAGCTTTCAGCACCCGGTGATCAGCTTTCAGCGAATAGTAGCTAATAATCCACGCGTATCATTTCCCAACCGATACCAAGATCTATGATGAACACATACAACCATCCCTCTTCCCCATCGCCTCGGCGGCCACGGCGGCGTCATCAAACGGCAGTTTTTCCCGTCCGATGATCTGATAATTCTCGTGACCCTTTCCCGCCAACAACACGATATCACCCGGCAAGGCCAGGCCAATCACGCCCTGTATCGCTCGCCGACGATCTGGCTCGACCCGTACCTTCGAGCGTTGTTGGGGAGTAAAACCGGCTAATATATCCTCAATAATCCTGTCCGGCTCCTCGCCTCGCGGGTTGTCGGAGGTCACCATGATCAGATCGGCATACTCAGCGGCCACACGGGCCATCCGCGGGCGCTTGGTTCGATCCCGATCACCACCGCAACCAAAAAGTACCAGCAATCGGCCGCGGGTCAATGGACGCAGGGCCTTTAATACATTCCGCAACGCGTCATCCGTATGCGCGTAATCGACCAGCACGGTATAGCCGGTATCCCTTTCCGTTCCATCCGCGCCTGTCGGCCGCACCCGCTGCATGCGCCCGGGCACGCCCCGCACGGCCGCCAATCCACAGGCAATGTTTTCCAGATCAATCCCCAAGGCAACCGCCGCGGACGCCGCCGCCAGACAATTCTGCACGTTATGGCGACCCACCATCGCCGTACGGATCGGGCAACGTCGCTCCCCTGCCCCGGCCGGACCCGTCGATGCCGCCAATACCAGGTCAAACAACGAGCCGTCGGCCTGAATATCCTGAACGACGGCATGAATGTCCAGTTCGCGACCGTCTTGGCCATCCGCGTCCTTAATGCCATAGCGCAGAATACGCGCCCGGCAATCGGCCACGATCCGCTCGCCGGCCGGATCATCCAGATTCACCGCCGCCGTCGCCCGCTCGTCCAAACCATCGAACAGTTTTTTCTTGGCCCGCAGATAATTTTCCATATCGTGGTGGTAATCCAGATGGTCGCCGGTCAGGTTGCTGAATACCCCGACATCGAAACGCAAACCCTCGCAACGCCCCTGATCGAGGGCGTGGCTGGAGACTTCCATTACCGCGTGACTTGCCCCTGCCGCGGTCGCCTCGGCCAGATAACCCATCAATGTCACCGGCGGCGGCGTGGTCATGGCCGCCTCGATGGTTCGCGCGATCAGATCGTACTGAATCGTGCCCAATAAGGCCGTCGGATGATTCGCCGCCTCCAGAATGGATTTCAGCAGATAACAGAAAGTGCTTTTCCCGTTCGTCCCGGTGATACCAACGAGATGAAAACGCCCCTCGCTCTGCCGCCGGTCCAGCCCATGAAACGTCGCCGCCAGCCGAGCGGCCACACCCCGCGTGGAAGGCAGAACCAGGCGGGCAACCGTATCAGGAACCTCTACCGGCCGCTCGCAAATAATCGCGGAAACGCCGGCCTGCACGGCTCTACTGATATAATCATGTCCGTCAACCTGCGTACCGCGGGTGGCGACGAAACAGGCCCCCGGACCCGCCTGTCGCGAATCGTCCACGATGGCGGTGATCACGGGATCGGTCGATGCGCTATCCTCGGCGGGCAGACCCGCGCGAGCGATCAACCGACTCCAATTCATCCGCTGGTTCAAGCCAGTCATCCATGACATCCTTTGTGACGGAACTCCTCCGCACGCATGTTGTTCGAGGGATGATTATACCCGGAAAGGCTGGCAAGTATCGACCCAGGTCGCGGCGTGTGCGTGCCTAATTTCAACCCACCCCGCCGTCTTGATCGGGTGGGTTGGCCATTTCACGGGATCCTTAATGCCGCGATGCGCCGCCCTTGGCCAGACGCACGGAGTCGGCAACCGACTTGTCCGGCGGCACATTCAGATAGGGAAGAACCTGCTCGAAAATCGCCTTAACCACCGGCGCGGACACGCTGCCCCCGTAATAAGGAGCACCCTTGGGCTTGCGGACCATCACTACCGCCACGACCGCCGGATCGCTGGCCGGCGCGGCGGCCATGAACGAGGCCAGATACGCCCCCGGCTCGTAACCACGACGATGGCGGTATGGAACCTGGGCCGTTCCGGTTTTGCCCATCGCCTCCCACTGGTCCATGATGCAGGCCCGTCCCGTACCTTCCGTGGAAACCACTCGTTTCAACATTTCGCACACAACCGCGGACACTTCCGGATCGATCGCCTGCCCCCGAAGTACCGGCTGACTATGGTCCTCGACCAGATTGCCGTATTTGTCGATCACCGCTCGAACCACCCGCGGCTGATACAGGCGGCCGCCGTTCACGATCGCCGAGAACGCCGCCCCCAACTGGATCGGCGTCGGGGCCAGTTCCTGCCCCATCGGTACGGAGGTGGTGGTATAGGAATTCCATTGCGCCAGGGGCATGAACATGCCCGGACTCTCGCCATGCAGATCGATTCCGGTCAACCGACCATACCCAAAATCGGTCAGATGTTTATGCATCTTTTCATTGCCCAATCGCAAACCCAGCTTGGCCATGCCGATGTTGCTCGACTTGATCAGTATTTGGGCGACGGTCAACCCGCCGTAAGCATGCACATCGTGGAGAATCCGCTTGCCGATGCGAAAAGCGCCCCGCTCGCAATCGATCATTTCCTCCGGCCGGGCCAGTTTTTCGGCCAACGCGGCGCTCATCACGAAAGGCTTGAAAATACTGCCCGGCTCGACCGGATCGGTCAGAATGCGATTACGCCGGTTATCCACCGGCACTTGGGTCGGGGCGGCGGGATTAAAACTCGGATAATTGGCCATCGCCAGGACTTCGCCGTTCTTGGGGTTCAGTAACAAAGCGACCCCGCTTTCCGCATGGCGAGCCTGGACCTGCTTGGCCAATTCGCGTTCCACGATTTCCTGGATGACCGTATCGATCGTCAGAACGATGTGCAAACCGTTTTTCGGAGGGACGAAAGAATCCGGCTTGGAAAACACGGCCCGGCGACCCGCGTCACAGTGGACGATCCGTTTTCCGGGAACCGCCCGCAGATGACGCTCCCAGGCCAATTCCAGGCCATCCAGCCCTTGACCATCCGAACTGACGAAGCCCACGACCTGGGCGGCCAGTTCGCCCATCGGGTAGGTGCGGGCCGGCTCGTCCTGCAACCCAATGCCCTCCATATCCAACGCCCGGATGGCCTCGGCCTCCATCGGAGTCAGATTGCGTTTGAGAACGACGAAACGCGGCGACGTCGGTTTATCCAGAAGCTTCTGAACATCGACCGGGGGTTGACCAAGGATGGGAGCGAGACGCGCGGCCGCCTCCGTATGGTCGCCAACGAGGAGCGGATCGGCGTAAACGGTGGGACATTCCCGACTGCCGGCCAGGACACGTTGGCGACGATCGAGAATCGCCCCCCGCCGGCCGGGCAGGACGATTTCACGGTATTGATACTGCTCCGACCAAGCGGACAATTCCGGGCGCAAGGTCATCTGAATGTAAATAAGGCGACCCATCAGGGCCAGGAACATCACCCCCACCAGGGCAATCAGCGCTTGCCCTATTCGCACCCGTTGACCTGCCGACCCCATGGAATCTCCTTAATCCTCGACCGATGGAGCGGGGGCCATTCGCGGGAGGTTTTGTCCTTCGGCTAGCCCCAGACGCTCCGCCCGTTCCCGGATCATTCGCGGGCTGCGCAGGCGGGCCATCTCCATTTCCTGCTCCCAAATGCGCTGATGCAACTGCTGCTGATGGATATGCAGCTTCTGTATCTGGCGGGCATGCTTGGCCTGATCGGCACGCAAGATCACCACGGCGATACCGATGATCGCTAATATCGATAAGACACCCACCATTCGTGGCATGGTCATGCCGATGCTCGCTGTGATTCGCCGTTTTGGGTCAATGATCGCTTGCTGGGGAGTTTAATCTTCGTGCCCGGTACCATACGGGTCGGATCCACCCCAGGATTCAACTTCTTGATTTCCGTCCAGTATTTCTTGGATCCGAGTTGTTTCTCGGCGATATTGGTGAAGGTGTCCCGGGGCTGAACGACATATTCCTGATGGGCGGGCTTGGCCGAACTATCCGCCGTGGCCGATACCGTTTCGTTTTTCGGTTTGTCGCCTTCCTTGGTGGCCGGCTTGAAATCCAAGGGGGCTCGGCGATCATTGGTCGCGCTCGTGCCTTGAAGCCGTTCGTCCATGCGGACCAGACGCTCGCCGGATCCGGAGACGTTCACGCTTTCCACCGGCTCAAACAAATCGGAAGGCAACTGGGGAAGGACGAGTTTCTGCCCGACCACCAGGGAATCCTTATCCTTGATGATCTTGGCGTTGGCCTGAACGATATGCTCGACCACCGCGGTCTTGGAACTCTTGTATTCATCCTTGGCGATCTTCCACAACGTGTCACCCCGCTGGACGACGTACTCCTTGAGCGACGCGGATTCTCCCGGACCGGCCGAATCGGGAGTCAGATCGGGGCTCTTGCGGGGTTGAGTCTCCCGGTCCGTCGGGATCGGATCGGGAATCGTTTTTTCGGTCCACGGGACCGGCGGGGCCATGCGCCCCCGGGAATCCGCCACGGTCGATACGACGGCCGAATCTTGCCCTGGCGTCACACCCTCCAGAGTAACCAGACCGGTATTCGTCGAGGGTGAATCGAGGGAGTCCACGCGTGGCAGAATGATGTCATCGAGCACATGGTTCGAGGCGAGTCCCCCATTTTCCGCGCTCGCGCCCGACGAGAACATGCCGGGGACATTGTTCACCGTGACTTCCGCGTTCCCCAGGGCATAAGTGTTCTCCGGCTCCACGGTGCCTCGTCCCAACGGCAGCGTTTCCGTGGCGGTTTTTTTCGCCAAAGTGACCAGACTTTTTTCCGTGGATGGCGCTGGGTTATTGTTCGAAAGCAGGACCGCAAATACAACGATGAATCCCAAACCGACCAGCAGACCAATCTTTGTCTCGCGGGTCATGATAACCTCCATGTCCAAGTACGAAGCGGTCGTCTTCCGGGACGACCGACAGAGCCTATTGTATTCAACGACATCCGTTGAACAATCCCCTATGCTCATTTTTCGCCGGCAATTTTTATTGACCTGACCTGCTCAGCCGGCCGGCAACCGCGTCACCACCCGCAACTTGGCGCTGCGGGCTCGCGGATTACGCTCGATTTCCTCCCGTGATGCTGTCATCGGCTTTTTCGTGCGAATCTCATAAAGCCCACTGGCCTTGCGCGCGAGAAAATCGTGTTTGACCAAGCGATCTTCTCCGCTGTGAAAGCTGATGATCCCCGCCCGGCCGCCCGGCCGCAGTCGATCCGGTAACAAATCCAACAAAGCCTGCAGATTTTCCACTTCCCTGTTCACCGCCATACGCAACGCAAGGAACACCCGGGTGGCCGGATGAAGCCGCCCGGCCCTGGACTGGGCGGGCTCGCCGACGGCGGAACAGACGATCCGGGCCAACTCCGAGGT
>CAZXSA010000205.1:0-9286 GCA_964642815.1 uncultured Planctomycetales bacterium | reverse complement strand
GTATTGATCACCCCGGCATGTCCACAGCCCAGTACGACAACCGTCCCCTGTCGGGTCCGGATGAACAAGGCCTGATCGTCATGCAGCGAGTCGGGAGTCTTGCACGTTTCATCAAGATAAAACGGCCCGCCGACATCCTCGTAATCGTTGGTTCGGGGTATCTGGCCGGTCACCCAAACGCCGGGGGCGATTTCCGTCGGGCCACTCGTCAGGATCAGTTTGTTGAACTTCGCCCGGGCCTGCGTTTCGGTCAGGCCTTCCAGTCCGATGAAATCGCTTTTACCCGTGTCGCGGAGCGCGTATTTTTTCTCGAAAGCGGCCGGGTGGACATAGAGCTCGGCGTTGCGCAAGCGATCCACCAGCGGCGGCAAACCGGCGGTATGATCGACGTGGCCGTGACTCAGTACGACCTTTTCGGCCGTCGCCAGATCGATCCCAAGGGTCTGGGCGTTTTTCTCGATCACCCGGCCGAGACCCGTGTCGAAAAGGATGTGGCGGCCGTCGGCTTCGATCCAGAGAGAAAAGCCGAACTCGGCCAGCATCTCGTAGCCACCCACGGTATTATCGGCGAGAACCGTGACAGTTAATTGCTCGACCATGGTATCCTTTCCGACCACGATGGGAGGCGATTCGCTTCTCATGGTCTTCGTTTGGCTTACCTGGGACGATATCGACATGTTGTTATCCTGGCAACCCGTGATGATCGAGGCACCCAGTATCAGGATAACAGTCCATGGTTGCGTAATGAAAGAAGGTATGGACAACATTATTCTCAACTCCCGGCCGATCGCCCCTGAAAAATGAACGATTCCCGACTTTCCCAGCGAATGATCTCGATCGCAACAATGACTTTCGGACAAGTTTATCATAGCCTGCATAATATCATTCGCCAAACGGATCGGATCTTTCCAGTTCATGCCTCTACGCGTAGCCGGGCGTCAGGGCGGCCGGGGTACTCCGGCGACGGCATCGATCCGGGCGTGCATCTCCAGCCGGAGGGGATTGTGCGATGGGACTATTGGGATTATACAGTTTTAGCATGGAACAAGTATAACGACCAGGTGGCGTTTCCGAGGTCAGCGAACCTTGGAAAGCGTATTCCATGGAGGATGATCCGATGAAATGGTGGTTGGTCTTTCCGTTAGTGATGTGGTTGCCTGTAACCTTGTGGAGCGATGAGCCGAAAGTGGAGAAGAAGCAGCCGTATACGGGAGCCGAAACAGTGAAGGTGGCGGCCGTCCAGGTGACGGGGTACGGCAAGGGCGCGGAGAAGGAAGAGGGTACGGATCCGGTGGAGCAGGTGCTTCGCTACGTGGAACGAGCCGCGCGGGATCAGGCGGCACTGGTGGTGTTTCCGGAATATCATCTTGGGCGGATACGAATACCAGGAAAGGAGACCGAACGGATTGGACAAGCGGCAGCGCAGTACAAGATTTACGTTATCGTGGGCAGTTGGGAAATTTTCGATGACGGATCGTTCGCCAACGCGGCGCTGGTATTTGGACGTGACGGTAAAATCATTGGCAAATATTACAAGACGCACGCGGCCATCGATAAATACGATCAAGGAGAAGGGGAATGGCCTTGGACGAAGCCGCCACAGGATAAAGATCAAGAGTGGTTTATCCGGAACGACCCGGAATGGATCATGAAAAAGGGCGACGAATTTCCGGTATTTGATCTGGATTTCGGGCGGGTGGGGATATTAACGTGTTACGATGGCTGGTTTCCGGAACCGTTTCGGATTTTATCCTTGAAGGGGGCCGAGATTATCGTATGGATCAACGGACGAGGTGGTCCCGTCGAGGATTATATCGTGCGGACGAATATGCATCATAATTTCGTATCGATGATCTGCGTGAATCAAGCTTATGGCTCGGGCACGATGATCGCGGAGTGGCCGTCCACCATCAAGGCGCTGTGCCAGGAACCCAAGGAGGACTACATTACGGCGGAGATCCATTTGAAGCAGTTACGGCAGCATCGTCGCCAGGGGCGGTCCGTACAACAACGCCGTCCGGAGATTTATGGCGAGATTCTGCGGAAGAAGGCTGATTGGTGAAAAACGGGGCAACCCAACCCGCCTGCTTTGCGGAATTTACTGCTCCTGAGATGCAACACAGATTTCAACCCGAGATTCGACATCAAAATCGGCTTCCCGGTCATTCTTGATTTGTGTCAGATTGAACCCGACGCTAGAATGACCCCCTTTTACAACGAAATATTTGGATCATGCACATGAATCAACAATCCATTACGTCGACATCTCGGGCCAACGCCGGCCTCCTTGCCGCGGTCCTGCTTCTGTCCGCCACCGGTCTGCTGTTCGAGTTGACCCTCACGCGGATTTTCTCGGCCACCATCTGGTATCATTATGCTTTTGTGGCCATTTCCGTCGCCCTGTTCGGATGGGGGTTGGGCGGTTTCCTGGTGTATCTGCTGGGCGCGGCTCGGCTCAAGGTTGACGCGAAGGTGGCGCTGATCGCGTTGTCGCTGTTGCTGGCCCTGACCCTGCCTCTTTTTATGTTCGGCATTCTGCGGTATCCGTTCTCGCCGGAGCGGCTCAACTATTATTTCCTGTTGAGCCTGCTGCCGTTTCTGGCGGGCGGGGCGGCCTTGAGTCTGGCTTTCGAAAGTTGCGGAGCCGATTCCAATCGGCTCTATTTTGCCGATTTAATCGGGGCGGCCTTGGGTACCCTGCTGGTTCCGCCGGTGATCAGCCTGCTGGGCGCGGAGACGGCGGTGCTGGCCACCGCCATCCTGCCGGCGACGGCGGCGGTGCTGCTCGGCTTATCCCTGCCTGGGAATCGGCCGCGCTGGTGTCTGCTCATGGCCCTTATCATTTTACTGGGCAATATCGGATTGACCGCGTGGAACCACGGTACGGGAGTATTGACCGTGCGGAACGCGCCGCAGAAGGCGTTATACAAACTGCTCGCCGAAAATCCTCAGGCCCAAATCGATTCGGATCACTGGAACTCCTACTCGCGGATCACCGCGGTCAGCGGATTTGATGAATTTCACCTGGCCCGGCTGTTCATCGACAGTGACGCGGAGACCAGCGTGCTGCCTTGGGACGGCACGCCGAAAACCCCGGCCGGCGCCCGCCAATGGTTCCGGGCGTTTCCCTTCCGGATGGTGAGGGAGCCGCAGGTGCTGGTCATCGGGCCGGGCGGCGGGACCGACGTGGTCATGGCCATCGCCTCGGGCAGCCCCGCGGTCACGGCGGTGGAGATGAATCCGTTGGTCATTGATTGCGTCCGCCAATTGGGCGGCGCGGCGGGCAATCTTTACGATCATCCCAGGGTACATCTGGTGTTGGAGGAGGGGCGAAATTTCATCGAACGGACCGACCAGCGATTTGACCTGATTGTGCTCGGCTTCGTGGATTCCTGGGCGTCCGTGAGCAGCGGTGGGCTTTCGCTGACCGAGAACTATTTATATACACGTGACGCTTTGGAGGCTTACTACGATCATCTGACCGATGGCGGCGCGCTGGCTATTATCCGCTGGCCGGTCGACGTGCCACGGTTGGTGGCCAACTCGGTTTCCTTCCTGACGCGGCGTGGCATGGCCATGGGGGAAATCGAAAATCATCTGCTGGCGGTCAGCGCGCATGAGCCGCGCGCCAACGCGCCGGCCGACGTCGAGACGGTGTTTATGCTGACCCGCTCACCGCTCACCCCGGACAAGGTGGAAACACTGCTGGGCGACCACGCCGACGCGTACCCCATCCATGTCCCGTTCAGAAAATCAGAAACGCCCTACCAACGACTCTTCGCCGGCGAGATCAGCTTCGACCGTTATACGGACAGCTTCAACACGCTGGCCACACCGGTCGAGGATAACCATCCCTTTTATTTCGCCACGGACAAGCCCCGCGGGATTCCGCCCTTCATGGTCCACCTGTTCAAACTCCCGGTGAGGGTCGTACTTGGCTTTACGATTCTCCTGCTACTGGCGGGGCGATTGTTTCATTTCGCGGCGCCGGCTCCGCGAATGATCGCGTATTTCAGTGCCTTGGGGGTAGGATTTATCATTTGCGAAGTCGCCCTGATCCAGCGTCTGATCCTGTTGCTTGGTCATCCGCTGTATACGCTGGTGGTGATCCTGTTTACCTTGCTGGCCGCCGGCGGGCTCGGCAGCCTGTTTGCCAGGCGGTACGCGGTTCATGATATCCGTCGGGCTCTCGGCTGGATTATTCCGCTCATCATTCTCCTGCAGTTGCTGGCGGCTTTTGTGTTGCCGGTGGTGGTGCGGGGCGCATTGCCGCTGGGGTTATCTACCCGAATTCTGGTAGCCGCCCTCTTGGTTTTTCCCTTTGGTTTCCTGATGGGCATGCCTTTCCCGCTGGGGCTGCGCTGCTCGGCCCAGGGGACGCAACGAACGCCGGTGTCCTCTTTGTGGGGCATCAACGGAGTGGCCTCCGTGGTCGGCTCGATCGGTGGCGTGGGTCTGGCGGTAGTGGCCGGTTTCACCTGGATGTTTATAACCGGTGCCGCCTGTTACGCCATTGCCCTGGTCGCTCGTCCGCGCTGACTGATCCCGCGCTATCCGGTTTGGTGGAGACAGGACGTAACGGGGCTTGACCGTGAGGTATAACCCTTTATAATTACAGTAAATAGGGGTGCGGGCGTAATTCAGTGGTAGAATGCCAGCTTCCCAAGCTGGACGTCGTGGGTTCGAATCCCATCGCCCGCTCTTTTCGGAAGTGTTTGTAGGGCATGGATTTGCGAATCCATGCCTTTTTGCTTGGGATCCGAAAAACCGCCATTTTCGGCCGAGTGGGTCAAAAGTGGGTCAGTTTGGATTCGACATCGCACTTGAGCACCTCGCGGAACGGATTCTCACCACGGTACAGACCTTACGGCTACAGAAGCGACACGTCCTGGCCTATCTGCGTAAAGCCCTGATCGCTCACTGCGCCGGCCAGCCAGCTCCGGCGATCGTCCCCGCAGGGGTCTGAACGGTTACCACTCACGAAGTATTCTACATCCCACCCTGGTCGCCGTGGCGACACTTCGCACTCCCCTTTCAATCGTTTCCCCTCCGCCTGCCTTTGGTTACTGGAGTGCCCGGACCGTTGAAAAGGAATTCCTTCCAGGACAGGACCGGCAGCCCCAGGCGTTGGGCAGGGGCTTCACGCCCGGGGTCGCAAACGACCAGCGGGGCCACTTCGGGAAAACGTCGCTGAAATTCGAGCAACCCGGCGAGATCGCGGTTCGTGTAGTTCCCCGTCTTGACCTCCACTGCGATATGGCCCCAGGAACCTTTGCTGATGAAGTCTACTTCGTACGGCTCCTCGCGCCAGTACCAGACTTGCTGGCCGGCATTCCAGGCCAGGGCGATACAGGCATTCTCCACCCATCGCCCCCAACGCTCCGGCTCGGTCTTCGAATCCGGCGGATCGACGCCGGCGGCGAGCAACAAGGCGTTGTTCAGGACCACCAGTTTCGGCGGTGCGGCCCGTTGCCGAACCACATGGCGGGAGTACTTTGCCACGGCCGCGATCAGGCAGGCCTCTTCGAGCAGGCGAAGGTAGTGGGCCACCGTGGTGAGAGCTCCCGGTTCGGATAACGCGCCCTGGAGTTTCTGCAGGGAGAAAATCTGCGCGGGATGGCCAGCCGCAACCGCGAAGACCTGCCGGAGCATGGCCGGTTTGCGAACAACCTCCGTCAGCAGCATGTCTCGTCCGATGGCGGGTTCGATAATGCTGTCCAGAATGTAGCGGCGATAGCGCCGGCCATCGTGCCGCTGGGCGACCGCACCCGGATAGCTGCCGTGGGTAACCGCGAACTCGGCAGCGACCGTACGGCCAAGGTGTAACCGCTCGACCAGTTCGGCGGCCGGCCAGTGGAACAGGCTCAGACGCTCGAACCGTCCGGCCATGGTCTCGCGGGCCCCGGAGCCAAGTTGCAGGGCCGAGGAACCCGTGACCACGACATGCAGCGGCAGGCGCTCGCGCCGGAGCCGGTCGGCCTCGTGTTTGAGCAACCTGCTCCAGTCCGGCAGATACTGCACTTCGTCAAGCAGAAGGACGGCCCCACTCGCGGCGTCCGCCAGTTCGCGGGCCCGCTGCCACTGGAGCTCCCACCAGCCGGGCAGTGAAGCCTCCGGCGCGTCGGCAGCCAGGTAAAGGGCCTTGCCGGGCCGCTTCGCCTCGATCTCGCCCAGCAGAGTGGTCTTGCCAACCTGCCTTGGCCCGGTGAGCAGTTGCACCCGCCCCGGCGCCGGTTCCTTCAGACGACGGACCAGCTCGGCCAGTACCGCCCCATAGGCATGTTCGAATATGGGCTTATTCATAATGGCATATTTATCTTAGTATAATGGAATGTCAAGCTCAACCCTCGGCCTGCCCTCCTGGCCGGGAGGCTCCCGGGTGCAAGGGCCGTTCCAAGTCCACAGCTCGCATTCAAACGCCGTCGCTCATCATTCGATAGAAGCTGACCATCTCTCTGCAGGTAACCGGCTTGATCCTGCCGGCCTGGCCGAAGGCGACCATGCGGTCGATGCAGACCTTGGTCATCGCCTCGCGGGCAGGAGCGAGGTACTTCCGCAGGTCAAACTCGGCCGGTTCGCAGCCGAAGACTTTGCGGATCGCCCCGGTCATCGCCAACCGTTTGTCGTGATGTTCGTGTAGCTCCGTGCCCCGCGCGACGCCTGTACGATGGCTCATCCGATACATCCCCCCACCACCGCCGGGTAACCTGTAATCAAGCCCCTGAAGGGTGATGTCGAGCGATCAGGAATATGAACCAAACCAGTGATTGATACTGCACAAGGCTACCTGAGTTGGTCACTGAGTTGGTCAGTCGTCACGTGGTGGTGAGTTGTTTTCGAGTACTCAGTGAGTTGGCAACCAGTTGTAACCCTCGTTTTCGACCAAAAACGCGATGTAGGTGCTTGGGAATACAGTACTTGCGCGCCAACTACCGAGCTCCCAAGCTGGACGTCGTGGGTTCGAATCCCATCGCCCGCTGTGACGATAAAACCTGCCAATCGCTGAACTTAGCGAACCTGCCCGCATCGGGCGGAGCGGCCTGAAAGTCGAAACCAAAACGGTAATTACCGTTTTGGCAAAGACCGAAGGAGGTCGCCCATGCCCAGACTTCTGAACGCTGTCCTCCGTTACCGTCGCCATCGGTCATCCGGCCAAGCCGCTATTAAGTTCGCCCGGCCAGGATAGCATGCCGCCCGGAGGGCGTGATCCGCGGCAATGGTAAAATGCGAGGGATGACAAAAGAACCCGGCATACTTCGTCGTCGGAAGACAGAGCAGTTGTTGGGCAGCCGTCGCGCCATCTTCCTCGGCGGCACGAAGTAACGCAACCAGAACGGTGCTATCAAACATTTCGAGTCACCGGCTTTGGCGGGCCAGAAGCTCGCGAGCCGTTCAACGAGAGCGATGTCCGCCAGACTCAAGGCCAGTCGTCGCGTTCGGTCGAAGCGTGGTTCGATAGCATCATGCATCGTTCCAGTGGATTCAGAATCCATCGCCGGTCATCGGACGAAAGGCGATCTGCCGCTCTTCATCGATGATTACAAGGTTGTTGTACGGTACGAGGTTGAAAACATGGGTTTCCGAAAGGGCCTCGGAGGAGATCGCCGCGCAGCCCTCGGTCTGACTAACCTCGCCATACAGAAGGCCGCTGCCGTCCCTGATAATATACTCGCCGCCGCGATGGGTGTAGAGCGTCGGGGTGTTCTCGGGCAGGTCCGTGCTGAAACGACAACCGACCCCGCAACGGCCGTCGGTGGCGGCGATGTTGAGATACATGTGTTCGTCGATCCCGGCGGAGCGGGCGATCCCGACGATCTGGCCGACGGCGGCTTCCAGGGCGTCGGCCATCGCCCGTGGAGAACCATCGCCCTGCCGCAGAAGCTTATCGATAAAGGTCGCGAACACGTGTTCCGAATCCGTGTTGCCTTCGATGATGTGATAAGCCTCCTCGGAGAGGGCCTCCTGTATGCGCCGGCGAATTTGGCGAAAACCGCCGATATCACCGTTATGGGCAAAGGCGTACTGCTTATAGGTGAACGGGTGACAATTATTGTCCGAGGAGGCCAGACCGGGCGAGGCGGCCCGGACATGGGCGAGGATACAACGACTGCGGGTTACTTTCGCCAGGCGATGCAGATTGTTGTTACTCCAGGCGGGGGTTAACGATTTGAAGAGGCCCGGCTCGGGAGTGATCTGGGGCGCATACCACGCCACGCCAAAGCCGTCTCCATTCACCGGTGTTTCATCCGACCGGCAATGGACGGACTGATTGATCAGGGAGTTCGTGGGCCTGACCAACAGGTGCTCGAGCAGGACGGGCTTGCCGATATAGAGCATCAGACGACACATGAGACACCTCCATAAAAACGAAGGAAACGTGGAGCGTTTCGCGATCACATTCATTGCCGCTATGACAACGGACGCAGCCGGTCCCGCACGGCCGGCGACTGGCTGCGTACGATCAGTTCGACGGCTTCCTTGGCCGAATCGGTCACGCGCACAAACCCAAGTTCCTCCCGGCCAACCGCGCCCGCGCGAATCTGGTGTTGGGTGAATGGCTTCAAGGGACCCCAGAACCTGGTACCCATGCCGATCACCGGGAAAGGTCCGATCTTTTTACACTGGATCAGCGTACCCGCCTCGTACATCTCGTCGAGCGTGCCCAACCCGCCGGGCATAATGACGAACGCGCAAGAGTATTTCACGAGCATGACCTTGCGTACAAAGAAATAGTGGAACTCGATGCTGTCATCCACGTAGGGGTTGGGTTTTTGCTCGAAAGGCAGGATGATATTCAAGCCGATCGACGTTCCGCCGGCTTCATGGGCGCCTCGGTTGGCCGCCTCCATGATGCCCGGACCGCCGCCGGTCAAAACGGCGAAACCCGCCTTGGCCAGCTCCCGACCCACGGCAACGGCCATCTTGTAATAGCGATGTCCCTCCTTGAAACGGGCCGAGCCGAAGACGGTGACGGCCGGGCCGAGCCGGTAAAGCCGGCGAAAACCGCGTTCAAATTCGGCCTGAATACGCCGCAGACGCGCTTTCTCCGCTTGCGGCGTGCGGGTCTCCATCAGGAAGTTCCGCTCATGGGCATCCTTGACGGGTAATTCGTAAGACATCCCCGCCTTGGCCCAATGTTTCCGCCAACTACGCTCCCATTGATCGATCGTCTTTCGCTTGGACATGGTATCCTCGGTGTTCAATGAAATGTGGACATTGCCTTATGTCCGGTCTCGACAGTCATCAGTTTATCTCATGCGGCGTCGTCGTAAACCCCCGTATTTCC
>CAZXSA010000204.1:0-9322 GCA_964642815.1 uncultured Planctomycetales bacterium | reverse complement strand
TGGGCATCGAGGTGGTCGAGGTGGCCCCGGGCCGGGCTCGGGCACGGATGCGCCTGGAGCAAAAGCATTACAACGGGGTCAACGTCGCTCACGGGGGCGCGATCTTCGCCCTGGCGGATCTGGCCTTCGCCGCGGCCTCGAACACGCATGGCAAGGTGGCCCTGGCCATCAACGCGAATATCTCCTATCTTAAGGCGGTAACGTCGGGCGTGTTGACCGCGGAGGCCGAGGAACTCAGCCTGACCCCGAAACTGGGCAGTTACAACATTCGTATTCTCAACGAAGAGCAGGAAACCATCGCCGTTTTCCAGGGAACGGTGTATCGCAAGAATGAATCGTTGCCGGTGGAAAAGCTCTAACTCGTATAAAATATCGGCGGCACCCCCGCTGACGCCGTGCTGGATTGGCCCGGTTCATTAAGGAGACGATCATGAAAAAGGTATATGTAAGCTGGTTGGTCATTATTGGTGCGGCCGCCGGATGCGCCGGGCCGCGCGAAGTCGAGTTTCGCAGGCATGTGATCAATGCCGACGTGAAATTCGAGTCGGCCAGCGTGTTCGATGTCAATCGCGACGGCCGCTTGGACATTTTCAACGGGGGGTTCTGGTACGAGGGGCCTCGCTGGAAACAACACTTTGTGCGGGAAATCCAATACGAGCACGGCTATTACTATAATTTCAGCGACCTGCCGGTGGACGTGGACGGCGACGGATGGATCGACACGATCAGTTCGGCCTGGCACAACAAGCGGTTGTCGTGGATCCGCAACCCAGGCACCGCCGGCGGCACATGGGAGGAAATCGTCATCGACGAGCCGGGTAACCTGGAGACGGCCATCCTTGGCGATGTCAACCGCGACGGACAACCGGACGTGATCACCTGCGTTTTTAACGGGCGACCGGCGTGGTATGAATTTCAGCACGATCCAAACGCTCCCCACGGGATCATCTGGCATAAGCATCCGCTGCCGCCCGAAATGGAGGGCGCCGGCCTGGGAACCGGCGACATCAACGGCGATGGCCGCGTGGATATCGTCGGCGGCAAGGGTTGGGCGGAACAGACCGATGACCAGGCCAACCCTTGGCTCTGGCACGCGGAATTCGATCTGGTCGATGCCAGTATTCCCGTGCTTGTCCACGATGTCGATGGCGACGGCGACATGGACCTTATTTACGGCCTCGGGCACAACTACGGGCTTTACTGGCTGGAACAGGGGCATAACGCCGTCGGGCAGCGCATCTGGAGCCGACATGAAATCGACCGCTCCTGGTCACAGGCCCACGTGGTTTTGCTCGGCGATCTGGACGGCGACGGCCGTCTGGAACTGGTTACCGGCAAACGCTATTATGCGCACGAAGGACGCGATCCCGGCGCCAATGATCCCCGGTGCATCTATTACTATCGTTTCGATCCGAAACGGCGTTTCTGGAGCCGACACGCTATTCAGGAAGACGGGCCGGCGGGCCTGGGCATTTCAACGGAACTGGTGGATATCGACGGTGACGGAGATCTCGATCTGGCCGCGCCGGGCAAAAGCGGGCTATATCTATTTGAGAATCTAACGAAGAGCCGCCGATGAAACCCATAAGGCGGGACATCCCTCGGCGTAATGGACCGTCGAAAATTTTACCCGTCGATAAAAATCGATTATGCTGCTGGGTGCGTTGCCCCTGACATATCCGCTTAATTCGGGAGCATTCGGTCCATGGCATCACTTCCGACATTCAAGCACAGTAAATTGGCTATCATCAGTACCTATGTCCCGCGCCGTTGCGGCATCGCCGTCTTCTGCTCGGACCTGACCCGGGCCATGACGGAGGAACTGGGACATCGCGGTGACTTATACGTTCTGGCAATCGATGATACCCCCGAAGGGTATCGCTATCCCAACGAAGTGCGTTTCCAGATTCGCGGCAACGTGCAGACGGATTATCGCCTGGCGGCCGACTTCATTCTGAGCAACCAGGCCAATGCGATCATCGTCCAACACGAATACGGCATCTTTGGCGGGCCGGCGGGGGCGCATATTCTTCGCCTGCTCCGCGAAGTTCATGTACCGGTTATCACCACTTTGCACACCGTATTGGCGGAGCCCAGCCCGGAACAGCGCAAGGTAATGGACGAGCTTTGGCGATTGAGTGATCGGTTGGTCGTCATGAGCCAGCGGGCGATCCGCATGTTGCAGGATATCTACGGGGTGCCGGCGGAGCGCATCGCATACATCCCCCACGGCATCCCGGACGTACCCTTCGTGGACCCTAATTACCATAAAGCCCAGTTCAAGGCGGAGGGCCGAAGGGTCATCCTGACCTTTGGCCTGCTGTCACCCAACAAAGGCATCGAGGGCATGATCGAGGCCATGCCGGAAATCGTTCGGAACTTCCCCGATGTGCTTTACATTATCCTGGGAGCCACGCATCCGCATCTGAAAAAAGTACATGGCGAGGCCTATCGCACCAGCCTGCAACGCCGCGTGGTCGATCTGGGGCTGGTGGAAAACGTCCGCTTTCGCAACCAATTTGTCGACTTGGATGAATTGCTGGAGTACATCGGAGCAGCCGACCTGTACGTTACGCCTTACCTGAACGAGGCCCAGATCACCTCCGGCACGCTGGCCTACGCGGTGGGCTCGGGCAAGGCGGTGGTTTCGACCCCGTATTGGCACGCTCAGGAACTATTGGCCGACGGCCGAGGCCTTCTGGTGCCTTTCCGCGATCCGGCGGCGCTGGCCGAGGCGGCCAACTATTTGTTCGAGAACGATATCGAGCGCAACCAAATACGCATCAGGGCCTATCAATATTGCCGTAACATGATCTGGAAACAGGTGGCCCGTGATTATCTGCTCCTGGTGCAAGCGGCCCAGGAGGAGCGGATGGAGCGGCCTCGACCTCTGCCGCGGCATCGCAAGCGCATTGGGCGTATCGAGGAGTTACCCGAATTGGATCTGACTCACCTGCGGACACTGACCGACGATACGGGTATCCTGCAACATGCCGTGCATACGACACCGGATCGACAGCACGGGTATTGCCTGGACGATTGCGGGCGGGCCCTGGTGGTTTGCGCCCTGCATGACCAGTTGTTTCAGTCGAACGATCTCGACGCCTTGGCCACGGTCTATCTGGCCTATTTGACCCATGCCTTTGCCACAAAGACCCGCCGGTTCCACAACTTCATGTCCTATTCCCGGCAATGGCTGGACAACGAGGGCAGCGAGGACAGCCACGGGCGGGCGTTGTGGGGGTTGGGCATGATGGCCGCCCACGCCACTAACGAAAACCTGCGGGCGGTGGGGGTTACACTCTTCCAGCAGGCGGTCGGCGTGGTGGAGGAATTCTCCAGCCCGCGGGCTTGGGCGTACGCCCTGCTTGGCATCCATGCCTATCTGGAACACTATGGCGGCGATGCGGGCGTTCGGCGCATACGCTCCCTGCTGGCCGAACGGCTTTTCGACCTGTTCCGCGAGCATGCCGATCAGGAATGGCCTTGGTTCGAATCGACGGCGACCTATTCCAACGCCACGATTCCACACGCTTTGATCCTGGCGGGCACCTGGATTCCTGACGGGCCGATGCGTGAGCAAGGCTTGCGCACGCTGCGCTGGCTGTGCGACGTGCAGCGCGCGGAGCGGGGTCATTTCTCGTTCATCGGCAACTCCGGCTGGTACCCGCGGGGCGGGGAAAAGGCCCGCTTCGATCAGCAGCCGATCGAGGCTGCCCAGCTTTGCTGCGCCTGCGCGGAGGCCTTCCGGGCCACGAGCGACGAGCAATGGCTGGCGGAGTCGCGGCGGGCGGTGGAATGGTTCCTCGGGCGAAACGATCTGGACGTGCCGATTTATGATTTTGCATCCGGCGGTTGCCGCGACGGGTTGAGTCCCGAGGGGCCGAACTTCAATCAGGGAGCCGAATCCACCCTGGCCTGGCTGATCAGTCTACTGACCTTCCTCTACCAGGTCAGCCGTCAGACCCTGCAAGTGAAACCACCGGCGCTTGCCGATGAGCAGGCCCCGGACCTGGCCGAAGCGGCCGCCGCTCAAGCCGATCCGCCCTCCTAGCCGACATTATGTTCGGCTGCTAAAATTCCATGAGAGGGGATTTAACGCGGAGGTTTGAGTTTCCCATGGCCGAGCCGATTGTATTGATTTCGAGTTACCCGCCGCGATTATGCGGCATCGCCACCTTCTGCGAGGAAGCCCGCGAGTTCATCCAGAAGCACAACCCCGACCGCGATGTTCTGGTGATCAGTCACACCGACGGCGAGGGTGAGGGGGTATTTCCCCTCATCGACATGAGTCGGCGCAAGTGGTGGAAGCCCGTGGCCGCCAAGCTGGACGAGTTGCGGCCCTACGCGGTGCATATCGAGCACGAGTACGGCCTCTATGAATACTGCGACGACCGCGGGCAGGGCGACTACAACGAGGGGTTCATCGATCTGCTGGATTCCATCAGCGATTGGCCGACGATCGTCGAGCCTCATACCGTTCATGGACGGATGCTCGACGAGGAGATGGACTTCGTCTACAAGATGTGTCAGTCCGCCGACGTGGTGTTGTTCAAATGCCATTATCAGAAGTGGCGGTTGGATTGGACGTTTCCGGGACACGGCTGGAAGACCCCGAAAAACATCATGATCGTGCCGCACGGGGCCCGGCCTGATCGGCGGTTCGGGTTGCATGAAGTGCCCCAGCTCCGCCACGATCTCGGGCTGGATAACGGAACGGGCAACGGCCACCTGTCCGAGCATCTCGTGGGCCTGATCGGCTGGATCCAGAGCAACAAGCGCTGGGACATCCTGACCAGCATGTGGGAGGAGATCGCCGAGGAGATCAAGCAGAATACCGGCCAGGACTGGGACCTGCTGGCGGCCGGGGCCATGCGCGATCCCAACCACCGGGCCGATTACGAGCGTTACCGCGAGGATGTCATGCGGCTTCAGAAAAAAGGGTTGGCCCATTACTACGAGTTCATCCCCCGCGGAGACAATTACTACAAGATGATGGCCATCTGCGATTTTATCGTGCTGCCGAGCACGGACGAAACGCAATCGGGCACCCTGGCCCGGATCATCGCCCTGAACAAGCCTTACGTAACCACCGCCCCGCTGGAAGGCCTCACCGCCCAGACCATCGAAAGCGGCGGCGGGTTGCTGTTCACCAACAAGAAGATGCTCCGCGAAGCGGTCGTGCGCCTGGCTTGCGACGAGGATCTGCGCCTCGATCTGGGCACGCGACTCGAACACTATCTCGACGAGGTGGTGAGCTGGGACGTGGTCGCCGAGCAGTATAACCAGGCTTACGCCCTCGCTCGCGAAGCCAAGCAAACCGGCCGCCCCGTCGATCTGCCCAAGGAATTCTAATCGGGGGTATTCACCACGGAGACACAGAAACACGGAGACTGGCTTTTATGGCAGATAATAGGCTTGGCGTCGCCGGGCGGAGTGAGGCGGCCCTCTGCCCCAACCATTTTCTCTAATACTCTTGTTTCCCCTCCGTGCCTCCGTGGCTCCGTGGTAAATCATCCGGCCTACTCGGGATCCGGGGCGATCTCCAGCGGCGGATAGGTCACCTCGGCCGCTTTGGCCTTCCATGCAGGCTCACCATAAACACCGGCTTGGGTGTAATCGAACGGCTTGAAACCCAGGGCGATGGCCGGCGAATCAGAGGTCAGATGAAAATCGCGGCCGGCGGGGTCGGCGAACTTCGGATCGGCGATGATCGAGCCTTCCTCGTGTCCCAGCTTTTGCCATTCCTCCAGCGTCTTATCCAGAAAATTGACGGCCTCGCCTCCGGTGTGCCAGTAGCAATTCTTGCCGCTTGTGTACCGGACCTGATCCCAGCGGCCGGCCAGCAGTTGCCCGGAATCGTAATACACGATGTTGTTTTCGAATGTGAACGATAGATGCTCCTCGACGCGGGTGGCCTGGATTTGATGCTGCTTGCTGTAAGCCAGGATGTTGTTGCGGATGATGTTCTCGCGTCCGTAGTGCTGATGAAAACCGCCGGTCTTCACGTCATACACAAGGTTATTCTCGAAAAGGATGCCGGTACTGCCTTCGTCCGTATACAAGCCCCATCCGCCATAGGAGTACGAATACACGTGGTGGAATACGTTGTTGCGCACCACCGTCCCCTCGGACGGTCCAAGCGTATAAATGCCGCCCATATCGCACAAAACGCCCCAGCCGATGTGGTGTACATGATTGAAGGCGATCGTATTGCGCTTGGCCAGACTCTCGTCGTAGCCCCAACGCCAACCGACCGAAATGCCCGTGTAATAGAAATCCGCGATTTCGTTGTGGGTGATTTGATTGTCGCCGCTTTGGCCGATCCATACGCCGACCGCGCTGGCGAAGATGCGGCCACCGTGCCGGATAATGTTGTTATCGACCGTGACATGGCCCGTTCGCTCGGATTCGTTTTTCGCGATGCCGGTTTCGCCGATGCGCACCCCACCCGCCCCAAAATCGTGCAAATAGGATCGCTGAAGCAGACAATCGTGGCATCCCTTGCGAAACCAGATCGCATAGCGGCCTATGTGGCCGATCTCGCAGTCGACCAGTTCAACATGGCGGGCGCCGTCGACCACGACCGCCGCGTCGATGGGCGCGGCCGCCTGAGTCGCTTCAAACCCCTCGGGCGGCATCACCCAGCGGGCATGGCGGAACGACAACCCCTCGAACCGCACATTCTCGACAAACTCACCGGCCGCCGCGTTACCTTGAATGACCAGAAACCGATCGATCACCGGCGCAACCACGACGGCCTTGGTCATGTCCTCGCCCGGCAGGGGGCGGTAGTACAACATGCCGTCGCGGGCCAGGAACCATTCGCCCTCGGCGTCGAGGGCGGCCAGAAAGTTCTCCAGATGGAAGCGCGTCTTCTTCTCCCACGTGTTATATGATTTCAAGCCCTGCCCGTCAGTCATCAGTTCCGAATGTTCCGAGTCGATTCCATGAATGAACCGTCGGGTGACATCCCATTTGTGGTAGACGACCATGTTCACGTCGGCCAAATCTTCTTTACTCAATCCCTTCAGAGTTTCCGCGAAATCCTGAGGGCGCATCGTTACCGTTTGGCGAGCCTTTGTCGCGGGTCGTTTCGGGTTCTGGGCGGTTTCGAGAACCTCTTCCTTAACCTCCTGCATATAAAAGTAGAATTTGTTCGGCGTGCGCGCCCGGGTGGCTCGGCGGCCATCCACGAAAAGCTCCTCGAAATACCATTTCCCGGCGGCCACGTCGGGTAGTTGGACCTGCCACAATCCGTCCTTGCCCGGCTGCCATCCGCTGATCGCCCGCCCACCGCTGAATACCGGCCGTTCGCCGGGTGCTGCCTTGTACACGATCGGGGCCTCCGACGTGCCGCTGTCTCGCGGTTCAAGCACCAACGGCTCGGTTAGTGTGTGGTTGCCACCGGCCACATGTACCTGGACCGGTCCCCGCTCTTTCCGAGCGCGAATCGCGTCCCGCGCCCGGGCCAACGTAGCAAACGGCCGACCCACCGTGCCGGAATTCGTGTCATTCCCGTTGGGAGCAACATAGTAATCGGCCGCCAAGGCCAACGATGCCGCACACAGCAGCATACATGCCATTACGTATTTCATCTCGGTTCTCCTGATTTCGAGAAAAGGCAGGCTTTTGTTCACGTTTTCAATCGTGACCAAGGACCATCCCCGGCAACGCAAAGGGCACCGTACCCCCCTTCCCGCAAACCGTCAACGGGTTGTGTAAAACGACGTGAAACCGCGAAGAGAGTTTTCAGAACGGTCCCGAGGAACCAAGACCGCTTTCTTTCACGAGGACCATCTTTCTATAAACAATTCTCTCCGTGTCTCCGTGGTAAAAACACGTTCACGCCTTGAAATACTTCGCCTGGGGATGGTGGGCGACAATGGCGGAGGTGGATTGCTCCGGCTCCAGTTGGAACTCCTCGGTCAGGTTGACGCCGATGCGCTGCGGTTCGAGCAAAGGCCAGAGTTTCTTCTGGTCCTCCAGACTCGGGCAGGCGGGGTAACCAAAACTGAAGCGGCTGCCGCGATAGCCCTGCTGAAACAATTTGCGCAACTCCGGATCATCCTGATCGGCGATACCCAACTCCTGCCGGATTTTCTTGTGCATATACTCGGCCAAAGCCTCGGCCGCCTCCACGCTCAGGCCGTGCAGGTGCAGATAGTCGCGATACCGGTCGGCGGCAAACCACTCGCGGGCCACCGTACTGGCTTGGGCTCCGACCGTGACAATAGACAAGGCCACCACGTCGTATTCGCCGCTGGATTTCGGCCGCCAGAAGTCGGCCAGGCACCAGAACGGTTCTTTCTTTTGACGCGGGAAATCGAAACGCCCCACTCTCCGCTCGCGGTCCTCGGGACTATAGAGAATCAGCGCGTTCCCGTCGCTCTGGCAAGGCCAATAACCGTAAACGGCCTTGCATTCAAGGATTTTTTCCCGCCGGCAGCGCTCGACCAGCTCGCGATAGATCGGCCGTACCTCGGCTTCGATATATTGATCGAATTCCTCCTGCGGCCGCCCTTTTTTCTTGTACTGCCATTGCACCTGGAAGAGCATGACCTCGTTGATGAAAGCCAAAGCCTCTTTCAGAGGTATATTCTCCAGCACGCGCGAACCCCAGAATGGCGGCGTGGGCGTGGGCACATCCGTCGCGATTTTCTCGCTGCGCTCGGTGCGCTCGACGAGCGACACGGCGGCATCGTCTTTCGTTTCGGTCGCTGCCGTTTCCGCCAGTTGAACCGGCGCGGGTTTTTCGCCGGCCAGAATGCGGGCCATCAGGGCGAGGCCCTCGAAAGCGTCTTTCGCGTAAAACAACGGTCCTTTGTACAACGGTCGCAAATCCTGCTCGACGTATTTGCGGGTCAAGGCCGCCCCGCCCAGAATCACCGGCGGGGTCAGGCCGCGCTCGTTCAGCGTAATCAGATTGTCGCGCATGACCAGCGTGCTCTTGACCAGCAGGCCGGACAACCCGATCGCGTCGGCCTGATGCGCCTGCCAGGCATCGACAATATTGTTGATCGGCTGGCGAATCCCGAGATTTTGCACCGTATAACCGTTGTTGGTCAGCAGGATATCGACGAGGTTCTTACCGATATCGTGCACGTCCCCCTTGACTGTGGCCAATACAATCGAGCCCTTGCCGCGGTCATGCGTTTTTTCCATGTGCGGCTCAAGGCAGGCGACGGCCGCTTTCATGGTCTCGGCCGACTGCAACACAAAAGGCAGTTGCATCTCGCCAGCGCCGAACAGATCACCGACCACTTTCATGCCCGCCAACAGAATATCGTTGATGATGGCCAGCGGCGGGTATTTTTTCATG
>CAZXSA010000203.1:0-9323 GCA_964642815.1 uncultured Planctomycetales bacterium | reverse complement strand
CTGTTAGGCCTGAACTTTCTGGGCGACGGGTTGCGGGACGCGTTTGATCCGAAAAGCAGTCGAGGATAATCATGAATCGACCTATATACAGGCATGGTTCGGGAGCGTTTGCGGAGCGCAACACCAGCCCGAAGCGCGAGCAAGGGAACACCAGCCCGAAGCGCGAGCGAGGGTTTACGTCAGGCATGGGAAGTCGTTCCCTTGCTTGCGCTTCGGGCTGGCATGTGGAATCATCCGTTGCTTGTCCACCGTGGCGGACGGGCTGGTGTACGGAGTCGGGTCCATGCTCTGTATTACGAATCATTGATCGGTCGCGCCTGATGACTTTGAGGAGTATTCTGATTCTTGTTGTTCTTATAGGAGGATCGGTTTTTAAAGCGGGTTGCCGAAAGCCGACACCCTCGGGTTCCACGACCGAGGTGACCTACGACCCGCGCAAGGATCCCCTGGTGAATCCACCATCGCTGTTCGAGCCACCGCCGGAGGATATTGCCCAAATTGCGACCGAGGAGACGCTCTATATCACCCTGCGGGCCAATCCGAATACGGCCAATCCCCTCTTTGCATCCAGTGTGTATGACGGGATGGTGATAGGATCCTTATTTACCGGTCCCTTCACCTCCGACAAGGATATGCAATGGAAAGTGAACGATGATTTCGTTGAATCCTTCGAGGAATCGGAGGACCATACGGTCTTTACCATGAAAATGCGACCGGGACTGACTTGGCATGACGGAATGCCGCTGACCGCCCACGATATCGTTTTTTCCTGGCAGCAGATCTTGGATCCGCAGGTACCCTGTCCCGCCCAGAAACCCGGCACGGAAGAGGTAAAAGAATGCGTGGCCCTCGATGACCTCACCGTGCAATACGTACAGCCGACACCTTTGGCCACCCGTCACTGGAACCTGTTTTTTTCGATCATTCCCAAACACATTTACCAGAAACACAAGAGTGCATATCCCGACTTACTGACCGGAGATTATTACAATCGCTACAACCGTCACCCGGTCGGTAGCGGGCCCTATAAAATGGTCGAGTGGGTCGAGAATACCAAAATCGTGCTTGAGCGGTGGGAAGGATACAAAGGAAAGCAACCGTATTTCAAGCGGGTCATTTACCGGATCATTCCGGACGACAATGTAGCCCTGCTCTCATTTGAGAAGCAGGAGGTGGACGTGGTGGATGACGTGACCGCCCAGAAGTTCGCTTTTGAAACCAAGAGCCCAACGTTCGCGCAGGTGGGCAACAAAGCCTGGGGGGTGCAATGGGTCTTTACGTACATTGGTTGGAACATGGATGGAAGCAATCCCTTTTTCGGCGATCGGCGGGTTCGCCACGCTATGACCTACGCCCTGAATATCCCCCTGATTCTTGACAAAATTTATTATAATTTATCCACGCCCTGTAACGGAATTTATCACCCGGATTCCTGGATGTATAACCCTCGCGTGGAACCTCTGGAGTTCGACCCCGCCCGGTCCGCGGCCCTGCTCGATGAGGCCGGCTGGACCGTCGATCCCCAGGACGGATGGCGCTACCAAAATATTGACGGCCGCAAGACACCTTTGGAATTCACCATGACCATGGCCCAGGAATCGCCGGTTGCGCCGCAGATTGCCGCCATTTTCCAAGACGATCTCAAAAGGTTGGGTGTACGCATGCGGACCCAGCGCATCGAATGGTCGGCCTTCGTAGAAAAAACCCGTAAGCACGAGTTTCAGGCAACCATGGCCGCCTGGGGGACGGGCACCGACCCCGATACCGGATGGAATCTGTGGAGAACGGAAGAGTATAAAACCGGCCGAAACTACGGCGGCTATTCCAATCCGCGGGTGGACGAGTTATTTGAGCTTGGCCGGCGTGAATTTGATTTCGACAAGCGGAAGGAAATCTATCAGGAGATTCATAAGCTCGTTTACGAGGATCAGCCCTATACCTGGATCAGTAATCGCCCGACCCTAGCGGTCTTTAACAAACGGATTCGCGGCGTACAATTCAGCCCGCGGGGAATTTTTGGGTTCGATCCCAGTTTTTCGGACTGGTGGGTTCGCGGAGGCCAGAAACTTGAGTCGGCAATGCCATAATCGAATCGGCCTGTTTCTATTATGTTTAGCTACCTGATCAGACGAATTCTGGTTGCCATTCCCACCTTGATCGGCATCACGGTGGTCACCTTTTTTATCATCAATCTGGCTCCCGGCGATCCGGCCCAATTTCAGACCCAGAGCATCATGGATCCCAAGGTCTCCATCCGGGTTTACGAACAATTGCGCGAATACTACGGCTTGGACAAGCCGATTCACGTGCGCTACGTCGATTGGCTCGGGCGCCTGGCTACCCTGGATTTCGGTGTATCCATGTCCACGGACCGCCGTCCGGTGCTCGACAAGGTCAAGGAGCGGCTCTGGCCGACGATGTCGCTGGCCATTCTCTCCCTCGGCACCAGTCTGTGTCTGGCCATCCCGATCGGCGTTTACGCCGCCGCCCGGCAGGACCGGCTGTTCGATACCCTGTCCAGTACCATCCTCTATGCGCTTTATTCGGTCCCTAGCTACGTCATGGCTGTCCCCCTGATTTTACTGGTCGGCGTGCAATGGGATTTGCTGCCGTTTCAAGGCATGAAATCGGATGATTACACCGATTTGTCGACCGGTGGAAAAATCATCGATCTGGTCAAGCACTATACGCTCATTACTTTCTGTTTCAGTTTCGGGGCCTGGGCTTATTATTCGCGCTTCGTGCGTCAGAATATGCTCGAAGTGTTACGCCAGGATTATGTCCGCACCGCTCGGGCCAAAGGGCTCGGCGAATTTATAGTCATTGTACGCCACGGGTTCCGCAACACGCTGATCCCCATGATGACCCTTTTGGGATTACTGCTGCCGGAAATCATCGGCGGGTCGGTTATCCTCGAAGTGATGTTCAACTGGCCGGGTATCGGCCGCTTGTTTTTCGAGAGCATGCTGGCCCGGGATTACCCGACCATCATGGCCTTGTCGTTTATTACCGCTGTTCTGGTTTTGTTGGGTACGTTGTTGGCCGACCTGAGTTATGCGCTGGTCGATCCGCGGGTGACGTATGATTGATCAGACAACGACGCAAACCAAATCTCATACTTCGCAGAGTTATCCGCGATTGGTCTGGCGCCGGTTTCGCCGCAACCGTCGCGGATTGATCGGACTGGGTTTCGTTTTGTTCATGATCCTGGTTTCTTTTTTAAGTCCGCTTTTGGCCAGCGGCCAACCGATCGTATGTAAATATCAGGGGCGCTGGTATTTTCCGGCCGTTGTCGAGCTGTTTCAGTCAAGAAGTGCGACGACTCACTGGATCAACAAAGGCCGGCCGTTCAATCTGCCGCAATTCGATGCGAAAAAAGAGCTTGATCCCGAAGCGTTCGCCATCTGGCCGCTGGTGCCTTATCACGAATATGAAATGACCCCCAATTTTCTGGCTCCTCCCTGCGCCGAGCACTGGCTGGGTACCGACGAGTTAGGCCGGGACGTGCTCGCCCGCATGATTCATGGCACGACGGTGTCCGTGAAAGTGGGTTTCATTTCCATGGGTATCGCGGCCGTCATCGGCATCCTGCTGGGTGGAATGGCCGGTTATGCGGGCGGCTGGATTGATATTGTTATCAGTCGGATCATCGAAGTGGTTATATGCTTTCCGGTTTTCTTTCTGATTTTGTCGATCATGATCTGGCTGGAACCGAGTATTACCAATGTTATGGTGGTGATCGGCCTGACCCGTTGGACCTCGATCGCCCGCTATGCGCGCGGTGAGTTTATCCGACTGAAAAATAACGACTTTGTCCTGGCCGCCCGAGCTTTGGGCGCAGGTTCCCGGCGGATCATGTTTCGGCATATTCTACCCAACGCCCTGGCTCCCGTGCTGGTGACTATTACTTTTGGGATCGCCAGCGCTGTCTTGCTCGAAGCCGGGTTGAGTTGGCTGGGGTTCGGAGTCCAGGCCCCGAACCCGTCGTGGGGAAATATACTGCGGACGGCCTATGATTCGTTGCGGGTTGCGTCGCATCTGGTGTATCCTCCTTGCGTAGCCATATTTCTGGCCGTTTTGGCTTATAATCTGGTCGGCGATGCGTTGCGCGACGCTATCGACCCTCGATTGAAGATATAGGAAGGCCGTTCGCCTGGTGAAGTTATGAATCAGAATGGTGTTTTACTCGAAGTTCGCGATCTGCGGACGTATTTTCACACCGAGGACGGCGTGGCCAAGGCGGTGGACGGTGTGTCCTGGTCGCTGGGGCGGGGCAAGACGCTGGCCTTGGTCGGCGAGAGCGGCTGCGGCAAGAGCGTGACCGCGTTGTCCATTATGCGCTTGGTGCCTGATCCGCCCGGCCGTATCGTTGGCGGGCAGATTCATTTCGAGGGGCTTGACCTGGCCACCGCCGGCGAGAAGCGCATGCGGGATATCCGCGGCAACCGGATCGCTATGATCTTCCAGGAGCCGATGACTTCGCTCAATCCCGTTTACACCGTGGGTGATCAAATCGTCGAGGCCATCAAACTGCATCAGAAGCTGCGCGGCCGGGCGGCATGGGACCTGGCCGTCGAGGTGCTCGGCCAGGTCGGAATCCCCGCCCCGCAGCAGCGGGTCCACGAGTATCCGCACCAGATGTCCGGCGGCATGCGCCAGCGGGTGATGATCGCGATGGCCTTATCGTGCAACCCGTCCATCCTGATCGCCGACGAGCCGACCACCGCTCTCGACGTGACCATCCAGGCCCAGATCCTTGACCTGCTCCGCGACCTGCAGAAGCGGCTAAACATGAGTATTCTGCTGATTACCCACGATCTCGGCGTGGTGGCCGAGGTCGCCGACGAGGTCTGCGTGATGTACGCCGGTAAAATCGTCGAGCGGGCGGAGGTGACCGAGTTGTTCAAAAATCCGCTGCACCCCTATACTCAGGGGTTGTTTCGCAGTATCCCGCGGCTGGGGGACAAGAAACACCGGCTGGACGTGATCCCCGGCAACGTGCCCAACCCGCTGCATTTTCCGACCGGGTGCAAGTTTCATCCGCGTTGTCCGTTGGGCGCCGAGGACGCGACCTGCCGGACGCGGGAGCCGGAATTGAAGGAAGTTCAACCCGGCCATTGGGTGGCCTGCTGGAAAGCGTCGGGTTATTAAACGTTTTTCCCCCACAGGGTGGGGTGGGCATGGCATGGCCCCGGCAATTGTGCGTCCCCGGCAATTGTGTGGCACCGGCGTCTCGCCGGTGTATGCTTGCTCATCGATGAGAAGACGATGAATTCGGAAGCGCTGCATAACAGTCCTTTTCTGCGGGCCTGTCGCCGGGAGAAGGCGGCCCATACGCCCATCTGGCTGATGCGCCAGGCCGGGCGCTATTTGCCTGATTACCGAAAATTGCGTGAAAAACATCCTTTCCTGGAAATGTGCAAAAGACCGGAGCTGGCCACCGAAGTAACGTTGATGCCCATCGAGCAACTGGGTTTCGATGCCGCCATCCTCTTTGCCGATATTCTGCTGATCACCGAGCCGATGGGTCTTGAGTTGACCTTCCAGGAGGGGGTCGGGCCGTCGCTGTCGCCGGCGATACGCACGGCCGGCGACGTGCGCAAACTTCGTTCAATAGAGCCGGCCGAATCGCTGAGTTTCGTTTACGATGCGGTGCGCATGTTGCGGCGGGCTTTGCCGCCCCATACGCCTTTGATCGGTTTCTGCGGCGCGCCTTTCACCGTGGCCAGCTATATGATCGAGGGCGGGGTCAGCCGGCGTTTTCAACACACCAAGGCGCTGATGTATGGCGATCCTGACACCTGGAATATGTTGATGAGCAAGATTGCTTGTGCGTCGGCCGGCTATTTGAACGGCCAGATCGACGCCGGCGTGCAGGCCGTGCAGATTTTTGACAGTTGGGTTGGCTGTCTGAGCGAGGAGGATTACCGCCATTACGTTCTGCCGCATACCCAACATCTGATCTCCGCGCTCAAGCCGGGTGTTCCGATCATCCATTTCGCGGTGGACGGAGGCATTCTATTGCCCGCCATCCGCGAGGTCGGGGCTGATGTCATTGGTCTCGACTGGCGGGTCAATCTCGCCGACGCCTGGGCGACGATCGGATACGATACCGCCGTGCAGGGTAATCTCGACCCGGTGGTATTGTGCTGCGATCGGCCGACGATCATCCACGCGGCCGAAACCATCCTCGAACGCGCCGGCGAGCGGCCGGGGCACATTTTCAATCTCGGCCACGGAATTTTGCCGGACACTCCGGTGGATAACGTGCGGATCCTGGTCGACGTGGTCCACGAACACAACGGAGCGTAAGGGCGGATATGGCCGAGAGCCTCAACCAGCGCAAACGCATTCTTGTTATCGGCGGGGGAGTCGCGGGTCTGGCCGCCGCCCATTGCCTGACGGAGTTGTCCGCCGCTGCTCGGCCGCTGGATATAAAATTAATCGAAGCACAGGACCGGCTCGGCGGCTCGATTATCACCCGGCGAAAAGACGGCTTTCTGATCGAGGGCGGGCCCGATTCGTTCATTACGGCCAAGCCGTGGGGCCTGGCTTTGTGTAAACGCCTCGGCATCGATTCGCAACTGATTCCGACCAATCCGGCTTGTCGCCGTACCTTCGTGGTTCGCCGCGGACGCATGTATCCGATCCCCGAAGGTTTTCTCCTACTGGCGCCGACGCGCATCCTGCCCTTCGTGACCAGCCGGTTGTTTTCCTGGCCCGGTAAATGCCGCATGGCCTTGGACCTTTTGTTGCCGGCGAAACCACTTGGCCCCGACGACGACGAAAGCCTGGGCTCGTTCGTTCGCCGTCGTTTCGGGCGGGAAGCTTTGGAGCGGGTGGCCCAGCCGCTGGTCGGCGGGATCTACACGGCCGATCCCGACAAGCTCAGTTTGCGGACCACCATGCCCCGCTTTCTGGAGATGGAGGCCCAGCACGGCAGTCTGATTCGGGCGATGCGCAAGCAGATGCCGGTGGCACGCGAGCAAGCTAATATCGATAGCGGGGCCCGCTACAGCATGTTCGTGGCCTTTCGCGGCGGGATGGACACCCTCGTCAATGCTCTCGCCGAGCGGCTGCCGACCGGCGCGGTTCAAGTTGGATGGCCGGCCGAAAAGATCGAATACATTGATTCAGTTTGGCGCGTGCGGTTTCAGAACGGCCGCCATGAATCCGCCGACGGTTTGATCGTGGCCACCCCCGCCCACGTGACCGGTGGATTGGTGCGCGATCTGGATGCAACTTTGGTGGACGAACTGGCGAGCATTCCCTACGCCGCGTCGGCCACCCTTTCGTTGGCCGTCCGTCGCGAGCAGCTCGGCCGCCTGCCGGAAGGCTTCGGTTTCGTGGTGCCCTTCAGCGAGCGGCGGACGATCATCGCGGTCACCTTCAGCAGCATCAAGTTCGAGCAGCGAGCACCCGCTAATCAAGTCCTGATGCGCGCGTTTCTTGGCGGAGCCTTACAGCCGGAAGTGTACGCGCTGGACGACGAGGCCCTGCGCCGGGCGGTCTTGACCGACTTGCGTGAATTGATCGGCCTGCAAGGCGACCCGGCGTTCATGGACTTGTATCGCTGGCCTTTATCGATGCCGCAGTATCCCGTCGGGCATCTGCTCAACGTGCGACGGATCGAGCAGCGCCTGGCCGCCCGGCGAACCATTGCCGTTGCCGGCAACGGTTTCAGCGGTGTAGGCATTCCCGATTGCATTCACTCCGGTGAACAGGCCGCCGAAAAAGTCTTCGCCGCCCTCCAAGGATGATTCTGTTAGCTCCCGGACAGAGTCAGTGCTGGTCACAATCGTGTGACACCTCCCACGGCGGGTTTCGCCCATGCACGTCCGCCACCCGGGACGGGTGACCCATCATCGCGCCGCGAGGGGTGGGGGCGCGATGATCGAGCGCACGTAAGCGTCCGTATGATAGGAGGTAGCCCCACCCGTTCTTTTTCGTCATCCATCCTTGCGTGCCGTCGATATGTTTCACGATTACCGTTATCGTGGACACATGTTCCGAGGAATGGAGTACCCTGCCACCAGATTTCATGCCCCCCGGGCCACCCGGCAAGATAACGGTGTTGACACATACTGCCGGGTGGTACATAATACCAACGGAGTCAACCATGCACGCCGAATCGAAGCCCAAGCGGATCGAGCGGTTCGCCCAGGCCTGCCGGGCGGGGGGGCTACCGGTAACCACCCAGCGGCGGACGGTTTTAGAGATGATCCTCGATCGCGAGGACCATCCGACGGCCGATCAGATTTACGAACAGGTGCGGGTTCGCCTTCCTTCCCTCTCGCGCACCTCGGTTTATCGCATCCTGGATACCCTCGTGCGGTTCGGCATCATCAACAAGATCTGCCACCCCGGATCGGCCACCCGCTTCGACCCGAAGATACGTCAACATCACCATCTGGTTTGCATGCATTGCGAGAAAATATTGGATATCGAAGCGCGTCAACTGGATAAAGTCATCTGGCCGGACGTGCGCGGATACGGGTTTACCATCCGCGATTACCACATTCACTTTCGGGGGCTTTGCGCGGACTGCGCGGACAAGCTGAGGAAAGGAGGTGGTGCGGCCTCCACGAAGGCCGGACAACTCAAGAAAAAAGCGGCGCGGAAATCCAAACGAACCAGTAGGAAACGGAGAGCAAAACCATGAAACAGAAAACAGGAATAAGGCTCTGGAGGCCGATTACGGCCTTGGGCATCGTGGCCTTGGGCGTGCTTGTCGCTCTGCCATGGATGCGCGCCTGGGCGGGCCCGCCGTCCAGTTATTCCCCGGTCGTGATGACCGAGGACTTCAGCGCGACAATGGCCCGGATGAAGGCGGCCAAACCGGAGATCATGAAGCGCCAGATGGAGCTTCTGGATAAAAGGTATGACATGAGCGATAAGCCGGCCGAGGGCGTTCGCATGGCCGGCGGCAAGGCGGTTCAGGGCGGCGTGCGGGTGAAGTTGCCGCAGGGCATGACCTGGGAGAAGCTGGCGGACATGACCCCCGCGGAAATCCGCGAAAAAGACCTGTTCCCCGCGGGTTTTCTGCCCCTGCCCCATCCAAATCACCCGGAAGGCGGCATGGTTTTCCCCCAGCACCACATCGACGAGATCAAGAAACAGGAAGGTCGGGATCTGACTCGATTTGACCTGGATTACGATTTGCCGGCGCATTTTCTTCCAGAGTTTCCGCCGCCGATTTTCCTGACCACGCGTCCCGATCTGGGCGACGTATCCAAGGGCAAAGTGGTCACGATCATGAACTATTTCGAGCTGTTCAACGGCCTCCTGAACCCCAAGCAACTGGAAGGCCTGCGCCTGCTGGT
>CAZXSA010000202.1:0-9340 GCA_964642815.1 uncultured Planctomycetales bacterium | reverse complement strand
CCCTGAAGGGGCTCCGTATCATAGCCCAGGGTTGCGGCTGGGCCGCTACCCTGGGGCATGGAGGCATAAACCACCACATCAACCCCAACGGGGTTGCGTGGTTCGCGGGGGAACACGATATCCATGAAATACATAACCCCGTTGGGGTTAGCGGGGTAGCGCGGCGCACGGTTCCCAAGGTAGCGGCCGCGCCGCAACCTTGGGCTGGATTATGAAACCCCGTCGGGGTTGGGTGTGTTTGGCGACCATGCACAACCCACCGGCATGGCCCATCAGCACCCCAAACCCCATCGTGGATCATTCATCGGGTTTTACCACGAAGACCCGCCTTGGCCCGGCTCCGCTGGGCTCCGCTCGCCAAGGCGGAGCCTAGTGAAGCCTGGCCGAGGTGAGCGAGGTACACTGCTTCAGCGTGACATGAGTGTTCGTGTCCGAAAACTGGGATTGCGCGTCGATGAGGCGCTTGACGTCGAGAGGTTGTCCCTCGCTTGCGCTTCGGGCTGGTAGAAATGTCCCTTGCTTGCGCTACGGGCTGGTATAGGGTATCGCATGATGCACGAATATCAGGGATGTTTCTGGACGATAAGACGTATCAATCAGATGATGCTCTTCAGAAAGGCCTCGTTGTTCGGGTATTTGCCCAGCATATCGAGCAGGGTGGGCATGGCCTTGATCGTCGGCATCGGGCTTAACTGGCGGCGGAGGCGATAGATTTTTTCGACCGTCTCGCGGCCGAGCAGCAGTTCCTCCTTCCGCGTGCCGGAAAGGTTCAGGTCGATCGCCGGCCAGATGCGCATGTTGGCCATCTCGCGGCTCAGCATCAGTTCCATGTTGCCGGTGCCCTTGAACTCGTTGAAGATCAGCTCGTCCATGCGGCTGCCGGTCTCGATCAGGGCGGTGGCCAGAATGGTCAGCGAGCCGCCGTGCTCGATGTTGCGGGCCGAGCCGAAAACCGCCTTCGGCTCGATCAGGGCCCGAATGTCCATTCCCCCGCTCATGGTCCGACCGGACGAACCGACAAAGGCGTTGAAGGCCCGGCCCAGACGAGTCAGCGAATCGAGCAGAATAAGCACATGCTGACCGGCCTCGACCAACCGCTTGGCCTTGGCGATCATCAGCCGGGCGATGCGCACGTGGCTTTCGATGTGCTGGTCGTTACTGGACGCCACCACCTCGCCATGCACCGTGCGGCGCATCTCCGTGACCTCTTCCGGCCGCTCGTCGATCAACAGGACCATCATGTACAGGTCGGGATGATTGGCGGCGATGCCGGCGGCCATCTGCTGCAAGAGCACGGTCTTGCCGGTGCGCGGAGGGGCGGCGATCAACCCGCGCTGCCCCATGCCGATCGGGGTCATCAGGTCCACGACGCGCATGCTCGGCGAGCCGCCGGGCTTTTCAAACTGAAGTCGGCGGGTCGGGTCGATAACGGTCAAGTCGTTAAAAGGCGTCAACTCCACGTACTGCCCGGGGGACAAGTGATTGATCGTTTGCACCTCGGCCAGCAGGAACTTCGCCGAGCCCTTGCGCACGTCGCCCGGCCGAGTTGTCCCCTCGATATGCTCCCCGCCCCGCAGGCCGAACTGGCGAACCATCTCCCGACTGACGTAGGCGTCCGCGGGGTGAACGGCATAATTCCGGCTTGCCGATCGTAAAAAACCAAATCCGCGCTCATCCAGTTCGAGCGTTCCCTCGGCCTTCATATCACTCATCAATCCACATCCCTTGTTCTGAAAGCGTGCCTACACCGTGCCCTGCAAACGAAAGGCCTGATCCCATACGAAAGCATGAGGCGAGATAATACGATTAAATCGCTTGGCGCAGAGCGGCGATAAATTCCGGACTGGTCCCGCAACATCCGCCCACGATATTGGCCCCGGCCTTGACCAGGTGCTTGGCCTTCTGGGCGAACTCCCTCGGGGGCATGCGATAGACGACCTTGTCCCCCTCGATCTCGGGCAGACCCGCGTTGGCCTTCACCCAGATCGGTACATCGGTCACCGCCCGCATTTTGGCCGCCACCTGAATGTAATTATCGATGCCGATCCCGCAGTTGCACCCAATGATATCCGCTCCGGCGGCGAGCAAGGCCTCCACCGCCTGCTCCGGCGTCACCCCCATCATGGTCGAGGTCTTGTCCTTGCCCGAATCATACGTCATCGAGGCGGCGACGGCCAGACCCGTCCCCTTGGCCGCCTGGACCGCGGCGCAAATCTCGGCCAGCTCGGTCATGGTCTCGACCACCAGGGCATCGGCCCCCCCTTCGGCCAAGGCGTCCGCCTGCTCCTTGAAAACGTCGAACAGCTCGCCCTCGCCGACCTCGCCCATCAGGACCATCTTGCCCGTCGGCCCGATGGAACCGAACACCAGGGCCTTATCGCCGGCGGCCTGCTTACTGATCTTCGCCCCGGCTCGGTTAAAATCCCGAACCTTATCGCCGTGACCGTGCTTGGCCAGCGTGATCCGATTCCCGCTGAACGTGTTGGTCAAAATAATCTGGGCGCCGGCGGCCACATAAGCCTCGGCCACCTGGCGGACTCGGTCGGGCTGGGAAATATTCCATTCCTCCCGACAATAACCGGGCGGGCAACCCAACTTGTCCAGCTCCGTGCCCCACGCCCCGTCCGCAACCGTGACCCGATCCCGGAAATCCTTGCCTTGAACGCCCATGTGCATACCTCGCTGATTGGACTCGACTCGGCTCAGTATATACCAAAGCCGCTCCCCTCGGCAAAAAACGGGATCCCCCGCCTCTACCTTATCGGGTCACACCTCGATAATGTCGAAACGCTTCTGGACATAGGTGCAGCCGACATTCAGGCAGGTCAAATGTCCCTTACGCACGCCCATCGCCCGATGACTGTGTCCGCAGAGCACATGGCCGACCTTGGGTTCGGCCAACAGCGCCTCCCCAAAACGAGCGCTGCCCATGAAGGCGGCGGCAAAAGCGAATGTCGGATCTTGACTGGTCGGAACCAACTCGACGAAAGGCACATGGTGCATGGCCGCCACGATCCGCCGACTGCGCGCCGCCTCGGTCGCCAAGTGACGGCGGAACCGTTCGAGCAGATATTCGCAAAACGCGGCGTCGCTCATGCCCAGATCGACATGCGCCCCGTCCATCCAACGCACCCCGTAGGAAAACGCCTCCTCGGGAATATCCGCCGTTTGCGTCAGCAGGTGGCCGAAGCCTTCAACACGGGCGGCGGCCCCGGGCGCGATCTTGTGCTCATAGAAACGCAAGGGCAATCTCAGCCATTCCGACCGGAAGCTGTAATCATACCACCCCACCGTCCCGACAAACCCTACGCCGTCCACGTTGGCGGATTCGACATCCAGCGGCCAGAATCCCGCCTCCCGACAGACCGCGGGTAACAACTCCTCCAGACGATAAAGCGAACTCTCGCCCGGCCGGACCCATAATTCATGATTGCCGGCCACGAAGAATTTCCGCCCGGTAAATTTGTCGAAAAGATGCAGGCACTCGCCCACGATCTCCACCTCCCGACCGGCCGCGTCACCCAGCAAAACCAAGGTATCGACGGACAAATCGCAAATCTCGTCGGCCAACCGGCGGGTCGGCTGGACACTGCGGGCGATGTCGTAATGCAGGTCGGATGTTACCACGATTTTCACGGGCGGTTTCCTTGCGAGGCATTGGCTCGTATACTAAACCCCGCGTGCCGTTTGTGCGCCACGGGAGGTCATGAAGTTTTCCATCGACGGCCGCCAGCAGTCGGGTGGCCACCTTAGTGTAAAACATCGACCGGACGGTCACAACGTGGGCGCGGCACCAACCGGCGTTGACGAGCCGAGCCCAAACACGATGATCCATGAAGTTGTATAGGGGAGGCGATGAACACCATCCTTCAGGTAAACCAGGTATCCAAGACCTACCGCGGCGGCGGAAGCAAGGTACGGGCGGTCCATGAGGTATCCTTTTCCGTCGAGGCGGGCCGACTGGTGGCCATCATGGGGGCCAGTGGCTCGGGTAAAAGCACTCTTCTGCATCTGATCGGCGGGCTGGACGTTCCCGATGCCGGCTCGGTGTTGATCGACGGTCAGGATATCACCCGCATGTCCGATCGCCGACGAACCCTCTTTCGCCGCCGAAAGATGGGCATCATCTTCCAGACTTTCAACCTGCTGCCCACCCTGACGGCCGGCGAAAATATCGCCGTGCCCCTGTTGGTGGACGGAGTCAGCGGCACGGCGATCCGCCCGAAGCTGGAGGAAATGGTTCGCCTCGTCCACCTGGAACAGAGGATGAACCATCGCCCGCAAGCCATGTCCGGCGGCGAGCAGCAGCGGGTGGCCATCGCCCGAGCCCTGCTCAACGATCCAGCCCTGGTACTGGCCGACGAGCCGACCGGCAACCTCGACTCCATCAGCGCCGCCGAAATCTGGCGCCTACTGGCCAAGCTGGCCCGCGAACTCGGCAAAACCGTGCTCATGGTCACGCACGAACCGGCGGCGGCCGCCCAGGCCGACCGAATTTACGTCCTCAAGGACGGCTCCATCATCGGCACAATCGACGAGGTGAACGGCGATGCGGCATTGGTCGCTGCTCGGTATACGCAACTGGCGGGTTAAGCCCGGGCGCACCATCGGCGCCATCGGGGCCATCGCCCTGGGCGTCGGCGTGGTCGTCTGGGTAACCTGCGCCTACGAATCGGTGCGCATGGCCCTGCGCGATCAGATGTGGTTGTGGGTGGGGCGCAGCCACCTGTCCGTCGAGTCGAAATACGGTGCCAACGGGACCGTCTTTCATTCGATCGCCGAGGAAGTACGAGCCCTCGACAACGTGTTGTACGTCACCGCTCAACTCAAGTACCCCATGCAACTGCGTAAGCTCGAATCACCCGCCACTACCCAAGCCGCCCGGGCTCCAGTCGTCGCCGTTCAGGCCGTGGGCATTGAACCGCTGACCGAATATAACTTTCGCGAGTACGACACGCGCCAATTCCGCGCGGACAGCCGATCGCTGGGACCGGACGACCACGATGCGGCCATGATGGAGGATAAACTGGCCGACCAACTCCTCCTGCAAATCGGCGATCGGTTCGAGCTGCGTACCGTGCAGACCGACCTGCTGGGCAACGAGCTTGTCAGGCAGGCCGAGTTCACTCTTGTCGGTATCTTTGAGCATCGTCGGGTGGCCAAGCGGCAGCCTCCCGTCGTGATCATCCCCATCGATCAGGCGAAAGCCCTGGCCCAGTTTCAGGACAAACTCGATCGGGTGACCAAGATTGACATCATCCTAAATGATTCTTCCCCGACGGGTTTACGCAAAACCGAGAAAACGCTTCGCCAAATGGTCAACCGTCACCAGCAGAATTTCATGGTCACTTCCGCGGAAGCCAAGGTCCGCCAGGTGGAGACCGCCGAGCGGCATTCCAGCCTCGTCATGCTGATGCTCGCCAGCGTGGCTTTGTTCACCGCGTTCTTCATTATTTTATCCACGCTGAGCATGGGCATGGTCGAGCGGATCGAGCAGTTGGGCGCCCTGCGCTGCCTGGGGGTCACCCGGCCGCAGATGGCGTTCCTGATCCTCAGCGAGGCCGTCCCGCTGGGGCTCGTCGGCATGGCGCTGGGTATCCCCGTCGGCTTGCTGCTCGCTCGCTTGAGCGTCTGGATGGCCCCGCAATACATCGGGCGATTGGTCATCAGTTATCACGGGATCCTGCTCGCCCTGGGCGGTGGGGCCGTCACCACCCTGGCCGGCGCCGCCTTGCCGGCCTTGCAGGCCATGCGCGTTTCACCGTTAAGCGCTTCCCGCCCGCAATCGAAACCAGCGCCGGCTGTGCTGGCCTGGCTGGCCGCGCTGTTCGGAGTGGCCATGATCGTCGCCCATACCCTGTTGCTCAAACGCCTGCCCACCAACCTGTGGGTGGCCCATGCCCAATATGCCGTTCTCGGCGTGACTTTGCTATATTGCGGATACGCTCTGCTGACCCCCCTGCTGATCCGGTTGGCCGGCCACGCCGCGGTTTATGTGACCGCCGCCGTCCTGCGTTTGCGTTATCCCTTGCTAAGCGATCAAGTCGGACGGGCCGCGTGGCGGTCGGCGGCCATCTGCAGCGGGCTGATGGTGGGCCTGTCCTTGATTGTCTCCCTGCTGGTCTACAGCAAGTCCCTGGCCGGGGCCTGGGATTTCCCCCGCGACTTGACCGAGGCGTTCGTGTTCGTCGACCCGCCCATCTCCCCCGAGCGAGCCCGCGAAGTCCGGGCGACGCCGGGCGTGGCCAAGCGCAGCAGTCTGGTCAACGAGGGGATTACCTGCACGATTTACGGCCGGATATTGGCTTGGCCGTTTTGCCGTTTCGTGGTCGGCGACCCGGACGAATTTTTCGAGCTTTTCAATGTGGAGTTCGTCGAAGGCGAAAAAAACCAAGCCATCGAACGACTAAAACAGGGAGGAGCGATCCTGGTCACGCCGGAATTTGTCCGGGCGACCGGCTGGCGCTACGGCGAGAAAGTTCTGATCCGGGTCAGCGAAGGCCGCGGCGGCCAACATCGTTTCGAGATCGCCGGCGTGGTCACCTCGCCTTCCCTGCAGATGGCGGCCAACTACTTCAATATCGGCGGCGAGCTGAGCCAGGCCTCGATCTTCGGTGTGTTGGGCACCTATGCGGACGCCAAACAATTCTTCGGCATCCCCGAACGGGTGAGTCTATATCTGATCAACTTCGATTTACCGCTTACGGAGCCGCCGGCCGAGTTTGCCGAGAACCGCCCGCCATTAGCGGGTGATCCACCCGCTCTGATCGAGCTGCTGCGTAAGTGGCAAGCCGCCCTGCCGGAGCGGGCCGTTGAACTGGATCGCATCATCCGGCAATACGATGCCCTCGTTGCTCAAGACCAATCACCGGATTGGGACAGCGTGCCTTTGCTGAAGGTTTTTGCCCAGGCCCTGACCGCCGACGGGCTTTACGATGCCTGGCGGTCCATGACCGCCGAGCAGCGTTGGGAAGTCTTTCGCGAAAATCTGGTGATGAAACTGGTGGCCACCTACAGCGGGGCGGCTTACACGCAACACGCTTCCGTGCGGGCGTTGAAGTTACAGATCGATCGCGACCTGCGCCGGGCAACGTTGCTGCTGAGCACGGTGCCGCTGGTGGCCTTGCTGGTGGCGGCCTTGGGGGTGGGCAACCTGATGATGACCAACGTTAGCGCCCGCCGCCGGCAGATCGCCACCCTGCGGGCCTTGGGCGCAACCCGCTGGCAAGTTGTTCGGCTGGTCGTCGGCGAGGCGCTGGTGCTCGGCGTCATTGGCAGCCTGATGGGCGTCCTACTCGGCGGGCACGCCGCCCACAGCATGGGCGCGATCACCGGAATGATCTGGGGGTTCCAACTGAGCTATACCGACATCCCCTGGAACTGGGTCGCCCTCGGCGTCGCTTTCACCCTGGCGATCTGCCTGATCGCCGGCCTCCTGCCCGCCCGCAACGCCGCCCAAAGCAACGTCATCAACGCCCTCCAAACCACGTGAGTCCCTACCAGCCCGACTCGTGCTACGTAGCGAAGCGCCGCTTCGCAGAGTAGCAAGCGCCAGCGAGAGTTTGCCCCAACGGGGCAACGGAACGCCGGGCGGAAAGGATGGGGAGAGGGGGAGACAATGAGACGGGGGGAGAATAATACGCACGGCCAGCCCGCAGCGCTAGCAAGGGAAACTGCGGTGGAATTATACGAATGCAGGTGATGCCTTGCTCGGATAGATGACCGATGTTTACAATCCCCTCTCATTTATTCGCGTACCGCGCCGCGGCCGTGATCCGGGCGATCAACCACAAATAAACGCCGAAACAAATCAGATTCACCCCCAGCCAACCGAGGAAAAGAAGAAAATCATAGTCCGGGCGCGGGGCCGTACTGGCGGGCATGGTACTCGACGCAGTAGTTTGATAAGGCCTCCAGAGCCACCAGCTCAAGGTGACGGCGGCGATCGAAGCAATGGCATTTATAATCGACCAGAACACAATATACGCGTTCAGATAACAGGCGGCCTGGATGGTCCCGCTCAGCAGGTTGCGCTTTTCGAAGATTCGGTAATACATACCCACCAGCCCCGCGGCCAAGAGCAAAATGGCCAGCACGCTGATCCCATTGATATATCCAAACGCGGGACCGGCTAACAGCAAGAACTCTGCATTGAGGATTTCCTGATTGTCACCGGTCACCCACTTCACCCCCAAGGCCATTCCAAATATCAGGGCGTAACCGATAACGAAGAAAATGGGCAGATACGTCACCAGAAACCAGCGGTGCGCGGTGCCGGGAGTAACGAGTCTTATCTGTTGGCCGATGGCTTTCGGTCGAAAGACGGCATCGACACTGCATCGCCACCAAGCTTTCAAAAATCCGAAATCCCGCCGATGCTCCCAAGGCGTTCCCAACCGCACGTCTGGATTAAGCGAGCGCAGGACTGGTTCTCCGCACTCGGGGCAGCGGCTGTCCATCGGAGTGACGAGAAGGTTGTACCCACAGAATTCGCACGTCGGCGGGCGAGGGATAAGCGGAATGTTTCGCCTGGCCCCTACCGCCCGCAATAGGATCCACAACAACCAAACACCCGCCAGGAAACAGGAATAGGCGCTGATCTCCTCGCCGTAACGAAGATACCACGGCCGGTGACGCCAAGCCCTCTGCCAAAGCCTTGAGTATTGCTCTTGCCACTCATTGATCGCCTTATTGTGTTCTTCTATCTGTTGCGCCGTTGGACTAGTTGTCGTCAATACCGGCTGGGCCGGCAATTGTGCTTGTATTTGCTCATACCAATTCGGGTTGTTTCTCTCAAAAGCCTCGTATGCCCAACGAAAGGGTATGATCACGGCGCTGACCAGAAGAATAATCGGTAATGCATCGGCGGAATGCAGCCAGCATTGACGCAAGGCTGCGGCGAAACTGGAACGCATTTTTTCGTCGCCGGCTCCCCACGGCATCAACAGGAAGGCCAGGACAAGAAACCCGGCCTCGACTGACAGGGCCACCAATCCGGACACGACCACTGACTCAAGGGGACGATCAACGAACTCCTCGACAACCTCCTCGGCGAAGTCGTCAAGCCAGATCGCCAACACGTTTCTTTCATCGTGGAAGATTTGCGACAGCGAAACCAGAAAGCTGACCAACAGAATGGCCAGGATGGCCGCCACGAAGTGTACCAGCCAGGCTTTTCGTAATGTAACGTGCTGCGTCCGTCGAGCCGTGGTGGCTGGCCGCCACACGCCGGTAAAAAACACCATCCATGCCGGCCAGCGTTTCTCCGTTGTCAGTGCCGGCGCTTCCCCCGCCCCGCCCGCGCTCACGCAGGTTAAAGGCGCACCACCCTCCGGCGGAG
>CAZXSA010000201.1:0-9341 GCA_964642815.1 uncultured Planctomycetales bacterium | reverse complement strand
CATAACATGCCTTATGTCACCGAACGCTGGCTGGGCGGAACGCTGACCAACTTCCGCACCATTCGTTCCCGGCTGACCCGGCTCGACGAGCTGGAACGCATCGAGGCGGAAGGCATGAGCGAGCGATACAGCAAAAAGATGGTCGCCACCCTGACCCGCGAGCTGCGCAAGATTCGGCGCAACCTGGACGGCATCCGCAAGATGAACCGTCTGCCCGGCGCGCTGGTGCTGATCGATCTGAATCGCGAGCATATCGCCTCCAAGGAAGCCCGGGCCCTGGGTATTCCGGTGATCTCCCTGATCGACACGGATTCGGACCCGGACAACGTGGACATCCCGATCCCTGGCAATGATGACGCGATTCGGGCCATCGAACTGGTCCTCAAGCTGATGGGCGACGCCATCGAGGAAGGCAAGCGCGGCCGAGTCGCCGAGGAAGAGGCGGCGAGGGCGTCCGCGCGACGTTCATCCCGAGCCGCGGTCCGACCCGAGGAAGGCGAACCCGCGGAGGTAACCGCCGGCGAACAGGCCGTCGTGACCACGGGTGGGCCCTCGTCGGATTCAGCCTTGGCTTGAGCCACGTCGCGGATAATGGGATACCGCGCTGGTGATGGATGATGTTGTCCGGTAAGGGACCGGGGGGAGTTTTTGGTCCTTTCGGGCATGATAAACGAATCAATCAATCGAACTTTAGCATAGGAGTCATGAAAACAAATGGCAGCAATCAACGCGGCAATGGTCAAGAGTCTTCGCGAACGAAGCGGTCTGCCGATGATGGATTGTAAGCAGGCCCTGATGGAAACCAACGGCGACGAGAGCGCGGCCCTGGAGTTGTTGCGCAAACGTGGAGCGGCGGCGGCGGAGAAAAAAGCCGGACGGACCACCGCCGAGGGGCGGATTGGCAGTTTTTGCGACAAGCAGGCGGGCAAGGCGGCGATCGTCGAAATGCTCTGCGAGACCGCGCCGGTCGCCAACAATCCCGAATTTCGCCAACTGGTTGACCAACTGGCCAAGCATGTCGCCTTGACCGGTTCGGGCAAGCTGGAAACATTGGGAAGCGAAAAACTCATTGATCGCCCCGATACGACCATTACCGATCTGCTCAACGATTTGATCAACCGCATCCGCGAGAACATGAAGGTCTCGCGGGTAGCCAGAATGACCGGCCGGGCGGCCACCTATATCCACCACACGGGTAAGGTGGGCGTGATTATCGGTGTCGAGGGCGACGGTGGAGATGATGCGCTGCTCAACGATATCTGCATGCATATTGCCGCCCTGCAACCGGAAGCCCTGCGTCGCGAGGATCTGCCCGCCGATCTGGTGAAAAAAGAAGAGGAGATCGCCCGGGAACAGATTCGCGCCTCCGGGAAACCGGAAAACATGATTGACAAGATCCTGACCGGCAAAATGAGCCGCTGGTACGGCGAACACGTCCTGCTGGAACAGCCGTTCGTCAAGGACGACAAGAAAACCGTGGGTAAAATCCTCGAACAAGCGGGAATTAAGCTCACGGGTTACACGCGTCTTCAAATCGGGGAAGCGTAAACGCGGATCGTGAAGGAGCGTCCTTTGGCGAAAAGCGTTAAGACATCGAAAGGCCGAAAAAGTCGACCGCGCCCCAGCCACAAGCATAAACCCGCCTATCGCCGCGTATTGCTGAAAATCAGCGGCGAGGGGTTGTCCGCTCCGCAGGGTTTTGGGCTTGGCGGCGACGCCTTGGAATACGTCACCAGCCAGGTCGCCGAGGTCCGCGCGCTGAATGTTCAAGTGGCGATCGTGGTCGGCGGAGGGAATATCATTCGCGGCACGGCTTTCGCCCGTGACTCCCATATACCCGAGGCCACCGCTCATCAGATGGGAATGTTGGCGACCCTCATTAACGCTCTGGCCTTGCGCGAAAGCTTCGAGGCGGCCGGCATGAAGGCCCGGGTGTTGTCCAATCTTCCGGTCGCCACCGTTTGCGAGCCTTTTGACCGGCACCGTTGCATGGAACTGTTGGATACCGGCCGGGTAGTCATTCTCGCCGGCGGCACCGGCCGTCCCTTTGTCACCACGGATACCGCCGCCGCCCTGGCCGCCGTCGAAATCGGCGCCGACGCCCTGTTCAAGGCCACCCAGGTCGACGGCGTCTACAGCGCCGATCCGCACAAGAACCCACACGCCGAATTCTATCCCAAACTCAGCTACGACCGCGTCATCAATGAACGCCTCGCGGTCATGGATCTCAGCGCGGTGGACCTATGCCAGCGCAACGATATGCCCATCGTCGTGTTCAACCTCCACCAGGCCGGCAACATGAAACGCGCCGTCCGCGGACAAAATATCGGCACGGTGGTTACCGCTTAGTTAGTCGGTTCTTTACCCCGGTTAATAAGCGATCGTCTTTTATCCGAAATGATAATGCTTACGCACGTCTTTGTTGATCTTCCAGGTGCATTTCATGCCCTGTGGAAAAACCACCCAATCGCCAGATCCGAAAGCGAATCGCTCACCCTCCTCGTTGATCACGGTCACGTCGCCATCCAGAATGAGACAGGTCTCCTGCTCGTCATACTCCCACGGAAACTCGCTGGCTTCCTTGGTCCAGATTGGCCAGCCCTGGGCCTGCTTTTTCTGTACTTCCGTCGGTTTGCCGATGAACGGTTTCATCTTCTGCTCCCTGTATTTTCATAAAACAGCAGTACGACAATCCTCGGCTCCAATAGTATCCAAAATCAGAACCACGGGAAAATCATAATCCTGAGAAGCCGGTCGAGCCTCTTGCGGAAATCTACCACGCCCGCACTTTACATGAAACCCAATGACTCCGGCGAGCATTTCGATCAATCGAAAATCGGACAAAATCCGTGCGAATCAAACTTCAAAATTTTATTTTTCGATGGATTCTCGCGTGGCCATGAGGTATATTTATTGTAAAGAACGCGTTTTCGGTCTCTTGCCATAATACGAAACGCCGAAAGCGCGGGACACGTCAAGGCATTATCCTGACAATCCGCGATGGGTTATCCACCCGGGCGGCGGGAGGAGCGCAATCATGAAGATCATCCGCCATCATTCAACTCGGATCTGCTGTCTACCGTCGCTCGCCGTGTTTGCCTCTACAGTACTCTTTTTTGGCTCACCTGCACAGGCACGTAATCCAATCCGTTCGGCCTTCTTCTCGGTGTATCCCAATGCCGTAGGTACCACCATTGAAACCGTGCCAAGCCGGCCAGGTCACTGCGGTGTTTGCCATTACGATTTTGCTGGAGCCGGGCCACGCAACGCCTATGGGGCCTTGCTGGAATCGGTTCTACCCAATTATAAGAAGGCGGATCAGGCGATCCGCGCAATTGAGAATATGGATCCGGACGCGGATGGATTCAGCACCAAGGTTGAGGTGACCAATGTCACCACCTACACCAATACGCCGACCTTTCCTGGTCTGACTCCGGCCACGGTCGGCAATGTTCTCAACGTATCCTTAAGCGATATCCAGCAACACCTCGTACCCAGTACCGGAGGCGATACCACCCCGCCGAGCGTCGCGGTCATCGTGCCTAACGGCGGCGAGAGTTATATAGGTAACACAGGGACCACGGTACAGTGGATCGCCGGTGACGCCAGCGGGATCGCCGGTATCGATCTATATCTTTCTCTGGATAACGGCCTCACCTTCAAGCCGGAGGCCAAGGGATTGAGCAACACCGGCAGTTATACGTGGTTTCCGGCCAATCGCCCCACGACGCAAGCCATCTTTCGGGTCGTCGCCACGGACAACGCCTTCAACACGAATTACGATGACAGCAACAATGTCTTTACGATCACCTCCCCGCCGGGCGGTATCGTCCCCACCACCCTTCGTGACTTCGATCAGCCAGGAACTCAGCCTTTAGAGGCCGGTATCCTTAATCCGCCGGCGGCCTGTGCCGTCTGTCACGGCAATTATGATTCGGCCGTCGAGCCCTATTTCAACTGGAATGGCAGCATGATGTCCCAGGCATCCCGAGATCTTCTTTTTGAAGCCCTGATGGTCATTGCCAACCAGGATGCCCCGGATTCCGGGGACTTGTGTCTGCGCTGTCACCTCCCTCGCGGCTGGTATCAGGGCCGATCCATCCCCACGGACGGAAGCCGCATGATCAGCGCGGACAAGTTTGGGGTTGCCTGCGATTTATGCCATCGTCTGGTGGACCCGATTTACAACCCAGGAGTCAGCCCCGTACAGGATGTGGCCATCCTTAACGCCCTAACGTTTCCCGGCACCATCTTTGCCAACGGCATGGCCGTCATCGACCCCACCGGCGCGCGGCGTGGCCCCTTCATCGACGCCACCAGCGGGCACCCCATTCTGGTATCGCCTTTCCATCGCGAGGCGGCGTTGTGTGGCACCTGTCATGACGTAAGCAACCCGGCATTCGAAAAGGACGCGGAAGGCAACTATGTGCCAAACGCACTGAATACAACGGCCACCAACTTCGCGTCCAACAAACTCGCTCCTGTCGAGCGGACTTACAGCGAATGGTTCTTCAGTGAATACAACTCGCCAACGGGCGTGTACGCTCCACAGTTCGGCGGGAACAAGTCCCATGTCGCTACTTGTCAGGATTGCCACATGCGCGACGTCACCGGACAGGGTTGCAATATGAATCCTCCAATTCGGACTGATCTTCCCCTGCACGACATGACCGGCGGGAACACCTGGTTCCCGAGTTTGCTGAGTACCTTGTACCCCGCGGACGTGGACCCCGCAGCCCTGGCGGCCGGCATCAACCGCGCGCGGTACATGCTCCAAAACGCCGCCGATATGGATGCCGGTCAGCAGGAAGTATTCCTTAACGTAACCCTAACCAACCAGGCCGGACATAAACTGCCGACGGGCTATCCAGAAGGTCGGCGTATGTGGATCAATGTGAAATTCCGCGATTCAGAAAACAACATATTGGCCGAGTCCGGAGCTTATGATCCGGATACGGGGGTATTGAGCCACGACCCCGCCGTCAAAATCTACGAGGTCAAGCCCGGCATGGATGAAACCGTCGCGGCCTTGGCCGGAGTCGCCCCGGGACCGTCCTTCCATTTTGTTCTGAACAACAAGATATTCAAGGACAACCGCATTCCGCCGCGCGGCTTCGCCAATGAGGCCTTCGCCGATTTCGGCGGCGCGCCGGTGCAATACAGCTATGCCGACGGCCAATATTGGGATGACACACCTTATCGCGTGCCCCCAGGCGCGGTCTCCGCGGAGATCAATCTCTACTACCAAAGCACCAGCAAGGAATTCATGGAGTTCCTGCGCGACGCCAACCACACCAACAGCAAAGGACTGGAGATGTATAATCTCTGGAGCAATAACAACAAGTGCCCGCCCGAGCTGATGGCCACCTATACGGCGAGTGTCAACGGTCCTAATGTACGAGCCGATTTCGACCGGGACATCGACGTGGATCAGGACGATTTCGCCATGTTCCAGGCCTGCGCCAGCGGCCCGGCCATCCCCTATGGTCCCGGCTGTGGCAGTCGTGATTTTGACGCCGATGGCGACGTCGATCAGGAGGACTTCGGTATTTTTCAACGCTGCTTGAGCGGGACGGACATACTGGCCGATCCGAACTGCGAGAACTGAGCTACGTTGATTCACCGCGAACTACGTTTGAACTATTGCGGTGATATATCAGGCCGTCGGCTTTTCAATCTCGAATTTTTTGATCCGATAACGGAGGTTGTCGCGGGAGATGCCCAGTTTTCGGGCGGCCTGGCTCTGGTTCCAACCGGCTTGGGTGAGGGCTTGAACGATGAGTGTTTTCTCGTAATCCCACAACCCCCCCGTCGATGTGGCGAGAGCTGGCGTGTCGGCCGCGCCAGCGATTTCCCGTGGCAGATGCGCCGTCTGAATGGTTTGGCCGTCGCATAACAAAACGGCCCGCTCCAGCACATTTTGCAACTCGCGTATATTGCCCGGCCAGGCATAGCCCATCAGCATGGCCAGCGCTTCATGGGATGTCGTTTTGGCCGGCAGACGAAGCTGTCGAGCCACGTTTTCGACAAAATAGTTCACCAGCAACGGGATGTCCTCGCGCCGCCGGCGAAGCGGGGGCATGACAATAGGAAACACGTTAAGCCGGTAAAACAAATCCTCGCGGAAATGTCCCGCGCGCATGGCTTCCTGCAAATCGCGATTGGTCGCGGCGATAATCCGCACGTCGCAACTGACCGTCTCCGTCCCACCCAGGCGTACGAATTCCTTTTCCTGCAAGACCCGCAGGAGCTTGATCTGCGTGGAAGGGCTGATATCCCCGATTTCATCGAGAAAAATCGTCCCGCCGGCGGCCAGCTCGAAACGCCCGATCTTCTGGGCCGCCGCTCCGGTAAAAGCTCCCTTCTCGTGGCCGAACAGTTCGCTTTCCAAAAGCGTTTCCGGCAAGGCCGCGCATTGCAGAGCGACAAAGGGATTGTCCCGGCGCGGCGAACGGGAATGAATGTACCGGCTCACCAATTCCTTACCCGTTCCCGTCTCTCCAAGTACCAACACGGTGGCGTTGCTGCCGGCCACCCGATCGCAAAGTTCAAGCACGTCAGCCAACGCCGGGGATTGCCCGATGATCCGCACCGGCCCCTCCAGCGTCGCCCGATACCCGAGGTTCTGTTTCCTTAACCGTTCGTAACGCTGGGCATTGGCCATTCCCGAGGCGGCCAAGTTCGCGAAAATCTGCAACAGATCGGTGTCCTCGGTCGAAAAGTTCGCCGACCCAATCTTGTTGACGACTTCCACCACGCCGATCACCTGCCCCTTGTGAATCAGCGGTGCGGCCACCAGTCCTTGGGTGGTGAAACCCGATTTTTCGTCAATACCAGGAAAGAACGATTCATCCTTGCGAACATCCGTCACCAAGGCTGGTTGGCTGGTTCGGACCACCCGTCCGGCGATACCGACTTCCGCATCAAACTCCGTATTCATCAGGACCGGGGCACTGACCCCTGTTACGGCCTTGAAAACCAGCTTGTGCCGTTGCCGATCGAGCAACAAAACGCAACTGCCCTCCGCGCCGATCACTTCCGATGCCATCCGGGCAACAGTTTGGAGGGTCTGATCCAGATCGAGGGAGCTATTGATGGCCGACGAGGCCTGCAGTAAAGCCGACAAGGTATCATGCGGTAGCTCGCGCGGAGGCAGAGACATACAAAATTCCTCAGGTTTATGGGACCTGCCAGGTATTGTACCGGTCTTTGGCCGGTTTGCCATCCGATCCAAGGCCGGCTCGGAGGTACCCCAAAACCGACGCCAAGTATCGTTAAAAAAAGAACTTGCACCGCTCAAGGGCTGGAAGCCGTTTGACGAACACGTTCGATTCATTATGATGTGGGCTGGGAATTTCTTTTGGGGTGAACCGGGCCATCCGGCAAACGTATGGATGTATGTGCAGCGGTGAATATGCCCACGGACGAACAGTTGCTGGCTGATCATCTGGCCGGCCAGAGCGAAAGCTTTGAATTGCTGGTTCGGCGACATGCGCCGGAATTGTTTCGTTTCCTGATGCGATTCACCGGGAGCGCAGCCACGGCCGAGGACCTGGTCCAGGAGACGTTCCTTCAGGTCTATCTGTCCGCGGAGAGTTTTGATCACAGTCGGCGGCTGAAACCGTGGGTCTTCACCATCGCGGCGAACAAGGCCCGCGACCTGCTCCGGAGCCGGGGGCGACGGCCGGAAGTACCTCTGGACGCCCGAATCGGTTCGGACGAGCAGGAAAGTCAGCGGTTCTTGGATTTTTTGGCGGACGATGCGGAATTGCCCGCCACGGCCTTGGAGCGATCGGAAGAAGAGGACTTAGTGCGGTCGCTGGTGGCTCAGTTGCCGGACCATCTCCGTGAGGTGTTGATTTTGTGCTATTACCACCATTTCCCTTATAAGGAAATCGCCGAGATGCTCGACGTGCCTCTCGGAACGGTGAAAAGTAGACTTCATGCGGCTGTTGGTCGGCTGGGCGAGGCCTATCACCTGGCGATCAAAAACAGAAAATGATCCGATGGGCCGCTTTGCCGCTTCGCAGGGTTTTCGTCATGGGTAGGGGATGAACAAGCAGGCTGAGAACAAACGATATGTTCGACGAAGATAAACAACGCGAGTCCTTGCTTCTGGATCTGCATCTGGGCCAACTCGAAACAGACGAGGCCGACTTGGTTCGCAGGGCACTGGCCGCTTCTCCCGAATTAACCGCCAAGGACCGTAACCTGCGGCAACTGCGGGGGCTGCTCGATCGTTTCGAGATTCCCGAGCCGCCAAGCCATCTGGCCGATATGGTCATGGCGCGTATCAAAACCCAGACCGCGGTCCTGCCCTTCGAGCGGGCCGCCTCGGTGATCCCCACCGGGACGACCGGCAACCTGTCGGCCAGTCCGGTTCTTTCCCTTCGCGAATTGATCGCCATCGCCGCCTGTATCACCCTTTTCGTGGGCATTTTCGTGCCCGGTTATTTCAAGGTCCGCAATCTGGCCTACCGCAATTATTGCATGAACAACCAGCGCCAAATCTGGCAAGGGATGGCGAACTACGCGCAGGACAACAACGGTTATGCGGCCTGGGCGGGCTATGTGCCCAACGGCTACTGGCTCCCGACCAAGACACCTAATGTGCATCGTGTATCCAACACCCGCCCGGTATTCAAACTGCTGCAGGGTAACTACGTGCCCCACGCCAAGGTGTTCATCTGCCCGGCCAACCAACAGAGTCGGCCCATGCTCGCGGAAGATTATCGCCTTTTCACCGATTTCACCGAGCCGGCCAACAACTCCTTCAGTTATCAATGTTTTAATACGGCTCAAGGCTGGCGGATCGAGGACATGAACCCCCGCATGGCCCTACTGGCCGATCGCAACCCCTTATTCGACAGCCGGGCCGCCCATCGCCTTAATCCCTATGAGGAAGATACCATCAATAGCGCCGCCCACGGTGATGCCGCCGGTCAGAACGTCATCCACCTCAACGGACAATGCGCCTGGTATGACCGCCCCACCATTGGCGTCAATAACGACAACATCTATCGGGCCGGCCAAATTGTCCGCCACGAGGGCAACGAGGAACCCACCGGCGAAACCGACAATTTACTCATCCCTTGAGTTTTCACGACTTGTCTAGTACGAAGAAATGATGGCCCCCGGCTGTCTGCCTTTGTCACAGCTTGGGACTTAGACTGTTAGGCGCTCATGACTGATCGCTGACTACTGACTACTGACTACTGACTACTGAGTTCTTCTGATCCTTTCTCCCTCGCTTGGACTGATGCACAATCAGTGATGTGCCTTTTCGCGATTCGTAAAAAGGAGGGAGGACGAACGCCGGCAAGTCGGGTGGGCCGGCGTTC
>CAZXSA010000200.1:0-9345 GCA_964642815.1 uncultured Planctomycetales bacterium | reverse complement strand
AAAAGCAGATCAAGATTTTCGGCGAAATGTACAACCTGAAGGCCCGGGTCAAGGTACTCACCGGTTTCAGCGCCCACGCCAACGCCGCCGAACTGATCGAGGCCACCCAGCCGCTTGTCGGCCATGTGAAAAAAGTCTTTCTCGTCCACGGCGAAGAGGACCAGCAGGACGCCCTGGCCGCCCGCATGCGCGAGGCGGGGTTTAACGAGGTGGTTATCCCCGAAGCGAACCAGAGCTTCGAGCTTAATGGAGAAATCCAATGACTTACAACATGCTCATTCCGCCCCGGTGGATGCTCTTCGGCGGTGCCGGCCTGCAAAACTGCCGGTGGCCTAGCTGGTCAAGACCTTCAATCGCAAACCTGCCTTATCGTAGCGCTAGCGAGGGACGACGGAGAGCATGATTGCCTTCGTACGTATGCTATATTCTGCATTCTCTCTCCCACCTCCCGCATTCTCTCTTCTACTCCCTGACCATCGCCTTTATAATCACACCTATCAACGAGAACGGAGTCATACCATGCCTTTTATCCGCAAGATCTCCGTTGTTCTATGCTTCTCCGTACTCGTCGCCTCCTGTGCCGCGCAGCAAACCGCCCCGGCCGTCACCAATCGACAAAAAGAACAGTTTTTCAAACAGTTCGATCGCGACGGCGACGGGCAACTCAACCAGCAGGAACGCAAGGAAGCTCAACGTCGCTGGCGACAACTCCGTGAGGATCGAAGTCAAATGACTCTGCCCAAAGGCGTCGAGGCTCTTCGGGATATCGAGTATGCCAAGGTGGACGAACATTCCCTGCTCCTGGATATTTATCGACCCGAAAAGATCGAGCAGCCCCTGCCCGTGATCGTCTGGATTCACGGCGGCGGTTGGCGCGGCGGCAGCCGGACCATTTGCCGGGCCCTGCCGATGTCCGGGCAGGGGTACGCCGTGGTCAGCATCGACTATCGGCTCAGCGGGCAGGCCTCCTTCCCCGCCCAGATTCATGATTGCAAGGCGGCCATCCGCTGGATCCGAGCCCACGCCAGAAAATATGGATTCGACCCTGAGCGCATCGGCGTCTGGGGATCCTCCGCGGGCGGGCATCTGGCGGCCTTGCTGGGTACGACCGGCGATATGAAAGAAATGGAAGGAACCGTAGGTGGCAACCTGGAATATTCCAGCCGGGTGCAGGCCGTCTGCGATTTCTTTGGCCCCACCGACCTGACTCGCATAAGGGAAATCTTGGTTGACTCTGAACGAGCCGAGCACGCTCATAACGTCGTCGAGCAGCTACTTGGCGGCCCCGTCCAGGAAAACATGGCTAAAGCCAAGGCCGCCAGTCCCGCTCTGCACGTCACGAAAAACGCGTCGCCGTTCTTGATCGTCCACGGCGAGCAGGATCCGACCGTTCCCCTCCGGCAAAGCGAGGTGTTGGCCGACGCCTTGCGCCAAGCCGGCGTGGAAGTAACCTTGCACGTGGTCAAAGGCGGCGGCCACGGCATCGGCGGCGAGTTCGGCCGCCCCGCCATCGAAGCCATGATCACCGCCTTCCTCGATAAGCATCTGAAACCCAAATCCAACCCAACCACGCAAACGAACTAAGCCGGCCTATTGGCATTGGCTTCGGCATCTGATTCACTTATGCTTATCGGTTGTAATGCATCCAAAGGGTCGAAAGGACGAGGCCTTTGCCGATGGCGGAATCCAACCAAAAGCGACCGGAACTCAAACTGCTCTCCACTGACGGGCCGACCCCGATTACGTTCGATCTGTCCCCGCCGGGACCGGTGACCATCGGACGCTCCGTCCAGCAAACCATCGTCCTTGACGATCCGAGTGTTTCCCGATCCCACGCTCGCATTACCTTTGCGCCCGATCCCGAAGGCGAACCGCACCCGATGCTCGCCGACGCGGGCAGCACGCACGGCACGTATCTCAACGGCCTGCGGCTGACCGGCACCCGTGCGGTCCCTTTGCATCCGGGTGACCGCATCACCATTGGGCCGTGGACCCTGCGACTGGTCGCCGAAGGTTTGACCGCCGATCGGCCCACCACCATCGCCACCAGCGACGATCTGGAGGCGACCGATACCATCATCACTCGGTTGGACGCGCAGGCGGCCGACCGGCTGGCCGGCGAAAAGCTCACCCTGTTGCTCAACTGCGCGTCGGCCATCCATGCCGCCGCCGATCCGCAAGCTCTGGCCGACGCCGTCCTGCAAGCCGTTCTTTCCGGCACCGGATTCGCCAACGGAGCGTTCCTCCGCCCCCGCGCCGAGCGAGATGAATTCGAGGTTCTCGCCTGTCGCGGCCCGGCCTTCACCACCCCGGCCACCGTCAGAGTCAGCCGCTCTCTGCTGCGCGAGGCCACCGACGGCACACCCGCCACCTTGACCGCCCAAGCCCGGATCGCCAACCAAGCCCAGAGCATCATGGAACTCGGTTTAACCGAAGCTCTATGTGCGCCCGTCCTCGTCGGCGCCGAAGTCGCGGCCTACCTATATCTGGACAACCGTGCCGCGGCCGGGCCGGCCCGCCGCGTGCGCGAGGATGCCACCGGTTTTGCCCTCGGCCTGGCCCGAATGGCTGGTCTGGCCATGGCCAACCTGCAACGTCTGGACATCGAACGCCGTCACGCCCGCATGGAGTCCGAACTGACCGCCGCCGCCGCCGTCCAACAGCTCATGCTCCCCCGCCGCGAAGGCCGTTTCGGCCGGCTCAGCTATCTTGGCGAATGTCGCCCGGGTCGTTACCTCGGCGGCGATTTCTTCGATGTCGTCCCGCTTGACGACCATCGCCTGGCCGTCGCTCTCGGCGATGTCGCCGGTAAGGGCGTGGCCGCCGCCGTTCTGGTTACTACCGCCCAGGGCTATCTGCACGCCGCCCTGCAGCGTTATGACGACCCCGGCCGAGCTGTCAGCGAGTTGAACCGCTTCTTTCACACGCGCTGTCCGCCAAGCAAGTTTATCACCCTCTGGGTCGGCGTGTTTGACGTGGCCGCCGGCACTCTCGATTATGTCGACGCCGGGCACGGGCACGCCATGCTTCTGCCCGCTAACGGACCATGCACGATGCTGGTAAGCCGCGACGACGGGCCGGTGGGCATTCTGCCGGACATGCCCTTTACCAGCGTGCGGCGGCCGCTCGGCGACGGCGACAAGGTTTTCGTCTTCAGCGACGGGATCGTCGAGGCGTTCGGCCACGCCGCCGAGCAAAACCTATTGCCCGACCTTGCTTTACCCCCGGCCGAAGCGAAAAAAGACTTCGGCGCCGAGGTCATGCTGCGTTTTCTGCCGACGTTGCCACCGGGCGCCGACGACGTGGCCGTCCTGTTTGCCGCCGTGGATCGGCCGGCCGACCCGCCCCTGATCCGCGACGATGCGACCGCCCTGGTGGTTCGCTGGTAGTTGAAACGGCGAAGGTTATTCGCTAATCTTAATAGGAAAGGTGGACACTATCATGGCCGCGAAACGGTTGATCAGCGTTCTGTCGATTCTGGCGGCGATATCGACCGCCGGTTGTCAATCCGCGCAGCGGATTTTCTATCGACCGGCCACCCCGCGCGTCGCGTATCAGCAACCCACTTTCATTCTGGCCTCGGAAATGGGCGCGCCCATCGACTCGGCAGGCAAGCCACTCGAACTGGTCCAAGCTTCTGATCCCGACTCGAAAAACTCTACTCTGACCGCCACCGAAAATGCCATACCCGCCGCCGCGCCGGCCAGTCGGCCGACCACCGCCCCGACCTATACCGCGCCCGGCCCGATGTATCAGATGATCAGTATGGCCGGTACTACCGTTTACGGTAGCATGCCACAGCTTACCGGCGCGGGCAAGGAAATTTCCGAATCGGTCAGTCTGGCTTCCGCGTCCGTCATCGGCCGTCCGGGGTTGGCTACCTCGCCACCGACCTTCGCCGGCGCGATCATCGGCCGACCGGGCATTCAGAGAGGCCCCGCCACCGGCCTTGGCTTCGGTTCACCGACGAATAATATCTTCCAGGCGCGATTCAACCCCATGTCGGGCTCCACCGGGCGCTGCGGCGATCTGGCCCGGGCCGGCTTCTTCGGCGGCAGCACCACCGCCTGTCAACAGCATTTCCAACAACTGCGACGATAAGCGACGTCAAGGTTGTGAAAAATTGGTTTGCCAATAGAAAGCGGGATCCTGAATAATCGGGGTAAGTACCTCGGTGAACACATCCGTGCTTTGGCCCGTTTCGATCTGAACCTGCCCGCGGTCGAAGGCCAATTCGCGCATGAAAGCCAGGGTGGCCGAGCGATGCATGAGCGTTACCTGCTCGGTGTGCATCAGTCCGACCAGATGGCCGATCTCGTGGGCGCCCGTCTGGGCCAAGGCCAGTACCATGTTGTTCACGCTGTCGGTCACTCGTGTACGACAAGACTCCCCCCGACCCTGATAACTGCCCACGTAAACCGCCGCCTCGTCGTCAAGTACGCGATTACCGGGATCCTGCATCAATCCACGCGGCAGCACCTCGCCGAAGATCACGCGTACCTGACATTCCGGACGGGTCGGGTCCGCCGGTGGTAAAGCGACATCATGAATGTCCTGCTCATCGGCCAAAACACGCTGCGGGTCATAATACAACGTGGAATACGGCGCATCCGGCAAAGGATCCCACTCGGCCACAATCTCGATCGGCGTATCCGCGAAGATCGTTCGCAACCGATCCACGATACCGGTCGCTACCTGATCGCTCAGATCGACCAACAACTGCTTTTCGTCATCGGTCATCGAGTCCGGATCGTACAGGCCGGGCTCGGTCAAAAACCCTTCCTTGAAAACAATTCTTACGATCTGCGTGTTCGGCGGCTGATAAGTCGGGTCGCCCGGCTCGGCCGTAATCGTAGCCCGCAATTCACGCGTTTCGGCCCGCGGATCGAACTGGATGTACACATAGTACGGACCGGATACCTGCACGCGATACTGAAAGGTCCGATCCGGCAGACCGCCACCGACCAGCCTTCCCGCGTCCTCCAACTCCGTATCGGTCGTCAGAATCAGCGCGGCCTTGACCGCCGGCCCGCTCACTTTCAACCGGATCACCTGCCCGGCCGTCAGTTCGCCCAGCGGGGCCAGGTCGGTCCGCAACTCATACTCCTGCCCGTCCAGCGCAATCGGCGCAAGATCCGTAAACGGATTCGCTTCCGTACCGGTCGTCACTTCGATACCGGAGCAACTCCCAAGCGACAGCGGAATTACCGCCATGAGCAACAAGGCCAAGATATATCGTTTCATTAACATCACCGCGGCTCCGCAATGATGGCGATATCCTCCAGCGGCGTCTCCACCTCGATCACCGCCGGTCGAAACAGGTAATCGTCCGAAAAGAATTCCACCTGGTACGCTCCCGCCGGCCGGTCGATCTCGAACCAGCCGTCGGCGTCGGTGGCCGTGTAATCAATCGGATCGCTGTAACCAACATCGGGGTCGTTATTGGGATCGTCATCATCCAGCCGCACGCGGAAACGGCTGCGGACCAGTACCCCGATAGCCGCGATACCGCTTCCGTCGGTCAGCGTCACCCTTCCTCGGATACTCCGCGTCTCCGCCAACGAGCCCGGCAAGGTATCCGCCAACGCGGGGTCCACCCCCTCGATCTCCCAAGCCCCGTCCGCATTGGGAAACAGGCCGGCGGCCGCCATCTCCTCCTCCAACGGGGTGGCTTGGGCCAGTTTTACCCGGGCGGTTCCCTCCGGCGCATCCCAATTCACGATGGTATACGTCTCCACCGGCTGCACGCCGCAGGCCGGCAGATCCAGAATCTCCCCCGCCACCAGCGGTAACCGTTCCACCTTTTCCCCCTCGTCCAAACCGATAGGCAAATCCGCATTTACCCGTTTGTAGAGAAACACCCGGAAATCAATCGCGTCCGGACACCCGCCACCGAGAGCATCCAGGAACCGTTCCCGATACGTCGCTCCCGGGGCCAGCAACGGAGTCAGGTAATAGGGCGCGGCGTTTTCGCGGGTGGTATGGGCGCGCAAACCCAGCATCGCGTAATAACTCTTGGAAAAGTTCGTAAAGGCGAAACTCGTCTCGATAGGCGGTGAGGTGTATGAAGGCCCGAACAGAGTGCAGGAACTCAATAGCCCAAGCAATGCAAGAGCAGTGGTGTATTCAAGCTTCCGCCTCATGGCTCGATTAACTCCATCACCGGCCGAAATCCATGCCAGAGCAGCACTTCACTGGATGGTATGTTCCGCTGGCCGAAGTTGCGTTGCGCCGACCGACACCGGACGGCCGCCAGATAATATGCCCCGCCCCGCCGAACATATAGCTCCTTGCCCGCCAGGGAGGGATCGCCGGTCAGTTCGGGTGGATAAATCGAATCGCACCACTCCCACACCCCGCCGTGCGTATCGAATAAACCGTACCAATTCGGCATACGTTCGGCAACCCGATGGTAGATTTCCAGGGATCCGTTGCAATGCGCGAAGTAGCAGGCATACGCGGCGTTGTTACCGTAACAAAAACGCGCCTGGTTCGCCGCCCGACAGGCATACTCCCACTCCTCCTCGGTCGGCAACCGATATCGCCTTCGCGGAGTGAGATTCTCGCTCCGAGATGTCAACCATGCGCAGTAGGTCGTCGCCCTCTCCGGATCCATCCTGGTCATGGCCGCCCTTTCCGGGTATGCCTTCAGATCGTTGACTATTTTATCCAGTTCATTGTTGCCCTGAAGATCATCGCCGAAAGCTTTTCGTAGCGAGGAATCCTTGGCCATATCCGACAATCTTGCCAGGGTTACCTCCGTGGTCGCCAGATAGAACGGCCGGATCGGCACACCCTCCTTGGGGCGGTCCTCGTCCGGCCAGCGGTCCGGATCGCTCGGATCCGATCCGCGCCGAAAAGATTCGCATCCGGGGATTTTCACGAAAGTCAGTCGGGCACAATCATCAACAAAGACATCGTCTCGCGAGCGCAGCGGCACCGGGGCCCTCATGCGATCCGCGGCCCAGGCGGCGGCCATCACCACTCCCGGCGCACTTTCCGATTCCACCGCTCGTTGACAAAGCCCGATCGCTTCGGCATCCGGGATCGCCCATTGGCCGAGCACGCAGAACGCCACGTATTTCTGGCGATCTGTCCCCGTTCCGGCCTTGGCTTTAAGCTCGGCCAGCAGGGGTTTTCTCAACGCGTTAGGAAACTCACACAATTCAAGCCACTCGCCGCCCGACCACAAGGGACCATCTTCAACCGACCGCCAGAAATCCGCCGGGGCATTGAACAAACCGCTGCATGCCCCCATGACCCGCCGCGGCTCGGCATCGGAAAAAAGGGCGCGTTCCGTGGTCCCCGCAAGGTAACGGCGTACGCGATTGTCGGACTGCTCCGCGTCGACCAGGGCAACCACCGGCTTGTCCGCGAATTGGGCCAGAAGGTCCTCAGCCTTGGCCATCTGCAAACCCACGCGCTGGATTAATACCGTCGCCAGACCGATCCCCACCATCAACAGAAATACGGCGGCCACGCCCAACTCTACCCGGTGTCGATAGGCCATTTTGCGCAATACATACACCGTGCTGTCCCGCTTCGCCTCGATCGGGTCGCCACGCAGATACAATTCAATATCACGGCCCAATTCGCCCGCCGACTGATAGCGGCGGTCCTTCTCCTTGGCCAGGGCTCGCAACACGATGGTTTGCACTTCGTTATCAATTTTCCGGTCGGTCGCGGAAGGCTTTTCCGGTTGGGTCTCGATGATATTACGGACCACGTCGTGCAACTTGCCGGTTACCGGATAAGGAAAACGACCGGTTAACAACTGATAGAGGATCACCCCGAGCGCGTAAACGTCGCTACGGGTGTCCTGCTCTCGGAGGGCCCCCGCCGCCTGCTCGGGCGACATGTACGGCAGCGTGCCCATCACCTGACCCGGCATGGATAACTGCGTCGCCTCCAGCCCCTCGCCCTCTTCCTCCCGGAACTTGGCGAGTCCAAAATCCAGAATATGCGGCTCGCCGGCCGCGTCGATGAAAATATTCGACGGTTTCAGGTCGCGGTGGATCACCCCCCGTTGATGGGCGTAATTGACGGCCGCGCAGATCTTGCGGAATAGTTCGAGAATCTGCCTGGTACCTAGTTGTTGGTCGGTCACGTAGCGGTCCAGCCGCCGACCGGCGACGTATTGCATGGCGAAATAATAAAGCCCGCTGGTGATCCCGCTTTCGAGAATGGTCACGATGTTGGGGTGGTCAAGCTGGGCAGCCAGTTCGACCTCGCGCTCGAACCGGCGTCGGGCCATTTCCGAGGCATAAGGCCCCTCCAGCAGAACCTTGAGGGCCACCTGTCGCTTGGTGGAGGCCTGCATGGCCAGGTAGACGACCCCCATGCCGCCCCGCCCCAATTCCTCGATCAGCAGGTAGTCCCCGATGCTGCGATTAACCCCGACCGCAGGCCCCTTACCCAGCGTACTGGCCATCGCCGGCCCGGCCACGGTAGCCGCATTCGCATCGGCCACGGTCACGGCCTCGGCCATCACCCCACGCAGGCCGCTCAGCACCCCGTCACCGGCCGCCGCTTGCTCCACCCGCCGCCGGCAATCCGCGCACTGCTCCACGTGCATACCCACCGCGACCGCCTCCTCCTCGTCGCAGGTGTCCTTGATATAAGCCAGCAATTTTTCATCGGATGGGCAATCGGCCATATCCTAAAAGCCTACCCCACCGCCCGTAAAAAGCAAAGCCCTTTGGCGCCTCCTGCATCCGCGGGATCGGCATCCCGCAAGCCGTGGTATCGAGGTAGGTAACTCGATACAGCGTGATTGCCCAACCCTTATCATCCTTATCATCGGGTTTTTACCCACCACTGGAAATCACCGAAACAAAATGCTAACCTGAACGGCTTATTTTCCGGGCCTTCGACCCCGGTCCAGGGCATGGAAGCCCTGGAGGCGAAAAGGGGGGTGGTCAAACCATCCCGATATCATTCCAATGTCCAGTGAACCTTATCATCAATCCGACATCACCACCGGCCACCTGCTGCGCTGGATGTTCGGTTTCATTCGGCCGGTGAAAAAGCTGCTGCTGCTGGCCTGCCTGCTCCTGGTCTTGTACACCGGCGCGGAAATCGCCACCGTCCGGGTCACCGCCGAGGCGGTCAACCAGATCAAGACCTTTCATATAAGCGAGGATTATCACACCGGCGGGTTGTTCGGCTGGCTGCTCGGCGATGCGCCTTCGGCCAGCGGCCTACGTCGGATCGTCCTCCTGCTCGGTGGCTTCACCGTCGGCCTGGGCCTGCTCGGTTTCCTGCGCGAGGTTACCAACGCCAAACTCAGCATGCACATGGTCTTCTACATCCGCGAGGCCGTCTACGACAAGCTCCAGCGCGTCG
>CAZXSA010000199.1:0-9352 GCA_964642815.1 uncultured Planctomycetales bacterium | reverse complement strand
ATCCCCTTGCTTGCGCTGCGGGCTGTAAAAAAATTCGGCCGAGCCCGGTGTGCCGGGATCGGCCGATGGGTTCTATGGAAACGCCGCGCGATCAGTAAGGCATCCCGCCTCCCGGTCCGCCGGGGCCGGGCATGGGGGGCTTGTCCTCTTTGATCTCGCTGACCACGGCGTCGGTGGTCAGCAGCAGAGCGGCGATGGAGGCCGCGTTCTGCAGGGCGACGCGCTCGACCTTGGTCGGCACGATCACGCCCATCTTGACCATGTCGCCGTACTCATCGGTCAATGCGTTGAAGCCGAAGTTCTTGTCCTTGGCCTCGCTGACCTTCTGGCAGACGATGGAGCCGTCCAGGCCGGCGTTTTCCGCGATCTGCTTGATCGGCGCGGTCAGGGCCCGGCGGACGATATCCACGCCGGTGGCCTGATCGCCCTTGAGCTTCTTGGCCAGGGCGTCCAGAGCGCCGAGGCAGCGGATCGGGGCCACGCCGCCGCCGGGGAGAATGCCTTCCTCGACGGCCGCCCGACAAGCGTGCATGGCGTCCTCGACCCGGGCCTTCTTCTCCTTCATCTCGACCTCGGTGGCCGCCCCGACGTTGATCTGGGCGACGCCGCCGGCCAGCTTGGCCAGCCGTTCCTCGAGTTTCTCGCGATCGTAATCGCTCGTGGTGCCGTCGATCTCGTTCTTAATCTGCTGGATGCGACCCTTGATCGCGTTGGCCGAGCCGGCGCCCTCGATGACCGTGGTGTTTTCCTTGTCGATGGTGATCTTCTTGGCCTGGCCGAGGTCCTTGAGGTCGATCGACTCCAGGTTAATGCCGAGGTCCTCGAAGATGGCCCGCCCGCCGGTCAGGATGGCGATGTCCTCGAGCATGGCCTTGCGCCGATCGCCGAACCCGGGGGCCTTGACCGCCGCGCACTGCAGCGTGCCGCGCAGCTTGTTGACCACCAGCGTGGCCAACGCCTCGCCCTCGATATCCTCGGCGATAATCAGCAGCGGCCGCCCCGATTTGGCCACCTTTTCCAACAGCGGAATCATGTCCTTGATCGCCGAGATTTTCTTCTCATGGATCAGGATGTACGGTTTCTCGAAGACGACTTCCATGGTCTCGAAGTTGTTGATGAAGTGGGGCGAGAGGTAGCCCTTGTCGAACTGCATGCCCTCGACCAGCTCGACGGTGGTCTCCAGGCCCTTGCCTTCCTCGACGGTGATCACGCCGTCCTTGCCGACCTTGTCCATGGCCTGGGCGATGTGCTTGCCGATCTCCGCGTCCTGGTTGGCCGCGCAGGTCCCGACCTGGGCGATCTGGTCGGTGCCCTTGACCGGGGTGCTCATTTTCCGAAGCTCCTCGATCATGCAATCGACGGCCGCCATGATCCCGCGCTTAAGCTCCATCGCGTTGGCCCCGGCGGCGACATTCTTCAGTCCTTCGTCGTAGACCGCCTCGGCATAGACGGTCGCGGTCGTGGTGCCGTCGCCGGCTACCTGGGAGGTCTTGCTCGCCACCTCCTTGACCATCTGGGCGCCCATGTTCTCGTTCGCGTCCTCCAATTCGACTTCCTTGGCCACGGTGACGCCGTCCTTGGTGACGGTCGGCGAGCCGAAGGACTTTTCCAACACCACGTTGCGGCCGCACGGGCCGAGGGTGACTTTGACCGCCCGGGCCAACTGCTTGACGCCCCGGCGAATGGCCTCACGGGCCTCCATATCAAACGCAATCTTTTTCGCTGCCATGAATGTGCTCCGTTATGATGATCCGTTACAAAACCATGTTCCCAAATTACTTCTTCGCCAAATCGACGTTCCATTCGCTTTTCGTATAAGCCAGTAGAGTTCCGACGTGGTCCGTGCATTCCTCGGAGTATTCATCCTCGAGCGCGTCCCAGATTTTGCGCTGTCGATCGGAATCGCGCATCTTTTGAAACGTGTCGGAAATAACGGACCCTGAGATCTTGCCGTCCGGTAACGTCTCCAGAAAAAACGATGGATTCTTTAGTTTAAGACGCTTCGTCAGAACGTCCTTCAGTTTCTTTTCCGTGATCTTTGCCATAGAATCTCGCACCTCCTCACTACCGTGGAACAATCGTCGAAATATTCCTCGCAGAATTTCCGAACGCGACCGGGGTCTCGCTTGCCGATAGCTCCCGCTTCCACAAGAAAACTTTGTCGTTGAGCAAAACCGGCGAAACGTAGCGTGTTACGCCAATACTTCGCCACTTTTTCGACTGCCGCCACAAAGCCATGATCCTTTTGCCCACGACGAAGCAGGCCGAGATTTTGAACACGAATCGCGATCTTCCTTAAATCGTGCCTCTCGTCGAACTCCCGAGATTCGATGGCACAGAGCGACCTTAACATGCCTTCGACAGCCAAGCCGGCCACATAAATCGATAAAGAGTAATGCCGCTCCTTGAGTAATCGGGCTTCCTCGATACGTTCGAGCGATCCGGCCCGATACGCATCCGTGCCGAATTTCAGACCACTCAACATAAGCTTACTCGACGATGACCGCCAGAATCTCGCTTTCGTCGATGATCAAGAATTCCTCGCCGTCGACCTTGATTTCCGTGCCCGCGTAGCTGCTGAACAGCACCTCGTTACCCTTGGCCACTTGCAGTTTGCTCCGCTCGCCCGAGTCGAGCAGCTTGCCGTCGCCGACCGCCTGAACGATCCCGCGTTTGGGCTTTTCCTTGGCCGTATCCGGCAGAACGATCCCACCGGCGGTTTTCGCCTCGGCCTCAACCCGCTTGACCAAAACCTTGTCCCCCAACGGACGAATCTTCAACTTGGCCATGAGCAACTCCTTTCAATTGCTGATCTTAAGAAAAAATTCTAGTTTTAGTTTGTTAGGATCGCGCGGCGATCCACGGTAATACCCGGAAAACGGGCGCAGACCGCCACGGCCACGTTTCCGATGAGAAATGGGAAAGGCAAGGCCGATGCCAGGAAAATAACAGGTGCGCCAAGCGGGCGACAATCTGTTGTAAAGACTTACAGATAAAGAACATACATATATCAATAAGTCGCTTGGAACAATTATCCTTCGGCCTTTTTCCTGCCATAAACGGATGAAAAGGTCGATCGGCTGTCAGAATGGCACGCTGGGGTTAAATCGCCTCGACGAGAATACCCGGGCCTGCAACAGCGCGCTGGTCGCAAGACTCATAAACATGTTCTCCCTTGGTCGCCCACTCGGCCCGGACCATTTCTTCGAGAATATCATCCAGACCGCGGGACACGTTCCATTCCGGGTAATCGGTACGCAATTTTTTAAGGTTGGTGATGTAGCAGATATGATCGCCGACCCGGTTGATCGGCTGATATTCGGTGGTCATGCGTTTACCGGTCAGTTCCTGGAAACGCATGATGCATTCGAAGACGGAGATACTGTTGGCCCGGCCGCCACCGAGGTTATACACCGCTCCGCAGCGCGGTTTTTGGGCGAAGGCGTGGACGGCCCGGACCACATCGTGGGCGTGGAGCTGGTCGCGGACCTGCTTGCCCTTGTAACCTATGATCGTGTACTTGCCGCCGCGTACGGCTACTCGGGCAAGATAGTTCAGGAATCCGTGCTGTGGTACACCGGCGTGGTACGAACCGGTGAGGCATCCGCCGCGGAAAACGGCCGTCGGCATGTTGTAATAGCGTCCGTATTCCTGGGTCATCAGGTCCGCGGCAGCCTTACTGGCCCCGAAGATGCTATGCGTACTCTGGTCGATTCGGCAGGATTCATCGATCCCGTCGTAGTCCTCGGGACGGGCGTAATCGTATCGGGTTGCCTGCTCCTTCAAGGGAAGCTCATTCGGCGCGTCCCCGTACACTCTTTTGGTGCTGAGGGTGATGAAGGGCGATTCGGGGCAGCACTGCCGGGCGGCCTCCAGCAGGTTGACCGTGCCGACGGCGTTGATGTCGAAATCATCGAGAGGCCGCTGCCGGGACAGGACGTGCGAAGGCTGGGCGGCACAATGGACGACCATATCGAAGCGCTCGCGGGCCAACAGCAGACCGATGGCCCGGCGACCGCGGATGTCCACGTTCTCATGCCGGAAGTTTTTCGTGTCTTCTTTCAGGCGGCGCAGGTTCCAGGAGGTGTCGCCGTCGGGCCCGAAGAAATCCCGGCGCAGGTTGTTGTCCACGCCAACAACCAGATATCCAAGGGCATCAAAGTAACGGACTGCCTCACCACCCACCAAACCGCTACTGCCGGTCACCAACACACGCTTCATGGCTTTCACTTCCTCGATAAAATGTGGTTCTCTGTTTCGACCACCTGCACAATCATGGTTCTTGACCGCAAGAGGAGCACGACAACGAAGGAGTCACTCGGAGGCAACGCTGGTCAATACCACCACGGCACTTCAAGCAATACAAATGAATCGTCGGAGACAATGCCGGGCGACTTGAGTTAACGGACGTTAAGTTATCGGCAATGGGGAAATCGGTCGTGGCCTGATCTTTGAATCGGATGTTTTATCGGACGCGTTTAGCAGGTCAGGATTGCCTGGACGGCATCGACGTATTTGGAACAACGTTCGATGCGGTTGGGAAAGGCTGATGCAATATCGGCCAGGCGACCGCGCTGCTCGGCGGCCCCCTTGAGTTCCACGATGAGCCGCTCGGCTACCGGCGTACGCCAACGGAGATTGGGCCTGGCCGAACGGCGTTGATCGTACACTTTCTGATCGCGATCCACGGTGAGGCGGACCAGCCGGTCGGCGGATACGAAATATTCCCGTTGATAACTGTTTACGATGATCGGGAGGCAGGCGATCCGCAGATAGTTCCGCCATTCGGCGGGGATATGTCGATCCAACAGGCGGACCACTTCGGACCAGCGTTGCCGGTGAAGGTTCAAAACCACCGGCACTTTGCAGGAGGGTTTGTAACCCAGCAGGCCGCGCTTGTGCTTCAATTCCAGTGTGCCCTCAACCCTGGCCAGATTACGCCCATACCAGCGCAAACGTAGTTTGCTTCGCGAGGCCAGCCCGGCCAGATTCTGTTGCAGACATGTCAGGTCCGGCGTATCGAAATAAACGCTGTTGACTTGCCGGGCGGGGTACAGGACGGAAAATCCGGCCGGATGCAAGCGCAACCAACCGCGTAAGCGGGAGGACTCCCAACAGGGAATCGTGAATTTGATTTCGTGACGCGGTTGACGACCCGTGGGGGATGAGTCGAGGCCGGTGGGCGCGGGGCCTTCAACCGGCCAACCGGTCGGGGAAGTCGAAACGTCCTCGACAAGCAGGCTATCCGCGGAGCACGCCAGAGGGGCATCCCGCTCGTCGGCGGGAATATCCACAAGAGTGTCCGGCCAGTCAAAATTCACGGGCATGGTTAATTTCCCAGAGTGCCATCACGATACAGGGCGCTTATGTCCAAATCCCTGGCGGCCAGTTCGGCCCCGTCCAGTTCGATCGACGAACCAGTCTGGACCAGGGATTGTCGAGGGGTCTCGTTTAGATCCACCCGCCGGGCGATTATTTGCCCCGGACCGTAGACTTCCTTTTTCCTATAGGCGGCCAGTCCGATCCGGGCGTCACGGACGCGGACCCGATCGAGATGGAGCACGGAAGAGTCCTTACTGACCGCGGCGATACCAACCTGTTCAGCCTGGATGTCGTCGGCGGTCACATCGCTGCCCTCGCCCGCGGAGATCACCTTGTCGCCGATATGCGCGGCCGTCAGCTCGGTAACGGAGATTGTACTGCCGCTGACATCCACGGCGTCTCCATGAATATCCTCGAAACGACATCCGCGAACCTCGCCTTGCACGTAATCCCCGTCGAAGGCATCGGAAACGCATTTCGTGAACGTGCATCCCGACAATCGCATCCGGGCATGAACGATGTTCAGGGCGTCTTCCGTACCGGCCGATTCAAAGGTCACGCCGGTCATGTCGATGGGGCTTTGGTAGAAGGTTACTCCGCCGGTGAACATCCACCCGCCGCGCTCGATTCCGGCCGTATGTCGCACTGCTACATTTTTCCAATCCGAATCGGCTCCGGCATCCAGGACGGCCACCCCCGCCCATTGGTCCTGCGCCGCCTCCAGGATGATCGGCCTATCCGCCGTTCCCTTGAAACGCAGCGGCCCTTCCGCGATCAAGGCGGCCTGTGGTTCAAAACGCAGCGTTGTCCCCGGGGATATTTCCAAGGCCATGCCTTCGGGTAAAACCAGATCGCCGGCAACGTTCCAACAGCCGGGGCGGACGCTCAAAACGTCGGCCTGCCCGGTACAATGCAGGAAAGAATGTTGTCGGAGCACTTCCTCGACAGTCGGCGCTTGGGGACGGGAACCGATTGCTGAGCGCGGCGGAAAAGGGCGGGCCTCGGTCACGCAGACGTGATCTTCGCCGATGAGTCGGGCCCGAATTTTAACAACCGGTTGTGGTGAACCGGTCGTTGTTGTTCCGGTCGGTTCTTTCGGCGGCTCGGAGGCGACATTCGTCGGTCGGTCGGGCAAAGTCAAACGGAAGGTGGCCACGATCGGCCAGTCATCTTCTCCCGCGGAAATGGAGCCGGGCGAAAGGCTCACGGAGCCGTTCGCGTTTTTCCATACGCCCGATTGATTACGGCCTGACCAAACGGCCGTCGCGGGGATCCATGGGCCGTCGTCAATTTGAAAATCGGTAATTTCGACCGGCAATAGGGCGATACTGCGAATATCGACGTTATAGGTAACCGCTCCAAGATCGGTCGACGGTGCCGCCGGCTCCTTGATCGCGGTTGCGATGATCAGTTTTGCGGGCGAAAGGGCGGAACGAATGTAATCCTGTTGCCGGGCGATTTTTTCCCAGATGTCGGTGTTCAAAAGAGGTTGCAAGGGAAATTCGCCGAATAACACCAGTTTCCAGCGATCAAATTCCTGCCGCGTCGCGCTTTGCATCTGTTGAAGATATTCGTTGCTCGAGATGCGCCGCAGGGAACGCAAATAGGCTTGGGCGATGGCCGGATCGCGCAGCGGGCCGCTGATGTAGCGGTCGTCATGATAGTTGGCGAAGAGAGCCATGGGGCGATCGCCCAGCAACGTGTAGACATCGAAGCCCAGCGGTTCCAGACGGGCCGTGATGGGATTGTAGTAAAATCGACTGTTTTGCCAGAGCAAGGCATGTTCACCCTTGTACAAATCCATCACGGCCATGTATCGACCCATCAATTCCACGTCGAAGACCTCGGAGGGACGGCGGCGTCCCTCCTGAAACGCGCGGAGTAGTTCCAGGGCTTCGTTACGTTGAGCCACGAGCGCGGGATGGTTTTCGAGGTGCTTGCTGTCAAAGGTTCGGATGTCCTGGCTTTCGATGGCCGACAGGCGGGTGGTCAGGTCGTCGCCGGGGCAGCCGCGCCGGGCGATCTCCATGTGGATGGTTGGACGCTCCTCGAAGGCAACGATAACCCCCTCGCGTCGTCCGTGAGCTTCGATAAGTTCCTTGGTGAAATGTTCCTCAAGAGCATAGATCCCCTTGTCCTGACCGTTGAAAATCAAACGAACGAACCGGTACCGGACGGCCATGATGCCTTCCTGACGTACATTGTTCAGAAAAAGCCACTCGTTCAGAAAGAAACGGGTGGAGGGATCCTGCAGCGAAAAAGTTCGCATGCCGAAAGGCCGCTGTTCACCCTTGATCTTGACCCGAAAAGACCATTTGTCGCCTTTAATGTGCGCGATGCGATCGCCTTTGAGCCGTATTTCCACGGGTACTTTTTCGTACCCGTCGGCGGCGAGCTGGGCGGGCACGAAATCGTCGTCTCCGCTCCGTAACCAGCCTTCTTCCAAAGCCGTAGCCCGCTGAGCCTCTATCCTGGCCAGGAATTTGAATTTCATGTCCAGGATGACCGTGGGCAACGACTCGGCGTGCAAGGCGGAATTCACGTAGTTCCGAGCCCCGGTCAGATATTGAGGAGTGGCCGCCACGGTGGCTTTCAAATGATACTTGGCCAGCCAGGGTAGATGCGGCCATCGGGTGCCGGCAAAAAAAGCCCCACCGAGGAGCAGGCATGCCATGCCCCAGCGCCATCGACGGCCCCAGCGGCGACCGAGTAGCCACGCGAATTTATCCGGCGGGCAGGCCTGGCGGGGTGTGATCATCATGGCCGATTAACCCTCCAGGGTCTGGTTTTGATCGATGAAGCTTACGGTGGCCAGCGGATACGCGGTTTGCAAAGCGTCGATAACTTCCAGCAACTGCTGTTCACCACGACAATCCACGTAAAAAGTGGCCTGGACCAGATCGCCGCTGATATCCATGCGGCGTAAATTGGCCGTCGAAACGTGATCGGCAACCGTTCGGATGAGTTGGGGGAACGGGTTTGCCCCGGCGGCGGCCGAGGGCACCTCGATGTTCAGGTAAAGGTTATGACGCTCCTTGCGTTTGCCAGGCAGGTTATACAGGGTCAACAGGCCGAGAATGGCGGGCATGGCCACCACCACGACCAAACGCTGATCCGCCCCAAGTCCGATGCCGGTGGCGATGGCCAGAAACAGATAAGCCAGCTCTTCCGGCTCCTTGATCGGTGTTCGGAAACGAACGATGGACAACGCTCCCACCAGCCCCAACGACAAGGCCAGCGAGGCTTTCACGATGGAGATCAACAAGACGGTGGTCAGCACGATGACCACGAGAATGCGGGCCAGAGAGGCCCGGTTCCCCAAGGTTTTTCCAAAACGCACGTAATGCCAGCCGAGCAGCAGCCCCAGCCCCATCCCCAAGGCAAGATTGAAGAGCACGGTCCAGATGGACAGCGGCATCGGCTGGGTCAGTTTCAACCAATCATGCATAAACCAAAGTCCTCCGGCCGACCCCGTCGGCCCTTTAACGTTTCGTTGAGAGACCGGGCGCGGAGCCCCCCGGGGTCCGTGCGCGGTCCTTTTCAAGCGATCGTCGGAAGTTGCTACGGCGGACTTGAGTTAACGGACCTTGCAAGTCCGAATAGAAGTGAAAAAGGTGTTTCGTCCGATAACGGTGGTCAAGCTTCTATAAAAATAGGATTTAGTCTCTCAGCCAGTGTCATCAGCTCTTTTTCCTCGTCCGCGCGGATCGGGGAAAAGCCCATGGCGGTATCCAGAAACAGCCGAAACATGGATTCATCCCCGGGTGGAACGGCTGCGGCGATGGGTTGGGAGAGGCTGAAACGAATGCTCAGTTCCAATTCGCGCGGATCGGTGAGCGGCTGATACCAGCACTTTGCGTATTTGTTCCGTAGCGGATCGTCTTTGGGCCATTTCTGCCGGGCCCCGGTCTTCAAAGCCAGACCCGTGGCGTTTTTCTTCTTGACTAGTTCAACAAACTGGGGACCGAAATGCCCCTTGTGCCAGCAGGCAAAATTGAGCGGGAACAGAATGCTGTCGAAATCGTAACGT
>CAZXSA010000198.1:0-9408 GCA_964642815.1 uncultured Planctomycetales bacterium | reverse complement strand
AGGGCGCCCGTAATTGCGAATTGCATTTCTCCCAGGTCCGCGGCCCATGCCAGTCCATGTACGGTGTGTTCATGCCTTCGTTTCTACCGGAAACGGCTTAACCGCTGGTGGGCGTTTCGGTTACGTCATGCATCTGGAAAATACGGCTGGGGCTTTCCGGTTGGCCGGTACGGGCGGACAGATAGGCGGCCTGCATCACCGCCATGGCCGGCAGGTGTTGTCGCAGTGGCGAGGTGAATCGGGGTGGTGGATTTCCCAAGGCGGCAAGAAAAGCCTCGATCTGCCCCGCCAGCAGATCGCCACCCTGAGTTTGCCGACGATGTTGCACCGATCCCGAACGGTCGCGGGTGACCACCTGATCCCGCTCGATGGCCAGTGAACCGTTTGTGCCGAACAATTCCAGCGACCACTCGGTCGGTCCGGCCGTCCAACAGGCGTGCAGCGTGGCAATTGCCCCACCAGCGAATCGGCAGACCACCGCGGCCGTGTCCTCCGTGTCGTAGGAATGGCGCCCACCGGGTCGGGACACGCCGGCCATCGCCGCGTACACGCTGTCCGGCAATCCCATCAACTTCACCAGCAGGTCGATCATTTGATACCCCTGATCGAGTAACACGCCACCGCCGGCCTGCCGAGCGTCCCCCCGCCAATCGAAGTTTTCCTCCCAACACATCATGATTTGGCCACGACCCAAAAACCAGCGGCCGAAAGAATCGAGTTCCAGCGCTTCACTCTGCAAGGCCGGTTCGGCCGCCCAATCCCGTGCGATCACCAGCGGGCAGCCGGCCTTCTCGAAAATCTCCACGAGCCGGGCCGCTTCATCAAATCGCCGGGCCGGCGGAGTCAACATCCACACGGGAATCCCGCGTTCCGCCGCCAAGGGCAGATAATGACCTCGCTGATAAGCCGGCAAGGCCACGAACAAGGCTTGCAGCCGGTTGCCCACGATCAACGAACGGAAATCGTCATAGGTGGCAATCTCCGGATGCTGCTCGGCGAACGAGGTCAGGACTTGCCCCTTGTTGCTGCCCACCGCGGATAATTCGCACCATGAACTTTGCAGCAGCGCGGCCGCGATCCGCTGCCCACCGCGTCCCAGTCCCATCAGACCAACCTTCATCATGGCTATTACCGATCGTTCCGTCTTTATGTTTCCGAGGATTGTTGAGGACCCATCCTGGGCAACGCTCCGCCTTTTTCCCGTCCACGTCACGGCTATCACCATAACGTCGGCGCGCGGGTCCTTCAATCGGGCCATGGAAAGTTCTGAACAATTAACGCATTACTACTAAATACCATATATTACTGTTTTATAGTGCATTTCCCCGAAGGCGAGCTTCGGAGAAGGAGCCGCCCAGGGCGTCGGCGATACCCGCCCCGCCGACCTCGAGAAATCTTGTAGCTCTATAATATTCTATTTAGAATTACAGATCGGCTTGCGTCCAAGGGGAGCCTGCGGGCATAACCTTTCTCCTCGTAAAATGGCCCTAACCCGTGGGACGGAGGCGACCATAAAAACAGTCACTCCCCCGGATGATTCATTGGTTTTACCACGAGTCCATGGAGCATAAAGGATTTGTGGGATGACAAGGTAAGCGAATACTCCGACAAGGTTACGTGTTCGGACTCAGGTATACCTTGGCTTCGCCCCTATATCATCGTTCTCCATGAAAAACGTGAATAATTGGGTCTATTTCGATTTCATGGACATAGGAATCTGAAAAACATGGAGAAACGCAGATCCTTTATGCATTGTTTCACGTGAAACAAACCGCATCAAATCTTGGAATAGCGACAATTTTCCATCTTGCTAATGCGCCATGAATGATTTAGGATTCTATCCAATGTTTTCTTTTAACTCGTCCAAATCAAGGAGGATTCCCATGCAAAAAGTCCAAAAACGCCTCGGAAGAGGGCTGAATTCGTTGATATCGGTACCTTCCGATACCTTGGAAAAGACCGATACACCTGAAAAAATGCCAAAATCCAAGATCGATATTGGCCAGATAAGAACCAACCCGCTTCAACCTCGAAAGGATATCGATCCTGAGGCATTGCAGGCTCTAGCTGATTCCATAAAGAAAAATGGGATCATCCAGCCGATCGCGGTGAGAAAAATAGGCGATCAGTTGTATGAAATCATTGCCGGTGAGCGACGCTGGCGAGCCGCTCAAATGGCTGGCATGTCGGAAATTCCCGCATTAATCAGGGATGCAAGCGAGGAGGAAATGCTCGAACTGGCCCTCATCGAGAATATCTTTCGAGAGGACTTAAATGCGATAGAAAGGGCGATGGCTTACAAAAATTATTGCAATCAGTTTGGATTATCCGCGGATCAGGTTGCCGAAAGGCTATCCGAGGATCGTTCAACAGTCGTTAACTACTTGCGTATACTTGACTTACCTTCCGAGGCAAAGGATTTGGCGGCTTCTGGTCAGATTTCGATGGGGCACGCCCGTTGCCTGTTGTCCCTTCGTTCACCTGCTGAAATCGTTCGAACCGCCAAGCAGGTGATAGAAGAAGGTATGTCCGTCCGAGGACTTGAGAAGCTTGTTCGGGAAAAAGTCCAGGCCAGAGTATCGGCCAGTGCCCGGCCGACGGTGAAGGAAAGCAGCAAGCGTCCGCAGATCGCCGCGTTGGAACAGGCTTTTGTCCGAACCCTTGGCACCAAGGTGGATATTCATGAATCCCGTCGCAAGGGCAGCGGAAAAATCGTGATCCATTACTACAGCCTGGACGACTTCGACCGAATCAGTACCTGTCTGGGCGTGTCCGCCGATTCGTAGTTCTATAAAGAAGCACGTGAATGAAAAAGTGCAGGCGACGGCCGCAAGATAACGTCTAAATAGTACTATATAGAGGTATACATGGCGCAAACCAAGCGGGAGATACAGCAAAGGCTGCGGCAAGCGGGCCTGGCACCGCTGAAGCAGTATGGGCAGCATTTTCTGATCGATGGCAATCTGATGGATAAGCTGGTGCTTGCCGCCGAATTACGCGAAACCGACACGGTGTTGGAAGTGGGGCCCGGTACCGGGGCGTTAACCGAGCGGCTGCTTGAACGCGCCGGAGCGGTGGTAGCCGTCGAAATCGATCGCGGATTGTATGAACTCTGCGCAAATAGCCTGGCGAAGCACTCGCCGCATGGGAAAAAGCTGAATCTGATTCATGGCGACATCCTCGATAATAAGTCGATGCTCAATCCGCGAGTGCTCGAAGCCTTGCGAACGATACGCATAACGCTTGGTGGTCGCATCGTCCTCGTCGCCAATCTGCCTTATCAAATCAGCACACCGCTGTTAATCGAGTTACTGATGGGAGATCTCGACATCAACCCGATGTGTTGTACCCTACAGGCGGAGGTTGGGGACCGCCTGATGGCCGCGGCGGGAAATCGCGTATACGGCCCGATCAGTGTGTACGCCCAGGTGATGGCTTGTCTGACCCGAATCGCCCGAGTCGGCCCGGAATCCTTCTGGCCTCCCCCCGAAGTGAACTCCGTCATGCTCCGCATCGATAAGCGCTATGATGTCCAACTTGCGGATCCGTTACGCCGACAATTAAGGGACTTGGTGCGCGGTTGTTTCAATCACCGCCGCAAGACCCTGCAATCCAATCTGAAAACTCAACTCAACGTCGAACAGTGCATGCGCGTACGCGAGGCTGGAAGATGGAATCTCAATGATCGGCCGGAACGCATCACTCCCGAACAGTGGCTGGAACTGGCGAGTTTTTTAATGCAAGGGCATATTCGGTAATGCCGAGGAACGTCTGCCCCGACGTGGACACCATGATCGATGCAAGGAAAGAAGATCAAGACCAGGCGATCGAGCATCGGCTATGCCTGTCCTCGATCCGGTAACGAGGCCATCCCCAGGCCGCGCTTCCTCGCGGACTCTATCAATTCACGGTAATCGTGGTCGCTATCATGCTATTGCCGTTAATATCTTCAATACCATTGACGATCAGCTTGTCACCCGTTCCCAGGCCTCGACAAGCTCCACCTTCCGTCGAGGCTTTCAGGGTGACCTCCACCGTGCGCCCGTCACTCAAAAGTCGGACGTTGTTTACGATGGAAACCGCATTGCCCTCTGCGTCCGGAGGGCACAAGGATGCACCGGACGCGTCCGTTATTGAGACGGTTCCCGTGGTGATCGTCCGCAGATTGAGCACTTCATCGAACTCAAACGTAATAGGTCCGTATTGACCGAGAATCACGGTGTCCACGATTTGCGGTCGTTTGTTATCCATGCCATTTTGCGCGATGATGGTAAGGATAGCGTCCTCATCCAGCGCGGCCCACGGATAGGCTTGTCGATTGACGTCTTGCAGTCCGCGGATCAGTGTTGTGCCACTGTACTCGGCGTCAGCGATGAATAACTGGTCCGGCGGGTTATCATCATCCAGGGTGCCGCCGGATTGGAACCCTCTCTGTCGAGAATAAAAGGTCAATGTGACCGTTTGACCGTCGTTGGCCGGGTTGGCGTCACCGGGACTGACCAGGTCGTCTTCATTCCCGGCCTGCGTAACCAGATAATTGGAAGGTATCCATGTGGTCCCGCTATCCATGGCCTCGTCGAATTTGACAATGATCGTGTAGTATGGACGATTGATACCCCATTGCAGGCTGGTGATATACGGCCCCTCGGTATCAAATTCGTTCTGCTCAATGAGCACGCTTGTTCGCTCCGCCATCGTGCGGCCGTTGATGTCCTTGAGCGAATCTCCAAGGGAGATGTCCAGATACTCAATATAGTATAAGGGCAAATACCAGGTCAGATAGGCCGTGGCGGCGGAGTTTATGGAAACTCCAATCGTATCCAGGCTGACCATGCTGGGCTCGGGTATGGACCATCCCAACAGTCGGTAATTCGACAATTCCGCCACGGAAGCGTAGTCCATGGCCTCGCTGAAATCCAACTCGACCCGATAGCCACCCTCCGACCAGTTACTTGACCATCTGGGCGTTGGGAAAATAACGCGAGGCCGGTTGCGATCCTCGGGAGATGGCAGGATTATCTGACCGCTGAGGAAAGTTACCGGGTTCTGATTAATATCCCGCAATATGCCCGAAAGGCTGACATCCATCCGATCGATGATCGATAAAGGCGAGGAAAACAACAACTCGGCGGTTTTTCCGTCTGTGCTCAGGGTCACATAGGAAGGAACATTGCCATTGACCTGCCAGCCTGAGGGGATTTCCACGTCCGATGCGCTCATGACTTCATTGAACCGCACGTAGATTTTGTAGCCGCCTGTAAAGTAGTACAAAATTCCCCCGAGGCTGATACCTCCTCCGTAGTAATTCCCGGAAAAATCCGGAGCGTGCATGATCGAGCCGGCGATAACCTTCGGTGCGGTTGCATCTCCGGTATTGGGTTTTACCGTCAGCTTGGGGAAGGCCGGCAAGGCCCGGCCGTTGATGTCCTTGATCGCGCCGGCCACGCCAACGTCGAATTCCGTACCGGTGGACAGGGCGATCTTGTTAAAGGCCACGGTAACCGTCCGGCCATCGTTACCAAGCGTCGCGGATGTCGCCCACGTTTCAGAACGTGTTGTACTATAGAGAGACGGTATTTCCACGGACTCGCGGTCCATCGCCTCGCTGTAGATGACATCGTAGCGATACTGGTCAAGCTGGTTGATTTGCCAGGTGGCGGAGGCAATTTCCGGAACCAGGATATCGCGCGCATTAGCGGCGATAGCCCGATTTTGAATGGGAGCAACCGGCGCCCCCGTGGTGTCCAGAATCCCGCCGTTCAGGCTCATATCGACGAGGCTGGAACGCCCCATCGGAGTATTAAAGATCAAAGTCACCGTCTGCAGATTGGAGGACAAAACAGCGCTGGTTGGCAACGCGTCGGTTCCGCTTACTCGGTAATTGTCCAGCAGCTCGGCCGTCGCTTTGTCCAGTTGCTCGTCGAAGACCGCCACCATCTGGTAACCGCCGGCGGCGTAGTTGGGTTCCCAGGTCAAGCTGAGCAGACCGGCATTGCCGGGCGTAATCGCTACGGTTTCGGCTCGACCCTCCTGCCCATTGCCGCCGCCGTCCTTGACAATCACCTCAAAGAAATAGCGGCCTCTGGTCATTGGCTTGAAGGTTGGACTGAACGTTTCGGTTCCCGTAAAAGTGTAGTCTGCGCCGTCCGGAACGCGCACCAAGGTCCAGGAAATGGTGTAATTCCCGTCGCCCCCGCTGGGTGTGGCCTTGAAAGTAACCGGAGCGCCAAGCGTGGCCAGATAATTGGGCGACACCTTGACCTCCACCTGCCCGAATACCACGACCGTGACCGAAGCCGTGCCCGTTCTCCCCAGGCCGCCGGCATCCGTTACTGCCAGGGTAAACCGATATCCCCCCGCCTTGCTCGGCGTGAAGCGGATTTCCGTGGCATTCAGACTCCCCTCGATCTCGGAAGCGTCGATGCTCTCGTCGGGAGCCCAAGTATATACATAATTTCCCTGCCCTCCACTGCCGCTCCCGATTAAGGTAACCGTTTCTCCCACCCGCGGTGTACCGCTGACCTGAATACTGGCGATCGGCGAGTTTTTGCTTCCCGTCCCCGATCCGTCCTCGGATCCGGGGCAGCCGTTACCGACCAGCATGGGTAACAATAACCCGATGATCAAGACGATCGGAGCCATCCGCCGTATCGAATCGAATCTGACCATGAGCCTGATCCTTTAAGCAGGGGAGAAAATTTTATTCTCGATGAAGGTAGTCCATCTCCGTGGAATCCCATATCCCCATCTGATGTATATTAAACGCGAAGGGGTGTCTGGGCAAGAAAAGCGACCTTACGCACCGATTGGATGATCCCCGTGACAACACCAAGCTCCATTGGCTACGGGTGTTGTCGTCGGCCCCGTCTATCCCTCCGATGCAGGCGTGGCTACGTATCCTGGATCAGTCACACCCTCCTGGTCGGGGGGCAGATTCCTGTACCAGAAGATGTACAATCCACCGAGCCCGATCAGAAAAACGACCAAGGTGATGAAGAAGTCTCGGAACGCCCCGATCATCAACTGCAACGGTAGAAAAAACAGCGTTACCTGCCAGGCAAGAGCGAACGGCAAGGCCAACAGATCGTTACGATGTTCTTTCCGGGTCAGCTCTGCCTGCTCGGGTGAAAGCAGATGTCTGAATGGCCCCCAGAAACCGAATGGTCGAGTGGTCCGATAAAAGTGGCCGAGAATCGCTTGGTCGGTTGGCTGGGTTAGGAATGTAGCGATGATGGTTGCCACTAGGGAAATCCCACCCAGGATCAGAAACTGTTCCATTGGGCTCCATCTAAACCAAGGGTAGAAAATGGCCAAGGCGCGTTGCAGGACGGCCGCCACGAGACCAATCGCGCCACCGAACATAAAACCGGATGCGTTGAATCGCCACCAATACAAGCGTAGCACGCCGGGAACTAGCAGAGCCGATCCGAATCCCATGATGATCCAATCCCAGATATCGTTGATATTGGGGGTGAAATAGGCCATGACGAAGCCGGCCACGGTCATGAACACGCCGAATCCGTAGCTGATCCAGATAAGCTCTCGGTTGCTGGCCAGCGGACGAATGTAGGCCTGGTACATATCTCGGGTGAATAAGGCCGTCGTCATGTTCACCGTTGGAGAAAACGTGGACATAGCCGCCGCCAGGAAGGCGACAATAAACAACCCCCGTAGTCCATCGGGAATACTCATGGATAAAACCGCCGGGACGATCCGCTCGGGGTTGACCATGCCTTCCCAGTGAACCAGATCGACTTTGCTCTGCCAATTATCCTCGCCCAGGACATTTTTCAGATTGCTAACGAGTTCCGGATATTTGTCCGGATGATTCACGATATCGGCGGTCAGGGCCTCCCAGCGGCTTTGAGGTATGTGCTTTTCAATCAGTTTTTTATCGTCCGCCGCATCCGCCTGTCCGGGAAGCACGCGGGCCATCTCGTGCTGCTTAATCAGTCGGGCGGCCTGGCCCAGCACGTCCTGATTGGGAAACTGCTTGTGAACCAGAAAAATGCCCAGAATGGCGAAGCTGATCATCATCGGCCAGCGCAGGGTCATCAACCAGGTCCAGAAGAAAGTCAACAATCCACACTCGCGCTCGTTGCGGGCCGCGAAATAGCGGGGATCCTGAATGGTGCCAATGCCCCGGATGACGTTACTGAGGAAATAGAAAAAGGTTATGAAAAGCAAAGGTTTGTACGGCTCGTATCCCTTAGGCAACTCCGTGTAACGACTTGGCACCGAGCTCATCCAGTCCGGATTGCCGGTTACCTCGACGGCCAAAGCGCCCAGGCTTCCGTCATAGCCCATGATCTGCGACACCGCTAATACCGTAACCACAATCACCGCGGCCAGAATGATAAAACCCTGAACCAGGTCGGTATACACAACCCCGTAGAACCCGGAAACCATCGTATAGATGATGGTCACTCCGACCATGATGGCCGCACAGTACTCCGGCGGGAAAGGCATGAACATCGCCAAAAACAAACCGGCCCCCTTGATCAGGTAGGCCAGCATGCTCGTCATTCCGACAATCACCGCGACCGCGGAGACCAGGCGGGCGGCCTGGGCCATGGGTCCGTTCCCGAAACGGTAGACCATCCACTCGGCCCCGGTCATGCAATTCGAGCGACGGTGCCACTTGCCCATGTACACCATCATGAACGCAAGGATCAGGACCGCCCCCCCGCGGAATTCCACATACAGACCCCTTGGTCCGAGCAGATACAGGAAGCAGACGATAATCATCGTCCCGGACATGTCGATGAAATTACCCACCCCGGTAATACCTAGCAGCCACCAGGGCAACTGCTTGCCCCCGAGAAAATAATCCTCCATGCTCTTGGAGGCCCGGGCTTTCAGATAAAAACCCATCACCAGCAGGATCAGGAAATAGAAGCCGATACAACCATAGTCGAAGGGATTCAAATGCCGCACTGTCGATACTCCCTCTTTACAAGAACCGTGTTCGCCAGAGGTAGGATCCCCACGGTGTGCAGATACTAGAAGCACTTGTTCCCGGCTGCAAGAAAGCCATTATCCCTGGCGACTGGAGATAAACTGGAAAAGCACGAGTAAGTTGCTTATATAGGAATATATATTTTATTATTAATTTCGTCTGGCCCATCAAAGATTGTGAAACTTTTCACGATAGCCCTTTGGGGCCCTTCAACGAATGCTTCTAAAATAAGTCGAAAATTGCCCCGGAAAAACCAAAAATCTCCTCGCGCGGGCAAGTATCTACCAAATCGATACTTGCGATCGAATCAAAATTTCACAAAAGCAGTAGTATGCATAACATCATTATCTGTAAAGACTTAAGTTTTTCATGGTTCTGGCCAAATCCGCCGATGGATTCATTGACATTGCCGCCGTTCGTGGGGTATATTCCGAAGGGAATATATATCA
>CAZXSA010000197.1:0-9433 GCA_964642815.1 uncultured Planctomycetales bacterium | reverse complement strand
GCGGGACGATCACCCTGGCCAATTCCAATACCTGGAAGAAGAAAGAATTTCATGTAACCAATGCCTACTTCGGCAACCGCCAGAACAACGGGGCCGACCTCCGCATCGCCTGCGTAAGTGGGGCCACCTTCTATCTGAACGAGGTGAGCGTATCCAACGTCTCGTTGCTGGACGTGGCCCCGGTTATTGGCCCCGTCGGCTGGAATCCGGACGCGGCCTACGTGGGGACGGAATATGTCCGCCAGTTGACTTTGGATCAGGGCCGGCCGTTGCCTTCCTGGACCCTTCTCCAGGGGCCCAGCGGCGCGGTGGTCGACGGCGGCGGGCGAGTCAGCGGATGGATTCCGACCTCCGGCCAGGACGGACAGACGATGACGTTCCAGGTTCAGGCCACCAACAGTCAGGGCAGCGATACGGAAACCTGGTCGGTCAAAGTCAGCGTGGCCCCGCTGGCCACCTTCGAGGCCGAAGGCGCGGGCATGGGCCATCTGGCCGGCAGTTTGATCTCCGGCGGTTGGCGGATCACCACGGCCAACCCGAACACCTTCAGCACCTACGGCCCGTACACCACCACGCTGCTGGGCGGCCCGCTCAAGGCCCGGTTCTGGCTGCGGGTGGACAACAACACGACCGACAATGCGAATATATGTCAGATCGACGTCAACGATGCCGACGGCGTGGTGCTGGCCGGCCCGGTGACCATCACCCGGCAGCAATGGACGGCGGCCAACGTTTATCAACCCTTTGAATTGACCTTCGTTAATCCGGGCGGGGGGCATCGGATTGAGTTCCGTACTTACTATTTCGGCAGCGCCCAATTGGATCAGGACCGGGTGGACATCTTCCCCGGCGGTAACGCCGCCCCGATCATCGCCGAGGTCACCCCGGACCCGGATACGGCCATCGTCAACACGGAATACGTGAAGCAGTTGACCTTGCTGCAGGGCTACCCGACACCAACCTGGAGCGTGGTTACCGGCCCGTCCGGTTTGCAGGTCAGCGGCAGCGGGCAGGTCTACGGCTGGACCCCGACGGCAACGGGCAGTCATTCCATCACGATCCGGGCGACCAACAGCCAGGGCTCGGATGACGAAAGCTGGAACGTCACCGTGCAAGACAATCTCGCGGGGATGGTGTTCGAGGACACGCTCGTGAATACCGGCAAGATCACCGGGCAGCGGGGCAGCGGGGTCTTTTCCGCCGACGGATACACGCTCACGCAGTCGGTATCCAACTGCTCGGTGACAGGCAATCCGCGCAGCGGCGACTTCGTCTATTACGAGCTGGCTCGATCCGTGGCCGATGGATCGTGGGCGGCCGGCAGTATCGAATGGGATCTGTACGGTCTGAGTTCCCAAAGCTGTTGCGAATGGAACGAACATATCGCCATCTGCGACAGTTACGGACTGAGCACCAACCCGGCCTTTAGCAACAGTACGTTCTACGACAGCCTTTATTACAGCCAGCAACGCAAGCTGAACGAGCCGTCCAATCCGGAACATATTGATAAGATGAAGCCAACGGCAAAATGCGATAGCACCACATTTGAGAATCGCACCAACGTATTGGAGTGGAACGGGACGACGAACTATCGCTTCCGCATCACCTGGGGTAGCGGGAAAATGCGCTGGTATCGGGGAATTCCCGGAAACACGCTGACCGAGCTTAACCCACCGGGGGCGTTCAGCTACAGTGGTACCTGGAATCCGCAGATTCTGCATATCCAGCTTGGCTCGACGTTCCGGGCCTATCGAACCGGTTACAGCGGCGGCGTACCAGGCTGTCGTTATTCGCTGATTCGCATCTATAAGGTGGATATCGGCAGTGCGGCCACCCCGCCACGAAGCGGCACCAATGTCGCCCCGGTTATCGCGGAGGTCTCGCCCGATCCGGATACGGCTTCGGTAGGCACTCCATATACCAAGCAATTGAGCCTGACCCAAGGCACCGCGCCAATCACGTGGTCGGTGGTCAGCGGGCCGAGCGGCGTACAGGTCAGCAGCAGTGGATTCGTCTCCGGCTGGACGCCTACCGCCACCGGGACGTTTACCATCGTGATCCGGGCGACCAATTCCGTAGGCAGCGACGATGAATCCTGGCAGGTCCAGGTACTCTCCTCGCCGACCGACACCATCGCCACCTTCCCCTTTACTTCCGATGCGCAGAGCTGGACGCTGGCCGGCTGGAATGCCGGCCTCTATGGCGATGGCACGATGATCTGGGCCTCGGCTTCCGGTAATCCAACGGGCAATTTGCAAGCCAACGGTAGTGGAACCACGAACGGAACCGACAATTGCACCCGCGAAGGCGGAATGGCGACGAGAGTGATTTCCACTTCGGGATATAACAACATCCAGATCGAGTATGATGTAATCGCGGCCCTCAATACCGCGCCGGCCAGCGGATGTACTGGCGGATGCCCCACGGGCGTTTTGGAGGGAAGCTGCGAGGACAAACTGGCCGTCTATTACAGCACGAGCGGCACGTCCGGTCCGTGGACTCTCGCTCAAGTACTCTCCGAGGGTGTTGATCTGCCGACAACCTGGACCCGTAAAATCATCAGCCTGAGCGGGGTGTCCGCGGCCAACAACAACGCGAACTTCGCCCTGCAGTTCAAATGGCAGTTCAATACCAGTGCGGATACCGGGCGGATCGATAACATCACCATCAAGGGCAGCGGCGGACCGACCAACACGGCTCCCCAGGTCAATGCCGGTCCGGACCAGACCATCACCCTGCCGAGCAGCGCCAATCTGGATGGTACGGTTACCGATGACGGCTTGCCCAATCCACCGGCCACGGTGACGGTCACTTGGACCAAGCAGAGCGGGCCGGGCACCGTGACGTTCGGCAACGCCAATGCCGTGGATACAACGGCCTCGTTCAGTACGTCGGGTACCTATGTTCTGCGGCTGACGGCCAGCGATTCGGCCTTGAGCGCCTATGACGAGGTCACGATCACGGTCAATCCGGCGCCCCTGCCGGGCAAGGCAACCAATCCGACTCCGGCCAACGGCGCCACGGGAGTGAGCACGTCGGCCACCTTAAGCTGGACGGCCGGCAGCGGAGCGACCTCGCACAAGGTCCACTTCGGGACCGTCAATCCGCCGCCGTACCTGACCACTCAGGCGACGACCACCTATAATCCGGGCAGCCTGGAACGCTCAACCACGTATTATTGGCGAATCGACGAGGTCAATACCAACGGCACGACCACCGGCGACGTGTGGAGTTTCGTGACCATCGGCATCGCCGGAGATTTCGATTCCGACGGCGACGTGGACCTGGCCGACTTCGGTTACCTGCAAGGTTGTTATAGCGGTACGGACATACCACCGGCCACCGGTTGTGAGGCCGCCAACCTCGATGGCGACAACGACGTGGACCTGACCGATTTCGATATCTTCAAGAATTGCCTGGGCGGGGCGAATCGTCCACCGGGATGTTAAGAAGAAACCCAACGAGCAGGCGTTGGCGAAGTCGTGCAGCATACAAGAATGGTGGCGCGGGCATTTCGGCATGCCGGAATGCCCATGCCACATTGGAGTAGGCATCGCGGGTCTCGAGCGGTGCCTGTAGATGTGTTGGGTCGCGACTGGATATGGGTTATAATCAGGTTGATAAGAGTGGTTCGCGGAGTTAAATCAGCTTAATAAACGCAAAAAGGGAGTTCTTCTCCTCGCGCCAAGGATCTCGACGATGATGCGAATAAACACCTTGACAAGATAAGAGGAAGATCATGTCGAAAAGGATGCATTCCCCCGCGATTGGTCTTTTGCTCATTATTCTGACCGTCGTGGCCGTCCCGCATACCGTCCGAGCCCTGACCGGAACCCATCAGGTGATCGTGGCTTATTATCCGATCTTCCCCCGCTGGTATACACCGGGAAACTGCCTCTTTATCGGTGACACCACCTTACAGTATCCGTTGCTTGGCCTGTATAACAATACCACCGACACCAACGTAATCCGTTTCGACTTCGGATGCATGAAGAACATGGGGGCCACCGTGGTTAATCCTCACTTCTTCGGCACCACCGTCGATACCGCCCTGTGCAATCGAATCAATCAGGCCGCCGGCGACTTGGGTATCAAGTGGACCCCGACCTTCGAGGCCTTCACGGACGATGCCCCAGGCATGGCCAACATCACCAACGCGTTTCTTTCCTCCTACGGCGGCAGCCCTCATCTGATGAAAGTGAATAATCGTCCGGTCATGTTCTGGCGGCTGGCCGGCGGGACCATCACCGAAAACATAATCGCCAATGCCGTCGAGATCGTGCGGGCGAATTCCGGCGAGGTCATGATCATGCTGGATTCTCAATGCCTGGGGCAACCCTGCCAGGTTTGCTGCAACGGCAATACAAACGTCAGCCAATGGTTCAAGGATCCCGACGGCAGTACCGGCTACCAGCGGATCAACGGATTTTACTGCTGGACGCCGGTCGGTTGGTGCATGTTCTCACCCAGCACCCGGCGGACGCACATCAACAACTTTGTCAATAAATGCGTCAGCAATAACATGATTCCGGTCCTGGCCAGCACGCCGAGTTGGAACATCGAAAACTGGGGATACGGAGAAGAGGGCGACAACTGCGGTATTCCCGGCGATTTATCGGATATGCCCCGGTATAATTTGACCCGTTCGCTCACCGAATGGGAAGCGAACCTGAATGACCTGTTCTATAACAACCATGCCAATGCCTGGATGTATATTCAGGCCTATGACGAATGGGGGGAAGGTTCGACCCTGGCCCCGACGACGCATGGTTGTTATGACTTTTTGGCCAAGGTCAAAACCATACTCTACAACAAAGGCTGGCTGACCGATTCCTCCGCCTACTGCCGCCCGGCATATCCGGCGGGCTATAACCCAACCTTATGTGTAGCCACCCCGGAATGCGGCGGAGCCTGCTCCGGCGGCACCGATCCATCCGGCAGCGGCAGCACGCCCGGGGCTATCGCCACTTACGAAGCGGAAGGCGGGAGCATGGGCCACCTCACCGGCTACCAGACTTCCACTGGCTGGCGCGCGGTGATCTATTGCACCAGCGGAACATACTTGGCCTATGGCCCATACGTCTCCAATCTTCCAACAGGAAACCTCACCGCCCGCTTCTGGCTCAGCGTGGACAACCATACGGCCGACAACAGCAATATCGCCCGGATCGAAGTGAGCGATTATACGGCCGGCACGATTATCGCCCAGCAGGTTCTTACCCGTAATATCTGGAGCCAGGCCAACGCCTATTGCACATTCGATCTGGCCTTTACCAATCCCGGCGGCGGGCATCAACTCGAGTTCCGCACTTTCTACTATGGCAATGCGCAACTCGACCTGGACAAGGTGGAAATCCTGCAAGCGAATCCCCCGCCCGGCAAGGCCACGAATCCGACTCCAGCCAACAGCGCAACCGGCGTCAGCACGTCACCGACCCTTAGCTGGACGGCCGGCAGCGGAGCGACCTCGCACAAGGTTTACTTCGGCACGAGCACCTCGCCTACCTATAAGACCGAGCAAAGCGGCACAAACTACAATCCGGGCACCCTGGAGAATGGAACGATCTATTACTGGCGAATCGACGAGGTCAACACCAGCGGAACCACCACCGGCGACCTATGGAGCTTCACCACCATCCTGGGCCCGCCAACGGAGACCGTCGCGACCTTCCCCTTTACTTCCGATGCGCAGAGTTGGACGTTGGCCGGCTGGAAAGCCGGTTCCTTTAAGGACGGCACGATGGTCTGGGATTCGGCGTCCGGTAATCCGGCCGGCAATCTCAAGGCGAATGGCAGCGGCGACACCAACAATACCGACAACTGTACCCGCGAGGGTGCATCCGCTACTCGAGTGATCTCCACGGTTTCGTACACCAACATCCAGGTCGAGTACGACGTGATCGCCGCCCTAAACGCCTCTCCGGGCGGCGGATGCATCGGTACATGTACCGATGCGGTTCTGGAGGGAAGCTGCGAGGACAAACTGGTTGTCTATTACAGTACGGCCGGGACCGGCGGGCCGTGGACCAAGGTTCAGGAACTGAACGAAGGTGACGATCTGCCTACATCCTGGACGCATAAAACCATCAGCCTGGCCGGCGTAACCGCGGTCGAGAACAACGCGAATTTCGCCCTGCAATTCAAATGGCAGTTCAACACAACGACCGACACCGGGCGAATCGATAACATCACCGTTAAAGGCAGCGGCGGGCCGACCAACACGGCCCCGCAAGTCAACGCGGGAATCGACCAGACCATCACCCTGCCGAGCGGCGCCAATCTCGATGGGACGGTCACCGACGACGGCCTGCCCAACCCGCCGGGAGCGGTTACCGTGACTTGGAGCAAGACCAGTGGGCCGGGCACCGTGACGTTCGGTAACGCCAATGCCGTGGACACGACGGCCTCGTTCAGTACGGCGGGCACCTTCGTTCTGCGGCTGACGGCCAGCGACTCGGCCTTGAGCGCCTATGACGAGGCCACGATCACGGTCAATCCGCAGCCGGCACCGGGCAAGGCCGCGAATCCGAGTCCGGCCAACGGAGCAACCAGGGTCAGTACCTCGGCAATGTTAAGCTGGGCGGCCGGTAGCGGAGCAACCACCCACAAGGTCTACTTCGGCACGACCCATCCACCCACCTTTAAGACCGAACAATCAGGCACGACGTACAATCCCGGCGCGCTGAGTCGGTTGACGTTGTACTATTGGCGAATCGACGAGGTGAACGCCGGCGGCACGACGACCGGGGATTCGTGGATGTTCACCACCACTCTGGTTCCCGGCGATTTCGATGGCGATGGCGACGTGGATTTGGCGGATTTCGGTTATTTGCAACGCTGTTACAGCGGCAGTGACACCCCGCCCGAAGCCGGTTGCGAAAATGCCAATCTCGACGGCGACAATGACGTAGACGAAGCCGATTTCGAGGTGTTCAAGAACTGTCTCGGCGGCGCCGACCAACCACCGGGCTGCTGAAGCGAATGACGACATTCTTGGGAGAACAAGTCATGAAAAAGGCTTTGATAAAATCGTGCATCGCGGCGACCTTGGGTCTGTCCTTTGCCTTACCCAATCATTCGCTCGCGGTCACCGCCTATCGGATTACGATCACCAGCGCCCAATATCCGGAAGCGGATGACAATCAGCAGGCGCTGTTGGTGATGCTTCAGGCCTTGCAGGGCATCGTCAACCGAACCTGTAACGACAAAATATGGTACCAATGGCAGACCAACACTCTTTTCATGAGCTGGGTTCAGAGCAACTACGGCGTCACGTTTAACGACACGTATGCTTCCAATCCCTGGGGGCTATTCAATCATTTCAAGTCCCAGGCGGGTATCACCCAGTACATCGTTTACAATCTGTATGACAGCTCCCAGAATGTCGCCCGGAGCATGGCCGGCGTGCTCAACGCGATCCCGGTCACCTCGGCGTGGGTGGCCACCGCTCAGTCCTACGGTCTGACCCAGGCCCTCGATGTGCGCACCCGCAATGAATCCTGGATGTATACGAATTACTGGTCGTCCTTCAATCCGCACGGTTTGATCGAGCAGTATGATGGCTCGGGCGCGGCTACCCAGCAATTTCTCGGCGACTGGGCCACCTATCGCAAATACCTGATGTACTATGATGGCAATGGATCCTCCACCTTTCGCCAAACGATCAACACCGCCGCCGTCGATCATTCCCTGAATTTCGGTTGGGGTATGGATGAGTTTGCCTGGGTAAAGCATTGCAGCCAGAAAAATACCATCCCCGTGGTGACCAATTACAGCGAAAACTTCTCTCTGCTCGCGCAGTTGGGCAACAAACGGGCCGCCCAAAAGACGGCCGTGCATGCTTCGCCCTCGCTCATGCCCCAGACCGGAAAACACTACGTGGCCATCGTCATGTCCGACGGCGACAACATTCAATGGCTGCAACGCAATTTCCCCTGGCCGAACTGGTGGGGCAACAGCCATCGCGGGCAGTTCAAGATGAACTGGGAGATGAACGCCGCCTGTCTCGACGCCTGTCCGCCGGTCATTCAATATTACTACAACAGCGCCACGAACAACGACTTTTTCGTGGCCGGCCCGTCCGGAACCAGCTATATGTATCCGAGGCACTACGTGGATCGGGACGGCTACGTGGCCAAGATGAATAACTATATCCGCGAATCCGATCTCCGTGTCATCTCGGTTCTCGATGATGGCACGGACAAGTCTTACAGCGACAAGTGGGCCCAAGCGGAGGAAACCCTCGGGGTTATCTATAAACAGTACGCCAACTATTACAAAGGTACCGCCGGTACCCGCTGGGTCAGCGGCAAGCCCATCAAAGGTTATGATTACGTTATGTGGGAAAATTCCGGGTACCCCGCCAGCGCCACGGAAATCGCCGGAGCCATCAACGCCCGCCCGACCAATCCGACCAGCGACCAGAATTCGTACTCCCTCGTCAATATTCATGCCTGGTCCTACTGGGGCGGGGACGGCGGCGGCAGCTCGGTGATGGATAATGTATACCTCCTGGTCACCAGTCTGAACAGCAATGTCCAGGTCGTAACCGCCGAAGAGATGTTCATCATGCTCCGCAATCAGTTCGGCACCCCGGTGCCCACGACGGAAACCACCTGGACCTATCAAGCCGAGGCCGTCAGCCACAATATCGGCCGGGCGGACAACGACGGCTGGAGCGCCAACGTCGCCCAGGACGCCCCCGGCTACATGACCCGCGGCATCAACTTGAATACCGTTACCGGCTCGGCCAGGGCCTACTTCTCCTTGATGATCGACATCCTCAACGCCGGCAACGACAAGGTGGTCACTTGTGAGGTATATAACACCACGACCGGCACCGTGGTCGCCAGCAAGGATGTCTACCGTTGGAATTTCTCCAGCGATTTCATGTACAAGGAAATTCGCGTCGATTTCACCGCCACCGCCGGGCACGCTTACGATTTTCGCGTGTACTGGTGGGACACTTCCTATGTCCGTCAGGATTATGTCCGCGTTGTCGGAACCGCTTCATCTTCCGATTTACCTCCGGTCATCGCGGAAGCGACTCCCGACCCCGACAGCGCCACCGTGGGTACGCCCTACACCAAACAACTCACGCTTATCCAAGGCACGGCTCCGATCACCTGGTCCGTCGTCAGTGGACCGAGCGGCGTGCAGGTCAATAGCAGCGGTTACGTCTCCGGCTGGACCCCGACCTCCGGTCAGGCAGGCACGACCCAAACCATCACCATCCGGGCTACCAACGCCCAAGGCTACGATGACGAGAGTTGGCAGGTTTATGTCAACCCGTTGCCTGACCAGATCGTCGCGACCTTCCCCTTCAATAGTGATGCCCAAAGCTGGACGCTGGCCGGTTGGAAAACCGGTTCCTTTAGTGACGGCACGATGGTCTGGGATTCGGCGTCCGGTAATCCGACCGGCAATCTCAGGG
>CAZXSA010000196.1:0-9441 GCA_964642815.1 uncultured Planctomycetales bacterium | reverse complement strand
GCCTGGCATCAGGGGATACTGACCGACCCGGCCCAGATGCCCTTATTGCCGCATCGACCTTACCAGATCACCGTAAGTTACGCGGTGCTGGCCGGCGGCGAGGAAGGCGGTCCATCCTTCGCCATCGGGTTGCGGCCGACCGGGGGCGGCGAGGATATGGGGAGCCACCGATACTGGTCGGCCCCGACCGGCTATCGGGATCGACGCGTGCTGAAATTCGACATGCTGGATCGCGACGATTACGCCTTCTTCGTCGAGATTCATGGGCGGGCGGCTCTGATTATCGACGAGCTGCTCGTCGAAACCCCTAAATAGTTCTTAATTTACCTCTCCTGGACGGAAGGTCCGGAGGATGGCGCGGGGCCATCGACCACCTCCACGCACGGATGGAGGCGTTGACCGAAGGGGCCGGTGTCTTTTTTCCGCATCTGAAAATACATTTCGTAGCGGCCTTGTTTTTCGGGGGCGGTCATTTGCAGCCGGAAGGATTTCGGCCGACCGCGAAAGATGCCGCCGAATCGGGCGATTTCATCCGCCGGATCGCGGTCATCCATGATGATCGGGCCGCGGCAAAAAGGCGTGGCCTGAACATCGAGATGAAAGCCGGCGGCCGCGGACCACTTTTCGTTGCCTCGGTTACGGACCACGATCTCGACGGAAAACTTTTGGCCCGGAGTCACACGGGTCGGTAGGTCATAGCCAATGAACTCGGCATCACATGCCGGCCGGCCGTTAAACAGCGACGCGAAATGGCGAGTTGTGTCGATATATTCTCGCGGATTGTTTGTCGCGGACCAAGTATCGTGATGGTTGCCGCCGTGATTGTCGGGCGAGATAAAAGGCGGACCGGGATCGGCGGCATAGATGCCGGTGGACTCGTCGTATTCGTTCCAGGATTCGACAAAAACGCGATGGTGGCCGGGATTCTGTTCGAGCACTTTGCGCCAAGCGACCTGGTATTCCCTGCCGCCGCGGCGCGGCAGGAAATAGCCGGGAGAAACGATGTTCTGATTCGAAACGCCGGGCTTGACCGTGTAGCCGCCGACGTGGCCGGGGATGTTGCATTCCGCGTAGTAGTCCGGAGTGGCGAACTGGCGATCCAATTGATCGGCCCAGCGCGGATATTGAGTGTCCTCGAAAAACCAGGGGGTGGCGATCTGATAGACGGGTTGCTTGAAAACTGGATAGCGGTCGCCCAGGCGCGCGGCAAGCCGGCTTTCAACATCTCGGCGGGTGAGCTTGTCATCGTTTTTCGTGTAGCCCATCAGCCAGGTATTGAGCATGATGCGACCGTCCATGGTGCCGAGATAATCGACCGCCCGAGGGTCGGGATTGGCCTTGAAATACTGGTTGAAGAAGCGGACATATTGATCCACCCATCGGTCTTTGCCCTCCTCGGTGGCCAGATCAAGCGTATGGTGTTCCCAACACAAGGCCGGGTCGAGAAACGGAACGGCTCTGGGCACGTCATAGCCGGCCTGACGCATTTGGTACATGGCGGTGAAGAGATTGCGGCGTTGTTCCTCCATGCCGGGGTAGAGGTGGATGTACATTATGTCGATGTTGGCATCCATGATGTCCTTGATCTGTCGGACCCAGAAATCCGGTTGGCCGGTCCATTGGTCACGGCCCTCGTGGGGACGCCACAATCCCGACGCCTGCCCGCAGGATTGGGGCGGCGGCCAGCCGTCACAACCCTCATGCCAGGTAAACCAGTGAAAAACGGCAACGGCGACCAAGTGGTCATTGCTGGCGAAGGGGCGGCCGGCCAATTCGAAGGGTTCGGTTTGAGCTTGCGTATCTATCCTGACTCCAACCATCAAACACAAGATGGCCAACCAGGCATTTCCAAGAAATTTCACGCTATTTCTCCAGAACAGGGTGATGGCGGGCGAAAAATCCCAAAACCAGTCAAAAAATGCTCATGGGGTAAGTCCCCTGACTCCCCGAAAAAAATACCACAACCTGTGATTTTTTCAATTCTCCACAATGCTCGTGACGCGACATGCCACCGGCTGATGGAAATGCTTGCCAGTTAAAACAGGCAATTGGGTAAGAATGGAGGAAAATACAATGCGTCGCACATGTCGGAATTCCATCACTATTCAGAAGTAAATGATACGCTATTCGGCAACTATTAAAAGTGGCATCAAAGTCCAGCCCACGTTACTGCAATCGGGCAATATTGGAGAAAATGGTACCTTTCTGCCGACAACTATATTGGAAGATGGATAATCTGAAAAAGAGTTATGTGGATAACGGTATTTTGCTTTCGGTGAGGGTAATGAAAGCCCAGTTCGCACAACAATTCACAAATGAATTTCCATAAAGGGGCTTGAGGAACTTGAATTGTTCGATTATCTTGAGTATATTATTATGGGTGGTTTAAGATTCTTTTGAGGATTAGCACCGCCGGGCCGGTTGGCCTGGGGTGATTACCATAAAGCTTTTCCCCTCCGGAAAGCACCGGGCCGTCTTCGGACGCCCGGTGTTTTCTTTTATAATCGTGCCATCGGGCGGCCGGCAGCCTGTTCGGCATGGGCGAACTGTAACGGCCGTGAGGTGGTGCTAGGATGACCTCGGTCAAAACCCCCCTCATCTGGATCGTTCTGGGCCTAATGGTCATACCGGGGCCACACTGTATACCCAATACCACCCCGGATAACACGCTCCCGGATACTCCTCCAACTGATGAACAGGAACCGAACGGCTCACTGGAAAAAGCGACGATTGTTCAGTGGGATGCCCTCGGCCGGGCCTTACTACGGGGCCGAATTTACATTGGCCCGGAGGGCGAGGAAGCGGATTATTTCGCCCTGGGGCCGCTGCAAGCCGGTGACCGCCTGATTCTCGAGGTACGTACCCAAACGGGAGGTTTCGATACCATTTTGGCGGTGTTCGACGCGAGCGGCAAATTGTTCGCCCTCAACGATAACGATCCAACCCGAACTGGAAGCCTCGACCCGTCCATCAATCAAATCATCCGTCATGGCGCGGATGCATATTATGCGGTTATTACCCAGGCAGCGTTCGGCCAGCGTGTCGAAGGCGATTACGAGATTTTCGTTAGTCTTGAACATGGAGAAACCGTACCCAGCCTTCAAAGCCAGGTGGTCCTATTGGATTTTAACGCAGCGCAAATCACCATCCCGGCGGTCGGACAAATTTCGATCGATTCTTTTAACGCCGGGGATATCGACGCGCGGTATGCGGGGGAAACGACGGCGATCAAACAAAGGATCGTAGCCACCTGCCGGCAGAATTTTGCCCGTTTCAACGTCTTGATTCTCGATTCGGACCATGATCTACCGCCCGATGGGCCGTATTCACGAGTTTATTTCGGCGGTTATGATCCCCACGGGTTGGGCATGGCCCTCGCCGGCACCGACTCCTACAACACGGACCCGCGGGATGAGGCCATCGTGTTCACCCAACGTTTTACGCCGGACCTGTTCACCCACCCACCTGATGCGCAACAACTCGGCACGGCCATCGGTAATATTACCGCCCACGAGATTGGCCACCTTTTGGGCCTGTATCATGTGCGCGACAATCTGGCGTTGATGAATACCTACGACGCACCCGATTATTTACTGCTCGATCAGAGTTTTAAGAATACCATCTTCGACATACACACCTTTCCGATCATCGATGCGCGGCTTCGACAGGATGCGGTGTTGCTTCTCGCCGAAACCGTGGGGCTGGTTGCACCGGCGACGAATTCCGAAATCACGGTGGGAACCGAACCGGCCGCCCTCGCCACCGGCGACTGGAATGACGACGGCCATGCGGATTTGGCGGTGGCCGACCCAACATCCACTACCTTGTGGCTGATGGGCAATGATGGCCGCGGTTCATTCACCATCGACGCTCTCGCGTTGCCCGAAAGAAACCCCGTTTTCGTGGTGAGCGGCGATTTCAATGGCGACGGCCTCGCGGACCTCGCTACCGCCAACTTTCGATCGGATTCCGTTTCTCTTTTACTCAACCAAGGTGACGGCAAGTTCTCGCCTCCCATTGATTCCACCGCGGGGGCTGGCCCGTTTGTGGCCTTAACCTCGGATTTCGATGGCGACAGTCTCCTCGACCTCGCGGTGCTCAATATGGTCACTGATGAGATTGCCATTCTGGTTAACAGGGGGAACGCCGGCCTGGACGAGCGAATCGTGATCGGCCGGGGCACAAACCTTTCGGCCCTGGCATCCGGCGACTTCGATAGCGATGGCGTACCGGACCTTGCCTATGCCCACGTCGGCATGGTCGAGGAACTCGGCGGCATCACTATTCTGTCCAACCAAGGTGGGTTAACCTTCATCGCCACCGGCGAGACGGCGGACAGTACCCTGCCCGTGGCCTTGCTCGCCGCGGATCTCAACCACGATCAGGCCGCCGATCTGGTACTGGCCGACCTCTTTACCGATACCGTGGCCATCCTGCTCAATGACGGAGGGGGCAATTTCGCGGCCCCCGTTTTCTATCCGACCGGGGGATATCCTTGTGCTATCGCCGCTGGCGATCTGGATAATGACGGCCACCCCGACCTGGCCGTGGCCAATAAGGAAACCGAAGACGTGTCTCTATTATTTAATCGCGGCGACGGTACTTTCGAGCCGCAGTGGCCATATCGCATCGGTTCGGAACCATACGCCCTGCTGGTTCTCGATCTGGACGGCGACGGAGATCTGGACGTGGTTACCGCGAACCGCTCGGCCGGCACGGTCGCCACCCTGATGAACAACGGAGAAAGATCGTTCGGTCAACGGCCATGAAAAGACCTTGATCCCTGGGGTCATTCTATCTACATTCATGGTGTCGCAGGGATATCCTGGCCACCAGCGCCGGCGGGCTATATCGTTGCACATTCGCCTTTCGAAAGTATGGCCATGCGGAGCATCATTCATCCCGTTCGTGTTGTTCGGATTTTGCTGTTGCTGGAGGCTGCCGCTCTGGCGGGAGCCGGCTGCGGCGGGGTGCTTGGCCCGGCAAACTACGCCCTGATCACCGCTTGCGGCCTGTCGGCATCGGAGTGCGTACCTCTTGACGGGGCCAATCCGGTCGCTCTTTTCGCCGGCGACCTGAACGGTAACCTTGCCCCCGATCTTATAGTTGCCAACTTCAGCCGAGCCAATGTGACGACCTTGTTCAACGACGGAACCGCCTCCTTTACGGTGGGCAGCAACGCTCAGGTGGGCGACACCCCCATATCTGTCGCCGGGGGCGATTGGGATGCCGACGGCGATACCGATCTTGTGGTCGCCGCCGGATTTCGGCTGGCCCTTCTCTTTAATCGGGGCGATGGCAGTTTCGATCCGGCAAGAGAGATTTATCTCGGCCGACCGCCCTGGGCTGTCGCTACGGCGGATTTCGACGGGGACAACGACCTCGACCTCGCCGCCGTCAACGGCATCGGCGACGATGTTTGGATTTTCCGCAACGACGGGCAGGGCGTCTTTACCGTCGAAACCATCAAGTTGAACGATCCCGACGCGCAACCCCGCAGCGTGGCCACCGGCGATTTCGATAACGACGGACGGATCGACCTCGTCGTCGCTCAGAAGTCCGACAAAATCCTGATTTTAGGCGGCAACGAATCGGGGGACTTCGAAGTCACCAGAGAATGGTCCATCGGGACAACCCGCAACCTTTCGGCACTGGCCGTTGGGGATGTGAACAACGACGACCGGCTTGATTTGATCGTGACCATTTCCGGCGACGAGAACGACAAAACGGACCCCGGCGCGGTTTCTATCTATCTCAATTCCAACGACGGCTTTGGACCAGCCATCGAATTGTCAGCCGGCCGTTATCCTCTCTCCGTGGCCACCGGCGATTTTGATCTGGACGGTTATATTGATCTGGCCGTCGCCAACAATATCTCCGACGACGTGTCGATCTTTTTTAATCGGGGCCACGCAACCTTTGACTCGCCTCCAAGCATCGCCGTGGGCGAGGCGCCTTCGTTTGTCATCGCGGAGGATTTGAACGGTGACGGCGCGGCGGACCTGGCCGTAGCCAATATGAATTCCGATTCGATATCGATCCTGCTCAACGACGGGACCGGCCAATTCATCCCCGAGAACGAATAAGAGCGCATTCGTCACTATGACCGACCATGTTTCAGGTTATACTGTTCAGGATGAACAGGCCCGAAGGAAACATGAAACCCCGCTCGGCGCGGTTATCACCGGAGGAACAACGACGGCTGATCGAACTGGATCACCGGCATGTGTGGCACCCTTTTACACAACATAGTCTGTGGAACGCCGTCGATCCACTGATTATCGTGGGCGGTGAAGGGGAATACGTCATCGACGCGGACGGAAACCGCTATATCGACGGGCATTCGAGCCTGTGGTGCAACATTCACGGGCACCGGCGACGGGACATCGACGAGGCGATCGTCCAGCAGCTCGGGCGGATCGCCCATTCCACGCAGCTCGGCCTGGCCTCCCCCCCGGCCATCGAACTGGCGGAACGGCTGGTAAACATTGCCCCGGCCGGCCTGAACAAAGTGTTCTATTCCGACGACGGTTCGACCGCCGTCGAAGTCGCGTGTAAGATGGCCTACGCCTACTGGCACCATCGCAGCCAAAAGCGGGACCGCTTCATCGCTCTCGGTGAAGCCTATCACGGCGATACAATCGGCGCAGTTGCTTTGGGCGGGATCGAATTATTTCACCGCCTGTATCGACCGCTGCTATTCAAGACCGAGTTCGCTTCTCCGCCCTACTGCTACCGATGCCCGTTGCGGAAAACGCCGGAAAGCTGCGGGTTGGCCTGCGCGGAAACGGTAGGCGAACTGCTCGAACAATATCGTGGACAAGTGGCCGGCGTGATCGTCGAGCCGCTGGTGCAATGCGCCGGCGGGATCATCACCGCCCCGCCCGGGCATTTGAGGCGCATCCGCGAACTCTGCGACCGGCACGACACCCTGCTCATCGCCGACGAGGTGGCCACCGCTTTCGGGCGGACGGGTACCATGTTCGCCTGCGAGCATGAGGAGGTTCGCCCCGATTTGCTCTGCATCAGCAAGGGGCTGACCGGCGGCTATCTGCCTCTGGCGGCCACTCTGGCCACCGACGAAATCTACGACGCCTTTCTCGGCCCGATCGACGCGGGGAAAACTTTTTATCACGGACATACGTTCACGGGTAACCCGCTCGGTTGTGCCGCGGCCCTGGCTTCATTGAATCTGTTTCAATCGGATCGGACGCTTGAACAGCTTCCCGAAAAAATCACCATCCTCGCCACCGGCCTGGACCGCCTGGCCGATCATCCCCACGTCGGAGATATCCGCCAGCGCGGGTTGATCGCGGGCGTGGAACTGGTCCGCGACAAGGCCTCGCGTGAGGCGTATCCTTACGGCCTGCAAGTCGGCGCGAAAATCTGTGCCCAAGCCCGCCGCCATGGCGTGATCCTGCGCCCGCTGGCGGACACGATCGTCCTTATGCCGCCCTTGGCCATTTCACTTGCCAGCCTTGAATATCTTGTCAACACTCTCGCACGTTGCATCGACGAAGTCATGCCCGATATCCACGCCGGAAGCAGCGACGGTCTGGAATGAAATTCCCCCGCGTGCTTGGCAATCGCGGCGGACGGCCTTAAATTACCCTGTTGCATGAGCGCAGGAGGAACGTCGTCATGGAAAAACAACCTGTGGCCCTGGTGACCGGCGGTTCCCGCGGGCTGGGTCGGGGGATATGCCTGACTCTGGCTCGCTCGGGTTTTACCGTGCTGGTCAATTACAACAATAACGATGCCGCGGCCGAGCAGGTCGTGGACCTGATCGTCAAGGGCGGCGGCCGGGCCGACACCTGCCAGGCCGACGTGGCCGTCCGCGAACACCGCCACGCCCTGCTCGATTACTGCATCGAGCACCACGGTCGGCTCGACCTGCTGGTCAACAATGCCGGCCTAACGCCGCCGCTGGCCACGGACCTGCTCGTGGACGACGAGGAAACCTATGAGCAAACGATGGATGTGAATCTGAAGGGACCGTATTTTCTGACCCAGGCGACGGCCAGGCTGATGATCGCCCAGCTCAAGGAAAAAATCATTCCGCGAGCGACGATCATTAACGTCAACCCGTCACAGGCATTCGGTCCTCATGTCGGCCGCGGGCCTTATGGTCTGTGCAAGGCCGGACTGACCATGATGACCACCTTGTTCGCCGTTCGGCTGGCGGAATACGGTATCGGTGTGTACGAAGTGCGGCCGGCGGCGGTCGAAGTGGACATGCCGGAGGATTTGCGCAAGGAATATGACCAACGGATCAAGGACGGCCGGCTACCCGGCAAGCGCTGGGGGCGGCCGGAAGATGTCGGCCGCGCCGTCGCCCTGCTGGCTCGCGGGGAACTGGCCTTTTCCACGGGCGAGGTGATCCACGTCGATGGCGGGTTGCACCTTGGGCGATAATGGCTGTCCGGCTCGCCCAATCGGAAATGATGAATCGACCGGATAATGAGAGGAATATCAATATGTACGAACAACCTGTGGCATTGGTAACCGGGGCGGGGCAGGGTATCGGCCGTGGTATCGCCCTGCGGCTGGCGCGGGACGGCTTTGCCGTGGCAATCAATGACGTGGTGGCCGACCCGAAGGACACGTCAAAGGGCGCCTATGAAGTCAAACAAGCCATCGAGCAGGCCGGCGGACAGGCCGAAGTCTTCCAGGCGGACATCTCCTCATCCGAGCAGCGTCAGGCCATGGTTGCCGCTATCGATCAACGCTGGGGGCGGATCGACCTGCTGGTCAACAACGCGGGCGTGGCCCCCAAGGTGCGGCTCGACATCCTCGAATCAAACGAGGAAAGCTTTGAACGCCTGATCCATATCAACTTGCAGGGGCCGTATTTCCTGACCCAACTGGTGGCTAACAAAATGATCGCCTGGAAGCAGGCGGGCAAGGTACCCGCTCCGCGGATTCTGTTCATTACCTCGATCTCCGCGTATACCTCCTCGCCATCACGCGGGGAGTACTGCGTGTCCAAGGCGGGTTTAAGCATGGTCGCGAAACTTTACGCCCACCGGCTGGGTGAATACGGCATCCCCGTTATCCAAGTGTGTCCGGGCATCATCATGACGCCCATGACCGCCGGCGTGAAGGAGAAATACGACAAGCTGATCGCTGAAGGTCTGTTGATCAACAAACGCTGGGGCCAGCCCGAGGACGTGGCCGGCGTCGTCTCCGCGTTCGCCCAAGGCTACCTCGATTATTCGACGGGCGAAAGCATCGAAGTCGGCGGCGGCTTCGGCATGCGAAGACTGTGACCGATGGTTTCATAATGAAATAAAACCGCTTACCAGCCCGAAGCGCCAGCGAGGGAATAAATCGAGTATATCCGGAGATGCGCGAGTTTGTAGGCGATGAGGTTATAACGAACATCCTGGAGTAACGAAGCATGATTCAACAAACGGAAATGGAACTGGGCGGACTGAAGAT
>CAZXSA010000195.1:0-9512 GCA_964642815.1 uncultured Planctomycetales bacterium | reverse complement strand
CGGACGGCAGCGACTGGTGCGAATGGTGTGAAACGTGGTGTTCCACGCATACGTGTCCGGATTTTGATTGCACCGATAACGAAGAATGCCAGCATTCCGTGTGTTTCAATTGTTACCAGAAAGGGCGGGCTTTCTGGTGGATGCTGGCCCGTATCGCCGGTTGGGACGGAAATTGAACCGGCGGTGCTATGTATCAAAAACAGAAGATCAGAGTCGTCTCGTTAAAGATTATCGTTTCCGAGGGAGGATGAACCATGAACTCAAATGTGCCCCGCAGGTACCTATTGATTACTATTCTGGCGGCCGTCTGCATGTGTCAGGTATGTCAGGAGCAGAACCAGAATGACAATAGCAACGGTGGAGATACGGGCACCGGTGAAAACACGCCCTTTTCCGGCGCGTTTCGGGAAGTGCCCGATCCGCTCTCCGGGGATAACCCCACCTACAAGATCGGCTCGGCCAGCGTTCCCGCGGCCGGCCAATCGGTTCCTTATGTCCCGTTCGGTACTTCCCAGACTCGCGTGGTTGAGTCAGAGGATTTGCGGCATGAATATTCCCGCCATGATCCTTTTAACGCCGACCAATCGATGATCGTGTTGACCGACGTGCGGCAGGGTGGTTACCAGGTTTATCGTACACAGAACATGCCCTACGATCAGGCCGGGCAACTGGTCACCGATCTGAATATCGAGGAACCGCGCTGGGATCCGGACGATACCAACCTGATCTGGGGGCTTCAGGATTTTAGTATTGTTACCATCGATGTGCGGACCAATCAGGTTACCACGATCAAGGATTTCAGTCAGGACGCCACGGTCGGTCCGATCATCGCGGCCCAGAGCGACCTCTATCGCATCACCATGCGCGACGAAGGCGAATCCTCCACGGACAAACGCTATTGGGCTTTTCTATTGCAAGGCATGAACGACGATTACCGTCCCCGTTACCTGTTTACCTGGGATCGGCAAACCGACCAGGTGCTAGGTCTGTATACGCTGACGGTCGGCGAATCTTCCATCGACTGGGTGGGTATGTCGCCTCATGGCCATTGGGTTCTGGTCGGCGGGGATTACAACAACGGTGAGCCCTTTACCGGTCTGACCCTGGCCGATAGGGAACTGACGCAGTTCCACCGTCTCGACAATAATACCGCGCACGCCGACGTCGGGCTTGATCGCCAGGGGAACGAGGTCATCGTCATGCAGAACGCGCAAACCGATTACATTGACATGCTTCCGCTCGATCCCGATACTCAACCCGTCAGCCAATCCGACGGTGGTTACGCGGGTTCCAACCACGTGCGGCTTGTGCGACTCTTCTACGATTCGGAGTCGCCGATCGGTTTACGCAGCGGGGTGCATATTTCGTGTAATTATCCGGGTTACGCCGTCGTTTCCACGTATATCGAACCCGGGGCGGCCGAACAAAACTGGCTCGATCGAAGCATTATTCTCATCGAGCTTGATCCCGCCGCCCCTCGTGTGTTTTATCTGTCCAAGGTTTACGGTACAACCGGCGCCTATTGGGAGGAAACCCAGGCGAGCATTACCACGGATGGCCGCCGGGTCGTATGGGCCTCAAATTGGAACCGTAACGTCGGCCAGGAGCGGGCCTGGTTAATGCAATTGGATATGCCGACGAATTGGCAGAACATGCTTAATCCATGAGTCGCGCACCCATAAAGGCGCTGATATGAAAGGGTAATAAGATGCGTAAAGGTATGCGATGGCCCCGCATGGTCGTGGTTTGCATTTTGGCGGGCTTTAGCCTGAGTGCGGTATGCTCCGAAAATGGTGATAGTGATGGTGACGACGACGATACGGACAACAACGGCGTTTTGCCCACGGCCGGACCGCTGGCGATCGATCAGGTTTCCACGTGGGCCTATCAGATCCAGAGCCTTGCCGACCCCGGCCAAGTCTCCGCTCTGGTCGCGTCCAGATACGATCTGCTTGTACTCGAGCCGACCCGTACCGATTGGTCTTCCGAGGAGACCCGCGACTTCGATACGAAACAGATGGTCGATCGCCTGAAGAACTCGGCCGCCGGCGATGGCGAGCATCGCAAGCTGGTTATCGCCTATATTGACATCGGTGAAGCCGAGGATTGGCGCTGGTACTGGACATGGTCGGTGGAATACGCGGCCGGCGATCCTTTGCCCGCTGATTGGCCTGACTACATTCTTACCGTTGATCCCGACGGGTGGGTAGGCGACTACCCCGTGGCCTACTGGGATGAACGCTGGAAGGATATCGTTATTTACGGGCAGAATCAGGACAGCGCGCCTTACGGCGATTATACCAGCATGTTGGACGAGGTGCTCGAGAGCGGTTTCGACGGAGTCTATCTGGATTGGGTCGAGGGGTACGAGGATGAGCATGTGATCGCCACCGCGGCCGCCGCCGGCGTCGATCCGGCCGCCGAAATGATCCGGTTCATCGGCGAAATTCGCGATTATGCCCGTCTGCGCAACCCGAATTTTCTGATTATTCAGCAAAACGCGGCGGGCCTGCTTGACGATCATCCGGAACTGCTTGACGTGATCGATGCCATCGCCCAGGAGGCGGTATGGTTCGACGGCACCTCCTTCGATAACTGGAATGACCCGGACGGCGCCGACGATCCCACCGATGCCGATCTGACGGAAGAATATATTGGATTTCTTGATTCCTACCTGGACGCCGGTTTGCCGGTCTTCAATTGTGAATACGCTGTCCAGCGAGCGGACGAGGCCTACCAACGGGGCGAACAGCACGGATATATTACCTATTGCACCCGCCGTCCGCTGAGCCGTCTGACGACCACCCCTCCTCCGGGATATTAGCCGTTCCGGCGGGTGATTCAGAATGGGCCGGAGGGAGGGTATTGCGAATTTTTACAGGGGATGTCTATAATGGCTTATGGCCGCACTTGGTTGGCGGCAGAGGAATTTGTTTTTGAACCGTAAGCTTGACTTTGACATCACTCCGCAGCCCGACGACCGGACATGCGGACCGGCCTGCCTCCACGCGGTCTATCGCTATTACGAAGACGAGGTTCCGCTGGACGATGTGGTTCGGGAGGTTCCCCAGCTTCCGAGCGGAGGGACGCTGGCCGTCTTGCTTGCATTGCACGCTTTGCGCCGGGGTTACGAGGCGACGATCTATACTTGCGATTTGCAGATGTTCGACCCAAGCTGGTTCGTGCCCGGGGCGCCGCCGATGCGGGAACGGTTGATCGCCCAGCAACACGCAAAAACCGACACCAAACTGTGCGAGGCCTCCCAGGCGTATGTTGAGTTTCTGGATCGGGGCGGGCGGGTTTATCTTGAGGAAATTACCGTGTCTCTGATCGAGGGGATTCTGGCGGAACAAATCCCGATCATAACCGGTTTGAGCGCTACCTGGCTGTATCAGTGCAAGCGCGAACGGCCGGGGGATTTCAAACCGGACGACGCGGCGGGGGTGCCGGTGGGGCATTTTGTCGTGGTCCACGGGATGGATCGCACCGCCCGGTTGGTGAGCATCGCCGACCCCTACCGCCACCATCCGTATCCCGACAGCCATTTTTACGAGGTGCATGCCGACCGTTTGATCGGGGCGATCATGCTCGGGATCATGACCTATGACGCGAAATTACTGGTTATCCGGCCGAGGAGCGGCCGTGGGGCGGAGCAATCATGCCGATCTTAATCGTGGTGCGTGACCCGGATCACTGGCCTTTATCCATACCCGGGGTGGAAGTGGTGGGCGCCCGGCGGTATCTGACCGACCCGACGTATCACCGGATGTCGAACACGCGGGTGTTCAATCTATGCCGATCCTACAGTTACCAGAGCCTGGGGTATTATGTATCGCTACTGGCCGAGGCCCGGGAGCATAAACCGGAACCGGACATCATGGCCATTCAGGACATGAAATCATCCGCTCTGGTGCGGGCGATCTCGGAGGATATGGATGAACTGATCCAGAAAACATTGCGACCGGTGCGGCCGGACGATTTTTCGTTGAGTATTTATTTCGGGAAGACGCTGACCCAGCGGGATGCCCAGTTGGGGCGGCGGTTGTTCGGGCGGTTCCGTAGCCCGCTTTTGCGGGCCTATTTCGTGCGCGATAAACTTCGCTGGCAGTTACGGAGCGTTCGGCCGATTCCGACCAGCGAGATTCCGCCAACGCATCATGCCCTGGTAGTGGCCGCCGCCGAGGAGTATTTCAGGCGTCGGCAGCGTTACAACCGGTTCCTGCCCCTTCCGCGTTATTACTTGGCCATGTTGCACGATCCGGGAGAGGATGAGCCTCCTTCCGACCCGGTGGCGATCCGAAAGTTCATGCGCGCAGCCCGGCACCTCGGGGTCGGCACGGAACTGATTACCAAGGACGATTATGCCCGCCTCGGCGAATTCGACGCCCTCTTCATCCGGACAACTACCTTCGTGAATCATTATACCTATCGTTTTGCCCGACGCGCGGCGGCCGAGGGTATGGCGGTCATCGACGATCCCATGTCGATTGCCCGGTGTACCAATAAGGTTTATATGGCCGAGTTGCTTGCCTTGCACCGGATTCCCACGCCACGTACGGTTATCGTGCAGAAAGACAACATCGAGGAAACGGCGAAAGAACTGGGGTTCCCGCTGGTGCTCAAGCAGCCGGACAGCGCCTTTTCCATGGGGGTCAGCAAGGTGGAGGATCTGGAGGGCTATCGGCGGAAGGTGGCTGAATTGCTGGAGGATTCGGACGTGGTGGTGGCTCAGGCGTTCATGCCGAGCGCGTTCGACTGGCGGGTGGGGGTTTTGGACGGGGAGCCGTTGTATGTGTGCAAATATTACATGGCGCCCCGCCATTGGCAGATCATGCATTGGCATCCGGACGGCAAGCGAGGTTACGGGCGCACGGAGACGCTGGCGGTCGAACAGGCCCCGCCGCGAATCGTCCGGACAGCGGTACGGGCCGCCCGGCTGATCGGCGATGGGTTATACGGAGTCGATTTGAAACTGGTGGGCAATCAGGCGTATGTTATCGAGATCAACGATAACCCCAACATCGACGCGGGGGTGGAGGATCGCCTGTTGAAGGACGATCTTTACGAGCGGATAATCCGGTCGTTTATCCGACGGATCGAACATATCCGCGAAGGAGTATATCGGCGTGTCCGACGGGCCAACGGTGGGACTCTTTGAGGGTATCGGGATCGAACTGGAGTACATGCTGGTCGATCGCGACCGGCTGGATGTACTGCCGGTCGCCGATCAGGTACTGGCGGCCGCCGCCGGCGAGATCACCGGCGATGTGGAATTCGAGGATATCAGTTGGTCCAACGAACTGGTCCTGCATGTGATCGAGTTGAAGACGACCGGTCCGGCGCGGAATTTGGCTGCTCAGGCAGCGGCTTTTCAACATCATCTGGGGCGGATTCGGGAGTTGGCGAAGCCGTTGGATGGCCGGTTGATGGGCGGAGCAATGCACCCCTGGATGGACCCGCACCGCCAGACCCGGTTGTGGCCGCATGGATATAGCGCGGTATACGAGGCGTTTAATCGGATTTTTGATTGTCGCGGGCACGGCTGGTCCAATCTGCAAAGTCTGCATATCAACCTGCCATTCAACGATGACGCGGAATTCGGACGGTTGCACGCGGCGATACGTCTGCTGTTACCGTTGCTGCCGGCGCTGGCGGCATCCTCGCCGATCGTGGAGGGCAAGCGCACCGGGATAATGGATAATCGGCTCGCCTCCTATGCGAGCAACTGTGCCCGCGTGCCGCGAGTAAGCGGTCAGGTGATTCCCGAACCGGTGTTCGATGTCGCGGCGTATCATGACACTATTCTCGAACCGATCTACGCGGATTTACGGCCGTTGGATCCGGAAGGGCTTTTAGTTTACGAGTGGGTGAACGCTCGCGGGGCGATTGCCCGGTTCGATCGCAATACGATCGAGATTCGGGTGATCGATATGCAGGAATGCCCGGCGGCCGATCTGGCCATCGTCGCCGCGGTCGTGACGGTCTTGAAGTTACTGGTGGCGGAGCGGTGGGGGACATGGGCGAAACAGAAGGCCTGGACGACGGAGCGTTTGGCGAGGCTCTACACCAAAACGGTTCGTGATGGCGAGGCCGCGTTAATCGATGACCCGGAGTACCTGGCCGCCTTCGGATGGCGCGAGGGGCCAAGCTGCCCGGCCGGGCGACTTTGGGAGCATATCATTCGCGACGCCTTGGCCGGTCCCCGATCAGATCTCCATGATTACACCGCCGAGATGGAAACGATGGTCCGACACGGTTGTCTCGCCCGGCGGATCGATCGAGCGTTGGGGACGGAATTTACACCGCAAATGCTGACCGACCTCTACCGAAGACTTTGCGATCAATTGGATGCCGGGGAAATGTTTATTCCATAACCGAGGTTCGCCGCTGTACACTCGCCGGTTGGTGGTCGTAAAATAAGGGAAGCGGATCATCGCCACGGGTGGTGGTTTGCCTGCCGGCTCATGAGGTTGTTGGGTTCGGGGCAATCGAGAGTCGTCCGAGAAAACGCGGGAGCGATTTATGGATACGGCCAACTCCAGAGTGGAACGCGCGGAAACCGGCGAAACGAATGCCGTGAAATTTGAGATCGAACAGGGCATGGCTCACGTCTTTTTTGCCTACGATGTCGGATTGTCGATCGATCTGGATAAGGCGGAGCAAGGAATTACGACGGCCAAATACCGCAAGACGATCCAGCACAAGCGACGAGCGCCACGCTATTTTGAGTATGATCCGCCGCCGTTGCGCGCCAGCATGGATGTGGAACCACTGTCCATTGGTTCGTTTCGTACCCTGGGGGCGGTGGAGGCGACGATTCACGATTTCGGGGCGATCTCGGTGGAATACCGTATTACCCTGGATGGCGAGATCGATCGACTGTTGGTTTTGAGCGACGATCTGTATGACAACGAGTGTTTACTGGCCGACTCGCGGGCGCGGGTGGAGCAGTTGCTGATTATGATCCAACCGGCGGTGAGCAAGCCGACCATCTCCGCACTGGTCGAGGATTACGTGATTTACAATATCGGATCCTTGCGCGGCGGAGAACACTGCCAACGGGCTTTAGCCGAGCAGGCCCCGCTGCTAGCTCGGATTCTGCGCGCCGAACGCGGCGATCTCTCTCAACAGGAGATCGAGGAGGCCCTGGCCTGCCGTTTATCCTTCGGGGGTGACGATCTGGTGATTATCGACTGGAACGCGGCGATCCTGTTTGACAAAAACGCGGACGACGTGCGGGCCGTGCTGGAATTCTCGAATATCGAGCTGCTGGAGATGCGTTATCTGGACCGGCAACTGGACGCCGCCTTGGGGGAAGCATATCAGGCCTTGAACCGGCGGAGGGCAAAGTGGCGGCAGTTGTTCGGGGCGCAGGACAAGGATCTGCGACGAGTGGCGGAATTGCAGGTGGACGGGGCCTTGCTGTTCGAGGGGGTGCATAACGCGATTAAGTTGCTGGGCGACCAGTACCTGGCCCGGGTCTATCGGGCGACCTCCAAGCGCCTTCATCTTCACGAATGGGAAGCGGGCATCCTGCGCAAGCTTCAGACCTTGGAGAGCATCTATCAGAAGCTATCGGATCATCACTCCCATTGGCGCATGGAAGTGCTGGAATGGATCATCATTATTCTGATCGCCCTGTCCATCATTTTTACGTTCTATCCGGGGTATTAAGAGCATTACCCGGCCACGGACAGAATACGGGCCAGGGAGCCGGCCAATCGGTCCAGGGAAACCGTTTCGGGCAGGGTCAGGGTGAGCCTTGGGCGTCCCTGGGTGTCTTTGTCGAGGGATTCGGACAGGCGTTGCCCGATCCGCCGGGTCATATCCCGCCAGGCATCCGTTTCCTTCGGCGGGGGCAATAGTTCGTCAAGAAAGGTCAAGGCGGCGTTCAGCAGCGCGCCTCCCGCGTTACTTAGCTGCTGACGACGGGCGAGTCGCTCGACTTCGACGGCCTGCCTGGCCTTTTCGCTTTCATCGACAGGAGCTTCCGGTTTGCTGCCCAGCAGAATCTCGAGACGGTTTTTCAATTCATCCATCCCCGTGACCATATCAACCACGTCCACTTTGGATTCCACGTCCAGAGCCGCAAGGGCCAGTTCGCGCTTCGCCGACAGGGTTTGCAGCAGGTTTTCCTCGATGGTCTGCTCGGTGACCAAGACGAAAACCTGAACCGGATTGCGTTGCCCCATTCGATGAGCTCGGCCAACCCGTTGTTCCAGGACGGCCGGGTTCCAGGGCAGGTCCACATTGATCACCGTGTTGGCCGCCTGCAGGTTCAGGCCGGTTGAGCCGGCATTAGTCGTGAGGAAGAGGCGGCAGTTCGGTTGGCGTTGAAAGGTCTGAACCAGTTGTTGCCGCTTTTTCTGGGGCACGGATCCATCCAGCCGGACATAATCCAGTTTGTGCTTTCGGGTCAGTGGCTCGATCAGATCGAGCATGGTCGTCCATTCGGAGAATAAAAGGATCTTGCGGTCTTGCTCCCCGGCCAGGTTGGCCAGCAGCTCATGCAGCGACTCCAATTTACTGGAATATCCCGGCGGATTTTTATCCACCAGAAAAGTGCTGTTGGCCGACATGCGGCACATCAACAAGGCTTTCTTGAGACGCAGCAAATCCATTTCGGAAATATAAGGCTTACGCACGATGGAACTGACCACGCGCATGTGGGTTCCGTGGAGATCGAGTTGTTCCTCGGTCGGCGGTATGCGGACGATTTCCGTACTCCGCGGGGGCAGTTCCTGCATGACCGCGGCCCGGGTACGCCGCAGTAAAACAGGTTGCAATCGGCGGCGCAACTCGCTCAGGTTTTTATAGCCCAGTACCTTGCCGTGCTCATCCACGACCCGGTGGCGGTTGAAAAAGCGAAAAGCCGGGCCGAGCCGTCGATCATCGATGAACTCCACCACGGAAAACAACTCTTCCAGCCGGTTTTCCAGCGGGGTACCCGACAAAACCAGGGCGAACGGCGACCGCAGGGCCTTAATGACCCGGCTGGTCTGGGCCTCCCAGTTTTTGATCCTCTGCCCTTCATCAAGAATGATCAAATCCCAGCGATTTCGTTCGATGGCCAACAGATCGCGTAATACCTGCTCGTAGTTACAGATGGTGAAAAAGCAATCGTTTTCGTATTGTCGGGCCCGAACGGCCGCCCCGCCCAGTACAAGCTGGCAAGGCCGATCGGAAAAACGCTCGATCTCGCTGCGCCACTGGGATTTCACGGATGCCGGGCAGACGACCAGGACTTTACGAACACCCGCCTCGCGGGCGAGCATCTCGGCGACGCCGACGCCTTGGATGGTCTTACCGAGCCCCATATCGTCGGCCAGGATGGCTCGGCCCGCTCCGACCGCGAAGGCAATGCCGTCCAACTGGTAGGGCAGCAGCTCGGCTTTGAGTAACTGCTTGCGCAATGGATGCGTCTTGGGATTCTTGCGGATGGCGGCCACCGTCGTTTCCATGCGGTCCTGAAACAGCCGCCGGTTGATATACTCCTCGGCGTCGGGGTAGAT